>NZ_JAUSVK010000001.1:3665000-3990540 GCF_030814655.1 Labrys monachus
TCCCCCTGTCAACACCCTTCAATCCGCTTTTTTGCAATTGCGTCACATTCAAATCCCCCGCACCACCCTCCCCCCTTGCAACCCCGCAAAATCACCCCAAAACACCCCTTCCATCCCCCCTTCACGCCCCAGTCCTCCCGCCAGTCCCCACTTATCCCCACCCCTGTGGATAACCTCGCCCCCCATGCCTCCCGCCGAATCCCCCGGCAATGCGCGTAAAAAGGGTGAAAATTATTCATGCAGCCGAATGGATGGGCGGAACGGCGCCACGGCTGCGATCAGGTTCCGCGTCGTCGCCGTTTGCGGCGAAGCGATCAGCGCCTCGGGCGCCCCCTGCACGCCGTCCGAGATCGGCCAGGACGATATCCGCTCAGGGAGCGATCCGCCGATGCAAAGAGTGGGACGGAGCGAGGGCTCCACAAATATGGCGCGCCACTTCAACAAGTTCGCTCAAACGGCTTGTTTCGTCCGGCTTCGCCGTTCTAAGCGTGTGTCCAGTCGAGATCAGCAACTCACCGGGATTCGGACAGTGGACGACAACAACATTTCCATCACAGCCGATATCGTCGCTGCCTATGTTTCCAACAACTCGCTCGCGCAGGAAGATCTATCGAAAATCATCGCCGAGGTGTACCAGGCATTGACGCGCCTTGCCAGAGGCGAGGTGCCGGAGAACGCCCCGCAGGAAAGACCTGAGCCGGCCGTGCCGATCAGGAAATCTGTAACGCCGGATTTCATCATCTGTCTGGAGGACGGCAAGCCGTTCAAGTCGCTCAAGCGCCATCTCGCGAGCACCTACGGCATGACGCCGGACGACTACCGGGCGAAATGGGGGCTGCCCGCCGACTATCCCATGGTCGCGCCGAACTACGCGCAGGCCCGCTCGACCCTCGCCAAGCAGATGGGTCTCGGCCATGTCCGCAGACAGCCGCCGGCCGTGAAATAGGCGGCGGCGATCCGGTCGACCGCCCCTCGCAATGCGCAATCCAATAGATTGGAGAAAAATTGCGATTCCTCAGAATCGCAATTTTGCCCTCGTGCCGCCCGCTACTTGCTCTTGCTCTTGCGATCGAATGGATTTCTCGACGAGCGCATGCTGAGCCGGATCGGCACGCCGGGCATGTCGAAGGTGTCGCGCAGTCCGTTGACGAGATAGCGCAGGAAGCTTTCGGGCAAGGCGTCGAGCTGGTTGCCGAACACCGCGAAATGCGGCGGGCGCGTCTTCACCTGCGTCATGTAGCGGATCTTGATGCGCCGACCGGAAACGGCCGGCGGCGGATGATGTTCGAGCACGCCGCCGAGCCAGCGGTTGAGCTTGGCCGTGGGCACGCGGCGGTTCCATGTCGCAAAGGCGCGGAAGGTCGCCTCCATCAGCCGGTCGAGCCCCTGCTCGGAGAGGCCCGACAGGGTGACCAGCGGCGCGCCGCGCAATTGCGGCAGCAGGCGCTCGAACATCTCCCTGGCGTCCGCGAGCGTCTTGTTGCGGTTCTCGACCAGGTCCCATTTGTTGAGCGCGACCACCAGCGCCCGCCCTTCCCGTTCCACCAGGTCCGCGATCTGCAGGTCCTGCTTCTCGAAAGGCGCGGCGCTGTCGAGCAGGAGGACCACGACCTCGGCGAAGCGGACGGCCCTCAGCCCGTCGGACACCGAGAGCTTCTCGAGCTTGTCCTCGATGCGCGCCTTCTTGCGCATGCCCGCGGTGTCGAACAGCTTGATGCGCTTGTCGCGCCAGGTCCAGTCGACCGAGATCGTATCGCGGGTGATCCCGGCTTCCGGCCCGGTGAGCAGGCGGTCCTGCCCGATCAGCGCATTGATGAGCGTCGATTTGCCGGCATTGGGGCGCCCGATGATCGCGACGCGCAGAGGACGCGCGATGCCGGCATCGAGCACGATCGCCTCTTCCTCGCCCTCCTCGCCGCTGACGACGGCGTCGGTATCGGCGACATCCTCCTCGGCCTCGTTGGCCGCGGCGGGAAGGATGGCGGCGATGGCCTCCTCAAGGTCGGCCATGCCCTCGCCATGCTCGGCCGAGATCGGCACGGGGTCGCCGAGGCCGAGCGAGAACCCCTCATAGGCGCCCTGGAAGCCGGTGCGGCTTTCGGTCTTGTTGGCGACCACGATGACGGGCTTGCCCGAGCGGCGCGCCACCTCGGCGAAATGCTCGTCGGCCGGCGTGAGGCCGGCGCGGGCATCGATCATGAACAGGACGAGATCGCAGAGCGCGATCGCCGCCTCGGTCTGGGCCCGCATGCGGCCGGCGAGCGAAGCGTCTTCGGCAACCTCGAGGCCGGCCGTGTCGATCACCTTGAAGCTCAGATGGCCGAGGCGGGCATCGCCCTCGCGCCGATCGCGCGTCACGCCCGGCCGATCGTCGACGATCGCCAGCTTGCGCCCGACGAGGCGGTTGAAAAGGGTCGACTTGCCGACATTGGGCCGACCGACGATGGCGATGGACGCGGACATGGCCTGGACCGTCACGATCCGGCTTTGACGGGCTGGTCGGAGGCGATGAGCTGCAGCATCACGTCGGCGCGCTGGCGCAGCGCGGCTGGAACATCCCTGTCGGTGATCACGGCCTGGTACCATTTGGAGGCATTGGCGAGATCCTTCGCCTTCCAGGCCGCGAGGCCGAGGATCTCGCGGGCGGAATGGCGCCACGGTTGGTCGGCGCCGGCCAGCGGCTCGATCCTGGCCGCGATGTCGGCATAGGAGGCGTCGTCGACCATGAGATAGCCGGCGCGGATCTTGGCGAGGCCCTGCAGCAGCGGGTCGACCGAACCGTCGGCGGCCAGCGCATCATAGGCCTTGATGCCGTCGGCGACATTGTCGGTCGCCGTCTCGGCCGCGAGCCGGAAGCGCGCCAGCAAACGATAGCCGCCGGTGCCGTCCTTCTCGATCTGGCTCAGCGCCGCCGCGGCATCGGCCGTCTTGCCGGCCTGCGAAAGGGCGACGGCGTCCTGGAAACGTGAGCCGTCGGCGTCGGCCTGCTGCTGGGCGTAACGCTGGTAGGCCGTCCACGCGCCGACGCCCGCCACCACCAGAAGCGCGGCGCCGACGACATATTTGCTGTAGCGAGCCCAGAGCCTCTGCGCCCGCTCGCGGCGCATATCCTCGTGAACTTCCTGGAAGATATCGGTCATAGACCCGTCCATTCCGGTTTCGCGGCAAGGGCGGAGCCCCGGCGCGACAGATTGGCATCGGCGTAGAGGACGGGGTCGGCGGCGTCAAGCAAACAGCGCCCCAAACCCGAAGGAATGGCCGCCGGAGGCCGGATTATCGGCGCTTGAAGCGGCGGATACGCAGGACGACCAGCAGCAGGACGCAGATGACGGCCAGGCCGAAGGGCCATGTCCGCAGCAGCGTCTCCCAGGACGGCCGCGAGGGCGCCGCCGGCATGGCGGGACTGATCAGCGCGGTAATGCTGCGCTCGCCTGCGCCGGCACCGGCATACTCCTCGTAGCGCCCGCCGGCGCCGAAGGCGATGCCGGCGAGGACCGCCCTCGCCCGCGCCGTGTAGGAAGCGATCTCCTCGGACGGCGCCACCATCGTCATCTCGGCATAGCCGTCCCGGCCGAGGACGAAGCCATGGATGTTGCCGGAGCCGGGCTCGTCGCCGTCGCCGATCTCCGAGGTCTTCGCCGCCCAGATCAGGCGATGGGCCGCGGCGTCGTAATCCGGCCTTTCGAGCCAGCCGGTCACCTCCAGCTGCGGCAGATCGCGCTTCGCCCGGCCGGCATTGCCCTGCGCGGTGCTGGCGCGCAGGGCCTGGAGGAGCGCATCGGCGTTCCAGGCCCGGGCATCCGCATCCGAGACATGGCCGCCCGGGTGATAGTCGAGGAAGATCACCCAGTTCGCGCCCTCCACCATGGGCGTGACCATGCCGACGAGGTCCTTGTCCGGCTCATAGCCGGAGGCCGCCGCCCAGGCCCCTGCCTCGGGCTGGCGGACGAAGGCGGCCCCCGCCGGCACGCGGAGGCCCGCGCCGGCGGCGAGGGGAACCGTGCCCGGCCCCGGCACCAGCACCTTCTGCATGGCATCGACGGCGCTCTGCAGCCGCTGCGCCTGCTCGGCGCCGGAGGGCGCCTCGGCCATCGCCGGCTCCGAAAACCCCGCCAGCGCGCCCGCCGCCAGTCCGATGAGAAAAAACAACGTCTTCGCCGCCATGGCCTCGCCTCCGGGGTCACGCCCGGCCGGCATGCCCGCTGCCTGCTTAGCGCGAACTTCTTTGCAATGCGTGACATTGAGCGCGCGGCCCACTTTCGGCGCCCTTTCGGGCTCGCGGTCGTTGCGGTGTCACCGAGCCTGCATTAGAAGGCCGAAAAGGGAGAGCCGTCTTCCGGCTACAGAATTAGATGAACAATGCCCCCCGCCGCTTCAACGATGCGAAAGCGGCCGTTGCGGCGATCTCGCAGCTCTACGAAACCGGCACGCGCAGCTTGCGCGAGGCCTTCACCGCCTTCGCCAAGGGTGAGGAGTTCGGCCACCGCATCCGCGCCCATTATCCCTATATCCGCATCAGCAGCGACCGCCTGCCCGAACTCGACGCGCGTACGCCCTTCGGCTTCATCGCCGATGCCGGCACCTATGCCACCACGGTGACGCGGCCCGACATCTTCAGCCGCTACCTCGAGGAGCAGCTCGCGCTGCTCCTGCGCAACACCGGCGTGGACATCGAAATCGGCGAGAGTTCGACGCCCATTCCGATCCACTTCGCCCTCGGCGAGGACTTCCACGCCGAGAAGGGGCTCGACTTCGCCCGCCTCGCCATGATGCCGCAGGTCTTCGACGTGCCCGACCTCACCATCATGGACGACCGCATCGCCAACGGCATCGACGTGCGTTCGCAGGGCGACGCCAAGCCGCTCTCGCTCTTCACCGCGCCCCGCATCGACCTCTCGCTGATGCGGCTGAAGCATTATACCGGCACGTCGGCGGGCCATTTCCAGAATTTCGTGATCTTCACCAATTACCAGTTCTACATCGACGAGTTCGTCCGCCTGGCGCAGGCGACCATCGCCGCCTCCGACGGCGCCGAGGCGGGCTCGCTGGGCGCGGGCTACACCGCCTTCGTCGAGCCGGGCGACGTCGTCACCCCGGCCGGCGGCGAGCCGGCGAACGGGCGCCACCCGCTGCGCCTGCCCCAGATGCCGGCCTACCACCTCAAGCGTGCCGACGATTCCGGCATCACCATGATCAATATCGGCGTCGGCCCGTCCAATGCCAAGAACATCAGCGACCATGTCGCGGTGCTGCGTCCGCATGCCTGGCTGATGCTCGGCCATTGCGCCGGGCTGCGCAATTCGCAGATGCTGGGCGACTATGTCCTCGCCCACGCCTATCTCCGGCAGGACCAGGTGCTCGACGCCGACCTGCCGCGCGAGGTGCCGGTGCCGGCGCTGGCGGAGATCCAGATCGCGATCGAGACCGCCGTCGGCCGCGTCACCGGCCTCACCGGCTATGATCTCAAGCGGGTGATGCGCACCGGCACCGTCGCCACCGTCGACGACCGCAATTGGGAGCTGCGCCCCTCCACCGTGCAGAACCTGCCCTTCATCCAGAGCCGCGCCATCGCGCTCGACATGGAATCGAGCACCATCGCCGCCAATGGCTTCCGCTTCCGCGTTCCCTACGGCACGCTGCTGTGCGTGTCCGACAAGCCGCTGCACGGCCAGCTGAAACTGCCGGGCATGGCCGATTCCTTCTATCGCGAGCGCGTGTCGCAGCACCTGGCGATCGGCCTGGAGACGATGGCGCTGCTGCGCGAGACCGACAAGCGCCAGCTCCATTCGCGCAAGCTGCGCAGCTTCAACGAGGTCGCCTTCCAATAGGAAAAAGCGCGCTTCCGGCGCCCGCTATGCGCTGACGCGACGACGGAGGGGCGATCACCGATCGCCCTTCTCGGAAACGCCGAGCCGCCCGGAAAGGAAGAGGTCGATCGGGGATCGACCCTCCAATCGCCTCCCTCCCCCCTATTCGGACTTGGCGGGCTGCGCCTTCTTCATGCCGTAGGTATTTTCGGGAGCCGGGAAGGATCGGCTCCTCACCGCATCGGCATAGCCCTCGACCGCCTCGCGGATATGTCCGGCGAGGGAGCCGAAGCGCTTGACGAATTTCGGCACGCGGTCGGAAAGGCCGAGCATGTCCTCGAGAACGAGGATCTGGCCGTCGCAGGTCGGCGACGCGCCGATGCCGATCGTCGGAATCGGCAGCTGCGCCGTGATCTTCGCGGCGAGCGGCTCGGCGATCGCTTCGAGCACCACCGCGAAGGCGCCGGCGTCGGCAACCAGCGCGGCGTCCCGTTCGATCGGGCCCCAATCCTCTTCCTCTCGTCCCTGCGCCTTGAACGAGCCCAGCGCCATGATCGATTGCGGCGTGAGGCCGACATGCGCCATCACCGGCACGCCGCGCCCGGTCAGGAAGCGGATGGTCGGCGCCATGCGCTCGCCGCCTTCGAGCTTGATGGCGCCGCAGCCGGTCTCCTTGAGGATGCGCGCGGCGTTGCGGAAGGCCTGCTCGGGCGACTCCTCATAGGAGCCGAACGGCATGTCGACGACGACGAGCGCGTGCGAAGACCCGCGCATCACTGCGAGCCCCTGCAGGATCATCATCTCCAGCGTCACCGGCAGGGTGGTCTCCATGCCGTGCATCACCATGCCGAGGCTGTCGCCCACCAAAATGAAATCGACATACGAATCGATTATCCGGGTCGTATGCGTGTGGTACGACGTCAGCGCAACGATGGGGTCCTTGCCCTTGCGCTGGCGGATCTGGGGCGCCGTGACACGCGGGGATTGGCTCTGGATCGACACGGGAACTCCTTCACGGCTGCTGCCGTAAACCATGGTTGCAACAAATGCGCGATTCTGCTCGTGGCGGCGCAATGCCAACTAGCCAACTCTTAACAAATGCTTAAAGAATTTGTTTGCGCAAGCAGAGGGCCGGACGCTATCATTAGGGCGCTTCCAGGAGGAGTCTCCGTGTTGCGCTTGACCATAGGCGCATCGTAGCGTTTTGGTGGGGAAGATATGGCCGAGCCTGTCAAAAAAGACGAAGCCCTGGCGGCTGCTGTACGCGAAGCGTTTCAGCGCCACATGGAAAACGCGCGCCTCGCGGCGCAGGCGTTGAAGGAAAAGCAGGCCCAGGCGCAGTCCTCCCGTCTGGCGAATGGTTCGACCGCATCGACGTCGGCTGCCCGTGACCCCAGGATGAAAGTCCCGGAGGCGGCCAATCAGCGGGACGGCGGCGCGCCGCCGCGCCCGGCCGGTCCGGCAGCGGCGTCCGCGGAAACCGGCGGCGTCAATCCCTCGCTCGGCCGGCTGGTCGCGCTCGCTTCGCCCCAGAAGGCGAACGAGGCGAATGGATCGGCCCGCGCCGAAGAGGCCGCCGATCCGGACAATGCCGCGCGCACCATCGATTTCGGTGAAGCGCTTTTCAACGAAATCGCCCAGGAACTCGACTGGAAGACGGAAACGTCGCCCCGCATGCCGAAAGCGGCGTCTCTGGAGACGACGGACGAGCAGGACGAGGATGCGGCCGACGACGCCGACAAGGCTGGCGAGGGCTCCGCCACGGCGCAGCCGCTCGGTACGCAGCCCAAGGCGAATGCCCGCATTTCGGTCGTCCCGCTCCCGGCGCCGGCCCGGCGAACCTCGCGCTTCGGCGTCGCCCCTCCCGCGGCGGCCGAGGCCAAGCGGGCCAGCAAGTTCGCGCCGACCCGTCCGGTCAACACCAACGACGCCCTCTTCGCGGCCAAGGCACGCTCGACCGGCCGCGTCCGTATACCCGCCGCCCTCCTCGCCTCGCTCGTCATCGGCGCGGCGATCATCGCCGTGCTGGGCTATTTCTGGGGCTATCCGGAGAAACTGCGGTCCCTGGGCATGCTGGTCGCGCCTCCGGCTCCCCCCTCCTCCGGCACCAACGTGGTCGCGGCCAAGCCGGCTCCCGCCGCTTCGGTGCAGGCGCCCCAGCAGGCCGCCGGCGCCGACCGTCAGCCCCTGAGCCACAGCGTGACGACCGTCGCCATCAAGGTCGACGAGGTCGATCAGGCGGTCCAGAGCGCTCATGAATTCCTGGCGGCCGGCCATGTCGACGAAGCGCGCGCGGCCCTGGCGGCCTACAGGACGGGCAGCGACGCGCGGGCCCTGTTCGCGCTCGCCGAGACCTATGATCCGGCCATCGTCCACGATGCCGCGCAGGCCGATGCCGTGCAGGCCAGGGGCTTCTATGAAGCCGCGGCCAAGGCCGGATCGCAGGACACGGCGGACCGCATCGCCAGGCTTCAGATCGCCCCCGTCAACTGAGCTGCCGCAACTCCGCCCGGGTGCGCGGACGTCCCGTCCGCTCTTGGGGGACCGTCGTGCCTGCGGGTTCGAAAGAGCGGACGGGACGTCCGCGCACCCGGGTCATCGCATGACGGGGCCTTTCGGCGCCTCGGGTAACGGACGGGCTGCTCAGGAAGCGCCGTCCGGGCCGTGCGAAGCCGACGGCGTCATGGCTGCCTGCAGGATGCTGCCCGCCGCATCCCGCGCCCTGTAATCGTCCCTTATCGGGTAGAAGGCGTCCATCGTGCGGCAATCGGTCAGCGCGCGGCCGGAATGGGTGGCATGCGGCGGAACGACGGCGACCATGCCGGGCTTCAGCACCGTGGTCACACCTTCGACCGTCACCTCCAATTCGCCTTCGAACTGGTGCACGACCTGCTCGTGCGGGTGGGTGTGGACCGGCAGAATCGCGCCGGCATCGATCTTCCACAGCACGAATGTCATGGCGCCGGAATGGACGAAGCGGCCATGGAATCCGGGAATGACGGTGCGCGGTTCGAGCTTGTCCCAATCGAAAACGAGATCCTGCATGGCCGCTCCCTGTCGCTCCCTGTGACGGAGGCTGCCCGGTGGGGCGCCCCCGCGAATCCTTATGACGGCCTTTTATGCATGAGCGCCTCGGGATTGAGAATATGCGCCGGCCTGCCGTCGAGATAGGCGGCCACCGCGAGCGCGGCGCCGGCATGAAAGCGGCGCATATTGTCCTCGGTGACGAAGCCGAGATGCGGCGTCAGCGTCACATTGTCGAGGCCGTTCAGGGGATGGTCCCGCGGCAGCGGCTCCTCGTCGAACACGTCGAGGCCCGCGCCGGCGATGTGCCGCTCCCGCAAGGCGGCGACCAGCGCCGCCTCGTCGACGACCGGTCCGCGCGAGGTGTTGACGAGATAGGCCGTCGGCTTCATCGCGGCGATCTCCCGCGCTCCCACCAATCCCCGGCTGCGCTCGCCCAGGACATAATGGATGCTGACGATATCGCTCTGCGCGAACAGGTCCTGCTTGTCCACACGCACGGCGCCGGCCTCCCGCGCCGCGTCGTCGGTGAGATTCCGGCTCCAGGCGATCACCCTCATGTCGAAGGCCTGGGCGTAGCGTGCCATGCGCGTGCCGATCCTGCCGAGGCCGACGAGGCCGAGCGTGCGTCCCGCCAAAGTGAGGCCCAGCGTATGCTGCCATTGGCCCTGCCGCAGGCGCTGCGATTCGGCGGCGAGGTGGCGGACGGTCGCCAGCAGCAGGCCCCAGGCGAATTCGGGCGTGGCGGCGGGCGAATAAGGCAGGGAATCGGGCGCCCGCCCCTCGCTGACGAGGATGCCCGCAGCCGTCGCCGCCGCGTAGTCGATGGTGGTGACGCGCGGATCGGTCACGACGATCATCTTCAGATTGAGCAGGCGCGCGATGAGTTCTTCCGAAATTGTGGTGCGCTCGCGCAGCGTGCAGATCACGTCGAAAGGCGCGAGGACCTCGGCGATTTCGTCATCCGCCAGATGATCGTTGAAGACATGCAGGCTCGCCCGCGCCGTGACCGTCGACCAGTCGGCGAGCGTCAGGGCCGCGTTGGCGTAATCGTCGAGAATGGCAACCTTCACTGATCGCTCCCGTATCGTGCTGAAATGAACCGAAAAAGGCTTCCGCCGGTCCTATCACGGGCGATCGGGAGGCGGGATCACGTTCCGGCGAGCGCAATCGCCGTCTTCCGGCATCATGTCGCCGAGGCCGGTCCGGCCTTGCCCTCGCGGAAGACCAGTTCGAGGAGGATTCCGGTCGGCGTGTGCACGAACAGGCGCCTTTCGCCAAGGTCCGGCAGTTCCATGCGCGAATAGGCGATGCCCATTCCGTCGAGCCGGCGCCGCATGCCGTCATGGTCGGCGAGCCGGAAGGCGACATGGTCGATGGCCTCGGCGCCCCGATCGGCCGCCCCGCCCTGCCCCGGAATGAGATGCACGATGGGCTCGCTTCCGTCGTAGAGCCAGTAGCCGGGGAACGGAAAATCGGGCCGGTCGCCGGGAATGAGGCCGAGGACGGCTTCGAAGAAGGCGCGGGTGCCTTCGAGGTCACGCGTGCGCAAGGTGACGTGGTCGAGCATGGCGGCCTCAGGCGTTCGAGCGGCCACCGTCGAGCCGTATGGTCGAGCCGGTGGCGAAGGCGTGGTGAGGAGGAGCGTTATCATGGCATGCCACACATCACGCCGCTTCCCTATAAAAGACGCCGCGGCGGCATCGTTCCCCGGCTCGCGACGCTGCTCCTCTTGCAGCGAAATGTCATGACTTCCTGCCCGCGCATATGTTTCGTGTGACATCACGGGCCGCGGCCGTGAGACTTGAAGGAGGCCGGCCGCGTCCTGTCGCGGAAATCCTGGCGATTTTCGGATCCTCCCCTTTCATAGGAGAGAAAAGCGCGTAGGCTGGAAGCCCGGTAGCAAGCATGACTTTCCGGGATTCCCCATGGATATTTCGACCTTACTCGCCTTCGCCGCGGCTTTCTTCGTGTTCGCCGCCAGCCCTGGCCCGGACAATATGACGATCGTGGCGCGCACGATCTCGCATGGCGCGGCCGGGGGCATCGCCTATGGGGCCGGAACCGTGGCCGGCATCCTGATCTTCCTCACTTTGGCCGCGTTCGGCCTGTCGATCATCGCCGCCGAAATGGGGATCGTCATGACGATCCTGCGCTATGCCGGTGCGGCCTATCTGATCTGGATGGGCATCAAGCTCTGGACGGCCGAGCCGGTGGTGCCGGCGCTGCAACCCACCTCCGAACGGCGCGGCGTGCTGGCGATCTTCGCGACCGGCGTCGCGCTCAATCTCGGCAATCCGAAAATGCCGCTGTTCTACATCGCGTTGTTGCCGAACGTCGTGGGATCGTCGCTCACGCCCGGCCACGTCGCGGCGCTGGCCGCCGTCATCCTTGCGGTCGAGACGGTGGTGATCGGCGGGCATGTCATCCTGGCCGGGCGCGCCCGCAAACTGCTCCGGACACCCACCGTCGTGCGCCGCGTGAACCGAACCGCCGGCGGCGTCATGGTCGGCGCCGGCCTTGCGGTCATGGCATCGAGATAGGGCTTTCCCGGCGCCGACGCGGCAGCGGCCGGGAGCTGCATAGCCTGCGGCACAGCTTCGCCGGTGTCGCCGAGCAACTCGGAGCGACGATCGCGGTGTTGTGGGTTATCGCGTCGGGGGCGTCACCGGGGGCTGCATCCTCAAGCGGGTCGATGTGCCTTTGATCGACGCCGCCAACCCCGTGGCCGAGCACGTCGAGATGCTGATGCGAGGGCGAGGCACCGCTCTCGGCCATGGTGCAATTCGTTCCGAGGGGGTTGGTCCGGACGAAGCCCACCCATTCCCCACCCGCCTTGGCCAGTTCGGTTGAGGCCGCGGATTTGGGGTCGAATCTCGTATTGTATTTTGCACTACGACGGCCTATGTTCTCCGTCGGAGATGATCGATGGCCATCAACGCTGATCGCAAAGAACACCCGATTTCGATGCGCCTCCCCGAGGCGGACATCGCCATGATCGACCGCGCCGCCGGACTGCGCGGCCGCTCCCGTACTGACTTCGTCCGCGAAGCCGCCGTTCGAGCGGCCGAGGACGTTTTGATGGAAAACCGTCTGATCCGCATGAGTGCGGAAGGCTTTGCGGAATTCATGGCCATCCTGTCAGCGCCCGTAGCCGCTATTCCCGAGATGGTCGAGTTGGCGAAGCGTTCTGCCCCCTGGGAGCCGGGCTACATTGCAAAAAAAGCTGAGCCTTGAGCCTCTCGATCCCCGAGCCGCTCACCGCAGCGCATGACGTCTCGGCGTTCTCCTGCGGTAAGCCCTCGCTCGATCACTGGCTCAAGACCCGGGCGCTTTCAAACCAGGAGAAGGGCTTCACCGTCGTCCTCGTAGTCCACGACGAAGGGCGAGTGGTCGGCTTTTATGGTCTGGCTCCGACGGCAGTTGTCCCGAACGCCCTGCCGCGATCCATCCGAACCGGCCAGCCACCTGACCCTGTGCCGTGCCTACTGCTCGGCCAGCTCGCAACCGACCTTGGTTGGGCCGGCCGCGGTATCGGGACGGGCTTGGTGAAACATGCCCTGCAACGCTGCATCACCGCAGCAAATCTTGTTGGCGGCCGCGCGTTGCTCGTCAACGCTGTCGATCTCGAAGCAGCCGCATTCTGGCAACGCCGAGGATTTCTGCCGTCGCGAGATGATCCGCTCGTTCTGGTTCGGTCGATCGCCGATATTGCGGCGTCGATGCCATGACCGAACGCAACAAATACAATACCATGTCGATATTCAAAGTTGGTAATTAGTGCCGCTACATGGTCAATCTGTCGGAAGAATGTCTGAATGTACTAAACGGCGGCCACTTTACAGTTGTCGAACCGGGACCCCTGCACACGCCGATTCAGAGCTTCTCGATTCGGCGTGACGAGAAGCTTCCTGACTGGTATTACGGGGCAGTTTACTTAATGAGTTTTGATTTCGTAGAGTCGAGGAAGGGCGCGGTAGCTTGAGCCATTCGGCAACGCCCCGTTTCCCTTCCCCGCTCATCAAACCGGACGTGCGGATTTCCCGCATCCGGCTTTCCGGGTGGCTTCATTGTAAGGCCCACGACGGGACACAGGATGCACGCGTCTGAGCTGGCGCACACCGAGTTCGGCGAAGATGGTGCTTCGCGAGAACGCTGATGTGCCGCTGTTTTGCTCCTTGTGTCGTTTGGCGAGGAAGTGCCTCACGCGGTCAACGACATGATGATCGGCCGCCTGATACGTCAGCGACAGCGAGCCATAGCCGAAGTAGGCCGACCAGCCAGCCAGAAGGCTGTTCAGTCGATCCCGCACGTCGGGCCATGATCCCTTGTTGCCGGGCACCAGCAGATCGCTCACCTTGCCTTTCAACCGTTGCAGGCTCCTGGCGGACGGACTGGCGCCGAGATAAAGGCGGCCATCCTTGCTATGACGATGCGGACCGAACGTGTAGCCGAGGAAGTCGAAGCGCTCGGTTCGAGCTTCCTTCACCGAGGTTTTCGCCTCGTTGATCGTCAGCCCGAGCCTTGTCATCACCGCCTTCGTCCACGCCAGCGCCTCTGCCGCGTGGCCGCGGCTGAGGATGACGAAGTCGTCGGCGTAGTTGACGACATGCGCCCTGAACGCCTCGCCGCAAGCAGCAAGACGCCAGTGCTTCAGGAACCGGTTCATGTAGAGGTTGGCCAGCAACGGGCTGACGACACCACCCTGCGGCGTGCCGAGCCGGTTGCGCTTGCCACCCATCCTGCGCCGGGTTCCATCCTCGCCTTGTTCCTCGACCGGCACTTTGAGCCACATCCGGATCAGATGCAGCACATGCCGGTCACAGGTACGACGAGATACCGACTTCATCAGTTCAGGGTGCGGGATCGTATCGAAGTACTTCGACAAATCCGCATCCACCACATCCGTATACCCTCCAAGCAAGTGCTGGTGCACCTGCCGGATCGCCTCGGCGGCGCCCTGCTGGGGACGATAGCCGTAAGCAGTCCTTTCCAGGTCCGCTTCGAAGATCGGCTCGAGCACAAGCTTGGCGGCGGTCTGAACAACCCGGTCCCGTATCGTCGGGATGCCGAGCGGGCGTTCACCGCCTCCCGGCTTGGGGATGATCACCCGCCGTACAGCCTGCGGCCGATACGTCTTCGAAGCGAGGTCCTTACCCAATGCCGCCAGCCAGTTCTCGACACCGCCCGCCTCGATCTGCGCAAAGCTCATCCCGTCAACACCCGATGCACCCCCATTCTCACGGGCACGCAACCAGGCATGGTGCAGGATGTCTTCACGGTAGATCTTGTCGTACAGTGCATAGAAGCGGAAGGCAGGCTCCGCCTTCGCCTTGCAATACAGCTTTCTTTGAAGAATCCGGATCCGTTCGGGCGTTGCTAGACGCATCGTCAATCGCCTCCACCTCATCTTTGCCGAAAGCACACCACAAGTCAGGGGCCTTCCCTCCACCGGCATTACCCGGTCTCGACAGTACTACGCCCCTGTCCGACTCCCGCCCGATGCCGCTGTCCTGAATGACAGCGTTGAGGACGCGACCCCCGCACCAAACGGGTCTCCCCCGATTACGCCCACCACCTTGCCGGCGTGCCGTGCCCACTACCCCGGTGAACCGGACGGGTGCAGATGTCGATTGCTTCCCCCTCCGCGCGGCCTTCCCCGGTAATCCGGCGGGTCGGCGCTCACATCTCGACTTTCGAGGCCTGCTCAGGCTTTACTCACATTACGGCCCACCGGCTCGCTCAACCGCCCAGGGCGGCCTTTGTCACGAGGCTCCGGCCCGCCCAATTACCCGGACAAGCCGCTCGTCTGCTACCGGATCAATCGACAACTGTCCGGGTGGAATCTTCCTCCACTGGTGATGTACACCGTCGGGGCGCACGAATTACGGGGACAGTTTACTAATTAGTCGATTCCAGCTATGATAGTAGTATGGCTCGCATAGCTCGTCTCGTGGTTCCCGACGCCGTTCATCACCTCACGCAGCGCGGCAATCGGCGCGAGAGAGTGTTCTTCGGCGATGACGACTATCGGGCCTACCTGGATCTCTTGCGCCTCTACGCCCCGAAATCCGGCACGCGTGTGGTCGCCTGGTGTCTCATGCCCAATCATGTGCATCTTCTCGTCATCCCCGACGCGTCTGGCGGCCTGCGGGCCTTGCTTGGCGAAGTGCATCGCCGCTACACGGCGCGCATCAACGCCCGCAACCGCTGGACCGGACACCTATGGCAGGGACGCTTCGGCTCGGTGGCGATGGACGAGGACCACTTCGCGCATGCCCTACGCTATGTCAGCCTCAACCCGGTGCGCGCCCGACTCGTCGCCAAGGCCGAGGAGTGGCCCTGGTCGAGCGTCCGCGCCCATCTCAGCGGCGAGAGCGACGGCCTGACCGAACTCGCCCCGGTGCTCGACCGCTTCCCGCACTTCGCTGATCTCCTCGGCAGCGAGGAGGACGAGGCAGCGAGGAGGACGAGGCAGCGGCCAACGCTCTTCGCCTCGCCGAGTCCACCGGACGGCCGCTCGGAGCGGCCGCCTGGGTCGCAGATTTGGAGGCCCGCACAGGCCGGCCGCTGCGACCGCGGAAACGTGGGCCGAAATCAAAACTCATTAAGTAAACTGTCCCCGTAATTCGTGCGCCCCGACGGTGTACATCACCAGTGGAGGAAGATTCCACCCGGACAGTTGTCGATTGATCCGGTAGCAGACGAGCGGCTTGTCCGGGTAATTGGGCGGGCCGGAGCCTCGTGACAAAGGCCGCCCTGGGCGGTTGAGCGAGCCGGTGGGCCGTAATGTGAGTAAAGCCTGAGCAGGCCTCGAAAGTCGAGATGTGAGCGCCGACCCGCCGGATTACCGGGGAAGGCCGCGCGGAGGGGGAAGCAATCGACATCTGCACCCGTCCGGTTCACCGGGGTAGTGGGCACGGCACGCCGGCAAGGTGGTGGGCGTAATCGGGGGAGACCCGTTTGGTGCGGGGGTCGCGTCCTCAACGCTGTCATTCAGGACAGCGGCATCGGGCGGGAGTCGGACAGGGGCGTAGTACTGTCGAGACCGGGTAATGCCGGTGGAGGGAAGGCCCCTGACTTGTGGTGTGCTTTCGGCAAAGATGAGGTGGAGGCGATTGACGATGCGTCTAGCAACGCCCGAACGGATCCGGATTCTTCAAAGAAAGCTGTATTGCAAGGCGAAGGCGGAGCCTGCCTTCCGCTTCTATGCACTGTACGACAAGATCTACCGTGAAGACATCCTGCACCATGCCTGGTTGCGTGCCCGTGAGAATGGGGGTGCATCGGGTGTTGACGGGATGAGCTTTGCGCAGATCGAGGCGGGCGGTGTCGAGAACTGGCTGGCGGCATTGGGTAAGGACCTCGCTTCGAAGACGTATCGGCCGCAGGCTGTACGGCGGGTGATCATCCCCAAGCCGGGAGGCGGTGAACGCCCGCTCGGCATCCCGACGATACGGGACCGGGTTGTTCAGACCGCCGCCAAGCTTGTGCTCGAGCCGATCTTCGAAGCGGACCTGGAAAGGACTGCTTACGGCTATCGTCCCCAGCAGGGCGCCGCCGAGGCGATCCGGCAGGTGCACCAGCACTTGCTTGGAGGGTATACGGATGTGGTGGATGCGGATTTGTCGAAGTACTTCGATACGATCCCGCACCCTGAACTGATGAAGTCGGTATCTCGTCGTACCTGTGACCGGCATGTGCTGCATCTGATCCGGATGTGGCTCAAAGTGCCGGTCGAGGAACAAGGCGAGGATGGAACCCGGCGCAGGATGGGTGGCAAGCGCAACCGGCTCGGCACGCCGCAGGGTGGTGTCGTCAGCCCGTTGCTGGCCAACCTCTACATGAACCGGTTCCTGAAGCACTGGCGTCTTGCTGCTTGCGGCGAGGCGTTCAGGGCGCATGTCGTCAACTACGCCGACGACTTCGTCATCCTCAGCCGCGGCCACGCGGCAGAGGCGCTGGCGTGGACGAAGGCGGTGATGACAAGGCTCGGGCTGACGATCAACGAGGCGAAAACCTCGGTGAAGGAAGCTCGAACCGAGCGCTTCGACTTCCTCGGCTACACGTTCGGTCCGCATCGTCATAGCAAGGATGGCCGCCTTTATCTCGGCGCCAGTCCGTCCGCCAGGAGCCTGCAACGGTTGAAAGGCAAGGTGAGCGATCTGCTGGTGCCCGGCAACAAGGGATCATGGCCCGACGTGCGGGATCGACTGAACAGCCTTCTGGCTGGCTGGTCGGCCTACTTCGGCTATGGCTCGCTGTCGCTGACGTATCAGGCGGCCGATCATCATGTCGTTGACCGCGTGAGGCACTTCCTCGCCAAACGACACAAGGAGCAAAACAGCGGCACATCAGCGTTCTCGCGAAGCACCATCTTCGCCGAACTCGGTGTGCGCCAGCTCAGACGCGTGCATCCTGTGTCCCGTCGTGGGCCTTACAATGAAGCCACCCGGAAAGCCGGATGCGGGAAATCCGCACGTCCGGTTTGATGAGCGGGGAAGGGAAACGGGGCGTTGCCGAATGGCTCAAGCTACCGCGCCCTTCCTCGACTCTACCCCGGGTGGAACCTACCTCCACTAGAGAAACACGCCTACAGGGCGCACACGGTGACACTGCACTTTATTCGCCCCCAGTCCTTGCCTTCATGGCCACCCCACGCTTTGGTTTTCGGCCCATCGGCCGCAATGTCTTTATGGAACAAAACGAATACAAATCTTGACATCCGCGCTTTCCCATGGCCTACTTTCCTTGGGAATGAAGCGCGGCGGGGCCAAGGTTCGCGATACCGCCCCGTGCCTTCCACCCACTCCGGGCGATCCCCGTTTATGCCTGCGGCGCGCCAGCCGCATCGAGGTGCTTGTCCACTCTGTCATGGTGTTGGAAACCAGGACGGGGCCGGCGCTGAGAGGGACCGCTGCAGACCGCCCCATTGCTCTCACGGGCAATGCCGGGACCGCCGACATCCGGTAGCGCCGGGTGTGCGATCACCCGGCCGTCAGGTCTGCACACGGGGCTCGATGAGGAACCGTGCCGGGATCGGGCCGCCTTCGGGCCTGCCCTCGATCCCGCGCGAGACAGGAGAGGCGCCGGCCGCCCGCCGCACCGTCCGCGAGGAGGGGATGGCGGGCATCTCCAGGCCGGATCGCCTTGTCGGACGCCGGCGGCCGGCAAACCCGGCCCGCAGCGTCCGCGGCCGCAGCAGCACGGGGACCCGGCTGCCCCGGCCGGCGGGGTGCGGCGAAGATATAAGCCGTCCGCCAAGGCCCCTGTCCCGCCCGTTCCGTGGGTGAGGCTTGGCGCACCCGAGCGGCTTCCCTGGCCCGGAAGCAGTGAAGGGCGCGGGGCCTGTCCGGCATGGCTGGTGATGGAGGGAACCGTGCCCTCCGGCGCCGGCGATGCCTCCCGTCCGGCACTCCGGTTCAGGCCGCAGGCTTGATCCGGATCGATGGGAAAGAGCCTGGCTCCGGCGCGTTGCCTGTTGGCGCGTCCCGGCCCGGCGGGAAAGGGGCGACGGCGGCCTTGCACAACATGCGAGGCCACGATTCCTCACGACCACGATCCTACACCGCACCACGGCTGACACGAGAAACAGCCGTCGTCGCCCCGATCTTCCCTTGCACGATCCGGCCCGCTCAGGGCGCGGCGACGAAGACGCATGCCTGCAGAGCCATCACCCGTCATCCTGTGCGCACGGCACCCCTCAGGGGTGCGGTGCAGACACGGGACCGCGTGCAGGATGAGGTTCCTTCTGCGCGCGATCCCGGATCTGCGATGCGTCACTGACGTGCCGCATCGCGTCCGGGATGACCGACCGCACTGTCGCCGCCGGCTTGGCGTTCTTCCCTGGGACCGCGGGCGTCTCGCCCGCTCTTGCCACCCCCAAGCGCAACGTCTCAATCGGCGAGCGCAGCGTTTCCAGAGCGGGCGGGACGCCCGCGCTCCCAGGAGACGCGAAGGGCCGCGTCTCGACCACAGCGAGCCGCCGCTGCGCAGAGCGCCGAAAACTCCGAGGCCGGCCCTTGCGGGGTGCGGCGATGAAAACGCGGGCCCGAAGCCGGAGCCTGTGCGGACCGGACGGCCATGGGCGCTGAGACAAGATGATTTTCGGCCTATGTATGGGTTCCGGGCCCGTCCTTCGGGCGCCCCGGAACGACGCCGAAGAAGAGCCGGCTGGAAGCCGGCGGTCCCAGGGGGTCACGCCGCCTTCGTCATCTTGCCGAAACGCTTGACGACACGCTCGCGCCGCAGCCGGGAGAGCCGCTGGATCCAGAAGATGCCGTCGAGCTGGTCGATCTCGTGCTGCAGGCACACGCCGAGCAGCCCCTCCGCCTCTTCCTCGTGTTCCACGCCGTCGAGATCATGGTAGCGAAGCCGGACCCGCGCCGGGCGTTCGACCGTTTCGGTCACGCCGGGCATGGAGACGCTGCCCTCGGCATGCTCCCGCGTCTCCTCCGCCATCCAGACGATGCGCGGATTGACATAGATGCGGACGATGGCTTCGTCCGGCAGCTCGATGACGACCAGCCTCTTGAGAATGCCCAGATGCGGTGCGGTGATGCCGATGCCGGGAGCGGCGCGCATGGTGTCGCGCAGATCGTCCGCCAGCGCCCTCGTCTCCGCGTCGAAGGCGAGCACCTCCGCGGCCGGCATGCGCAGGCGGGCATCGGGAAATCGGAGAATCGGTCTGACGGCCATGGCGGAGGCGAGGATAGCCCGCCCGCCGCCCCGACGACAGCGCACGGGCGCGAAAGGACGGCATTCGCCGATCGGCCCGTCAGGAGACCGGCGCGCCACCCCTTGCCGCGCGCCGCGTCGCCTTTGCCGGGGCGGGCGCGCGCTCCTCGCCGTGCGAGAGGTCCTCGAGGATCGGACAGTCCGGCCGGCCGTCGCCGTGGCAATGCTGGACGAGGTGGCGCAGGGCGTGCGTCATCGACGCCATCTGCTTCATCTTGCGCTCCAGTTCCTCGATATGGTCGAGGGCGACGCGCCTGACGTCGGCGCTCGCGCGCGACCGGTCGCTCCACAAAGCGAGGAGCGTCTCCATCTGCGCGACCGAGAAACCGAGGTCCCGGGCACGGCGGATGAAGCGCAGCGTGTGGATGTCGTTATCGCCATACACACGATAGCCCGCCTCGGTCCGCACGGCATGGGGCACCAGACCGATCGATTCGTAATAGCGGATCATCTTGGCCGAAACGCCGGATGCGGCCGCGGCCTCGCCGATATTCATCGCGCATCTCCCTCCCGTTTCATGCCGCGGGCACGGGACGGCGCCCGTCCTCCGGCACGCCCGCCTCCCGGCCGAAGCGGAAGCGCTTCAGCCGCAATGCGTTGGTGACCACGAAGACGCTCGACAGCGCCATGGCGCCGGCGGCCAGCATGGGCGACAGCAGCGTGCCGTTGACCGGATAGAGCGCGCCGGCCGCGATCGGGATGAGGGCGACATTGTAGGCGAACGCCCAGAACAGGTTCTGGCCGATATTGCGCATCGTCGCCTCCGAAAGGGCGATCGCCCGCGCGACGCCTTGGGGATCGCCGGACATCAGCACGACGTCGGCGCTCTCGATGGCGATATCCGTGCCGGTGCCGATGGCGATGCCCACATCCGCGGCGGCGAGCGCCGGCGCGTCATTGATGCCGTCGCCGACGAAGGCGACCTTCCTGCCGCCGGCGCCGAGCCGCCGCACCGCCGCCGCCTTGCCGTCGGGCAGGATCTCGGCTGCGACCTCGTCGATGCCGAGCCGCCGGGCGATCGCCTCGGCGGTGACGCGGTTGTCGCCCGTCACCATGGCGATATGCAGATGGCGCGCACGCAGGGCGGCGATGGCGGCCCGCGCCGTCGGCCGGATCGGATCGGCGACGGCCAGCAGGGCGACCAGGCGCCCGTCGACGGCACCGTAGAGCGGCGTCTTGGCATCGGCGGCGAACTGCGCGGCCTCGGCGGCGAAGACGCCGACATCGAGGCCGAGCCTCGCCATCAGGCGGTCGGAGCCGATGCTGACCCGGCGCTGCCCGACCGCGGCCGACACGCCGTGCCCCGGCATGGCGTCGAACTCGCGCGCCTCCTGCAACGGCAGGCCGCGCCGGCCGGCGGCTTCCACGATGGCGGCCGCCAGCGGATGCTCCGAACGCGATTCGGCGGCGGCGAGCAGGCCGAGGACCTCGTCCTCCGCCAAGCCGTCGCGCAGGACGATGTCGGTCATCGCCGGGCGGCCGGCGGTGAGCGTGCCCGTCTTGTCGAAGGCGACCACGCTCGCATCGCGCAAGGTCTGCAGGGCGTCGCCGCGGCGGAACAGCACGCCGAGCTCGGCGGCGCGGCCGGTGCCGACCATCACCGATGTCGGGGTGGCCAGGCCCATGGCGCAGGGGCAGGCGATGATGAGCACGGCGACGGCATTGACGAGCGCGAAGGACAAGGCAGGGCTCGGCCCGAAAGCCAGCCAGGCGAGGAAGGTGACGAGCGCCGCCGCCATGACGGCGGGCACGAACCAGGCGGTGATCCGGTCGGCAAGCGCCTGGATCGGCAGCTTGGCGCCCTGGGCCGTCTCGACCATGCGGATGATCTGGGCGAGCAGCGTCTGCGCGCCGACCTTCGTCGCACGGAAGGAGAAGCTGCCGGTCTTGTTGAGCGTGCCGCCGAACACCGTGGCGCCGACCTGCTTGGCGGCCGGCATGGGCTCGCCGGTGATCATCGCCTCGTCCACGAAGGAGGATCCTTCGACGACCTCGCCGTCGACGGCGATCTTCTCGCCCGGACGGACGCGGATGATGTCGCCGATCGCGAGTTCGGCGATCGGCACCTCGCGGCTGGCGCCGTCCGCGACGACGAGCGCCGTCCGCGCCTGCAGGCCGGCGAGCTTGCGGATGGCCTCGCTCGTCTCGCCCCGGGCCCGCGCCTCCAGATAGCGCCCGAGCAGGATCAGGGTCACGATCACCGCCGCCGCCTCGTAATAGACATTGGCGGTGCCGGCCGGCAGGATCTGCGGCAGGAAGGTGGCGACGGCGGAGAAGAGCCAGGCCGCGCCGGCGCCCATGGCGACGAGCGCGTTCATGTCGGGCGCCGCATGGAGCAGCGCCGGAATGCCCTTCCGGAAGAAGCGCAGGCCGGGGCCGAACAGCACGACGCCGGAGAGGACGAACTGCGCATACCCGTTCCAGGCGCCGAGCGTCGCCATGACGGCGTGGTGGAAGGCGGGAACGAGATGCGATCCCATCTCGACCAGGAAGATCGGCAGGGTCAGGATCGCCGCGACGGCGAGGCTCCGGCGCAGCGCCGACAATTCGGCGCGCCGCTTCTCCCGCTCCGAATCGCCGGTCGCTTCGCCGGCAACCACATGCGCGCCATAGCCGGCGCGTTCGACCGCCGCGAGCACCGGCCCGGCATCGGCTTTGGCCGCCAGGACGATCTCGGCGCGTTCCGTGGCCAGGTTGACGGACGCCCGCTCCACGCCGGGCGCGGCGGCGATGGCCTTTTCGACGCGGCGCACGCAGGACGCGCAGGTCATGCCGTCAATGGCGAGTTGAAGCGTATCGGACATGGCAATTGCCCTTTCATGGGTCACTGCCCATGTAGGTGGGCCTTCCCATCATGGGAAGGTCAAGCACGATCTGCCGATCGCCCGAGGGGGCAGCCCGCCTGCCGAGGGGGCATCGTCGCCGTGCTTGACCTTGCCACGATGGGAAGGATTACAAGACTTCCCTATCCCTCATGGAGATTCGTCATGATCACCCTCAAGATCCCGGACATGAGCTGCAGCCATTGCGTGCGCACCATCGGCGGCGCGGTCAAGGCGATCGACCCCGCCGCCTCCGTCGACGCCGATCTGGCGGCCCATATCGTGCGGATCGGCAGCGAGGCCGACGAAGCTCTCCTGCGCCAGGCGATCGCCGACGCCGGATACGACAATGAGAAGCTCGCCGGCTGACCTCTCACACCGTCAGCACGATCTTGCCGATATGGGAGCTGGTCTCCATCAGCGCATGGGCGGCGGCGGCCTCGGCGAGCGGAAAGGTCGCGTGGACGAGGGGACGGCAGCGTCCCGCCGCCAGCAGCGGCCAGACCTTGTCCTCGACGGCCCTCGCGATGACGGCCTTGGCGGCCGTCGACTGGGCGCGCAGAGTGGAGCCCGTATGCGTCAGGCGCTTCGTCATCAGCCGGACGAAGTCGATCTCCACCTTCGATCCTTCGAGGAAGGCGATGCTGACGATGCGCCCGTCAAAGGCGGCGGCCTCGTAGTTCCGGGCGATGTAGCTGCCGCCGACCATGTCGAGGATCACGTCCGGGCCCCGCCCCTGCGTCGCCTCCTTGACGGCCGGCAGCCAGTCGCCCGCCTTGTAGTCGATGGCGATGTCGGCGCCGAGCTTGCGGCAGGCGTCGCATTTCTCCGGCGAGCCGGCGGTGACGATGACGGTCGCCCCGAACGCCTTGGCGAGCATGATGGCGGTGGTGCCGATGCCGGAGGAGCCGCCATGGATCAGCACCGTCTCGCCTTCGGCGAGGCGCCCGCGCTGGAACAGATTGTGCCAGACGGTGAAGAAGGTTTCGGGCAGCGCGGCGGCATGGATCATGTCGAGGCCGGCGGGCACCGGCAGGGCATTGCTGGCGTCGACGAGGGCGTATTCGGCGTAGCCGCCGCCCGGGGTGAGAGCGCACACCTTGTCGCCGGGCCGCCAGCGCGTCACCGCCGCTCCTACCGCGGCCACCTCGCCGGCGACTTCCAGTCCGGGCAGGTCGGACGCGCCTTTCGGCGGCGGATAGGACCCGGCACGCTGGAAGACGTCCGGCCGGTTGACGCCGGCCGCCGCCACGCGGATGACGATTTCGCTCTCGCCCGGCCGCGGCACCGGCCTGCGCTCTGGGACCAGCACCTCCGGGCCGCCCGGCCTGCTGATGGCAATGGCAGTCATGGCGTCGGGCAGCTGTGACATGATATTTTCCTCAGACAATTCTTTGGGATGGGAGAAATTCCGAATGTAACGATCGATGGAGCCGCATCGCTGCGGCCCGCCGGATCCCCATGAAAGGTCCCGACACGCGACCGATGTCAACGGCTTCGTTCAGCCTCCGGCATGGAGACCGGCTGCGGGCGGTCTCCCGATCCCGACGCCGAGCATTCTGACCTGCCCTGCAAGAAAACCATCGTAACTCTCGCTTAGAATTCATCTTTACGCCGCCGATTGCCGGATCCAACGCCGACTTGAACAAGGAATAATCGCATGCCCTCTTCCCCTGTCGCCCTGATCGTCGGGGCTTCGCGCGGCCTCGGCCTCGCTCTCGCCGCCGAATATCTGAAACGCGGCTGGCACGTCGTCGCGACGGCCCGGGGCACCGGCCGGACCGCGCTCCACGATCTCGCCGACCAGTGGAATTCGAAGCTCGAGATCGAAACCGTCGACATCACCCGGCCCGCCGAAGTGGCAGCCTTGCGCCGGCGCCTGGCGCAGCGCCGGTTCGACCTCCTGTTCGTCAATGCCGGCGTCAGCAACGATCCGGGAGAGACGATCGGCGAGGTCTCGACCGAGGAGTTCATGCGCGTGATGATCACCAACGCCCTCAGTCCGATGCGCGTGATCGAGGCGTGCGAGGGCCTGGTGACGCCTGAGGGAACCATCGGCGTGATGTCGTCCGGGCTCGGAAGCGTCGCCAACAACGAAGACGGCGGATGGGAGGTCTATCGCGCCAGCAAGGCGGCGCTCAACACGCTGATGCGCAGCTTTTGGGCGCGGCATGCAAGCGAGGGGCGCGCCATGGTGATCATCGCGCCGGGCTGGGTACGGACCGACATGGGCGGCCCAGCCGCCAGCCTCGATATCTCCGAAAGCATTCCCGGCGTCGTCGACACCCTTGCGAGCCGCACCGGACATTCCGGCCTGGTCTATCTCGATTATCGCGGCAGGACAGTCCGTTGGTAGGGTTTCCTGGATCAAGAACTCAGGAGATGGCGGGGCGCCCCGCTATGTCCTGCCGAGAAAACGGGCGAAGGCGTCGAGCGTCGCCTTGCTGACGTGATGCTCGATGCCTTCCGCGTCGCGCCGGGCCGTGTCCGCGTCGATGCCGAGGGCGAGAAGAAAGCTTTCGACGAGGCGATGGCGCTCCCGGCTGGCGTCGGCGAGGGCCTGTCCGGCGCCGGTGAGGAACACGCCGCGATACGGGCGCTGCGCCACCAACCCCTCCTCCGCGAGGCGTTTGAGCATCTTGGCGACCGTCGGCTGCGCCACGCCGAGCCGGGCGGCGATATCGACCTGGCGCGCCTCGCCGCCGTCGCCGATCAGGTCGGCGATCAGTTCGACATAATCTTCGACCAGTTCGAGGCGCCTGGCCTCCCGAGCCTGGCGAAAGCTCTCCACATGCACGACGGCATCGACCAGACCCGCTTCTCCGGCCGAAGGCGCAGCAGCCCGCTTCATCTCGGCTCCCTCCTTGCGAATTCCGGACGCACCGACAGCCTCATAGCCTACCCGGCATGATTTTTCCAACTGCCCCAATGAAAGTGAGCCGGGGCGCTTGTCTATTGCCTTCTCATTGTATTATAGCATAAGCTATATTAAATAGGTTGATGTTGGTCCAAGACAGGATGGCCCGTGGAGGACGAAATGAGTAACGAGGCGGCCGGCAGTGCGCCGGCCTGGCGTTTCGAGGGGGACGGCAGTCGCCCCAGCCTCGGTTCGATGAATGCCAGCGTGCCCGTGCCGGCCGCAGGCCTGTGGCTGCGGCGCTTCTTCGCCTTTCTCGGTCCGGGCTACATGGTGTCCGTCGGCTATATGGACCCCGGCAATTGGGCGACCGATCTCGCCGGCGGCTCGAAGTTCGGCTACACGCTGCTGTCCGTCATCCTGCTGTCCAACCTGATGGCGATCGTGCTGCAGGCGCTCGCCGCGCGCCTCGGCATCGCCACCGGGCGCGATCTCGCCCAGGCCTGCCGCGAGCACTATCCCAAGCCCGTCAACATCGTGCTGTGGCTCGCCTGCGAACTGGCCATCATCGCCTGCGATCTCGCCGAGGTGATCGGCACCGCCATCGCGCTCAACCTGCTGTTCGGCATCCCCCTGGTCCTCGGCGCCATCATCACGGCGGTCGACGTCTTCCTGGTGCTGCTGCTGATGCGCAGGGGCTTCCGGGCGCTGGAGGCCTTCGTGATCGTCCTGCTGGTCGTCATCTTCGTCTGCTTCGGCATCCAGATGGTCCTGGCGGCGCCGGCGATCCGCGACATCCTGGGCGGCTTCGTGCCGCAATCGGCGGTCGTCACCAATCCCGAAGCGCTCTACATCGCCATCGGCATCATCGGTGCGACCGTGATGCCGCACAATCTCTACCTGCACTCGTCGATCGTGCAGACGCGCGCCTATGCCCGCGATCCCGAAGGGCGCCGCTCGGCGGTGAAATGGGCCGTCGGAGACAGCACGATCGCCCTGATGCTCGCGCTGTTCGTCAACGCCGCCATCCTCATCACCGCCGCCGCGGTGTTCCATCGCAACGGCCACACCGACATCGAGGAGATCGGCCAGGCCTACCAGTTGCTCTCGCCCGTGCTGGGCGTCGGCATCGCCTCCACCCTGTTCGCCGTCGCGCTGCTCGCCTCCGGCGTCAACTCGACGGTGACGGCGACGCTCGCCGGCCAGATCATCATGGAAGGCTTCCTGCACCTTCGCATCCCCGACTGGGCGCGCCGCCTCATCACCCGCGGCATCGCCATCGTCCCCGTGGTCGCCGTGACGGCGCTCTACGGCGAACAGGGCACGGCGAAGCTCCTGGTGTTCAGCCAGGTCGTGCTGTCGATGCAATTGCCCTTCGCCGTGATTCCGTTGGTCCGTTTCGTGTCCGACCGGCGCAAGATGGGCGCGCTGGTGACGCCGGCCTGGCTGTCGATCCTCGCCTGGGCGATCGCCGGCGTCATCCTCGTCCTGAACGTCAAGCTGCTGATCGACACCTTTGCCGGGGCGGCGGGCTGACGCCTGCCCCCGCCTCGCCTCAGAAACCGGTCAGCACCGATTTGCCGATGGCCTTGCCGCTTTCGATGCCGGCATGGGCGGCGCGCAGGTTGGCGGCATTGATGGCGCCGAACTCGCGGTGCAGCGTCGTGCGCAGCACGCCGGCATCGACGAGTTCGGCGACCTCGGTCAGGATCCTGTGCTGCGCGATCATGTCCGGTGTCTGGAAGAGCGCACGGGTGAACATCAGCTCCCAGGACACGGTGAGGCTCTTGCGCTTCAGCGGCACGATATCGAGGGTCTTGGGGTCGTCGATCAGCGCCAGCCTGCCCTGGGGCACCAGGACGTCGACGATCCCGGGCAGGTGCTTTTCGGTCGCGGTGAGCCCGGCGACATAGTCGACTTCGGCAATCCCGACAGCCTGCAGGCCTTCAGCGAGCGGCTTGTGATGGTCGATGACATGGTGGGCACCCATGCCCCGGCACCAGGCGATCGTCTCCGGCCGCGAGGCCGTGGCGACCACGGTGAGGCCGGTAAGGCGGCGGGCGATCTGGGTGAGGATCGATCCGACGCCGCCCGCCCCGTTGACGATCAGGATCGAGCCCTTGTGATGCTTGGTGCCGTAGGGAACGCCGAGGCGGTCGAACAGCAATTCCCACGCCGTCAGCGCGGTGAGCGGCAAAGCGGCGGACTGCGTGAAGGACAGCGAGGCCGGCTTGCGGGCAGCGATCCTCTCATCGACCACATGCCACTCGCTGTTGGCGCCGGGCCGGTCCAGCGCCCCGGCATAGAAGACCTCGTCGCCCGGCCGGAACAGGGTCACGTCGCGGCCCACGGCTTCGATGACCCCCGCCGCGTCCCATCCGAGGATGCGGGCCTGGCCTTCGGGCGGCTTGGCACCGGCCCGCACCTTCACGTCGACCGGATTGACGGCGATGGCATGGACGCGGACGAGAAGGTCGCGCGGGCCGGGCGTGGGCGCAGCCACCTCGAGATCGACGAGCGACTCAGGGGATGCGATCGGCAGCGGCGTGTAATAACCGACGGCTTTCATCAATGGGCTCCTGCAAATGAGAACGGGATTGCGCGGCACCGAAAGGCCTGGGCGGGCCGGCATCGAAAGGGCGGCAATCTGGGCGCATGGCTGCCGAAAGGAAAGCGGATAGCGTGTCGCACTGCCGCCGCCCGATCAGCCGGACCGCCCAGCGCCCGCGGGCCTTCACATCGATATCCCGCGCCCTTTCGAGGCGACCGAAAAGGCGGCGGCAGAGATCGCCGTCGTCCGCCAAGCCGAGACGAATGACACCGCGATCATGGATCGCAGCGCTCACACGGAAGCAGGAGGCGGTATCGCTGCGCCGTAGAGTTCCGGCTTGAACCCCACCAGCACGCGGCCCGTCCCGAGATCGAGGACCGGCCGCTTGATCATCGAGGGCTGGGCCAGCATCAGCGCGACGGCCCGGCCCTCGTCCAGCCCCTGCTTCTCGCCGTCGGGCAGGTTGCGGAACGTCGTACCCGCCCGGTTGAGCAGGGTTTCCCAGCCGAGTTGCCCGCACCAGCTCTGCAGACGGGCCCGATCGATGCCCTGCGCCTTGTAGTCGTGGAAGGCATAGGCGACGCCGTGCTGGTCGAGCCAAAGGCGGGCCTTCTTCATGGTGTCGCAATTCTTGATGCCGTAGATCGTGATCGTCATGCAGGCGGTTCCACCGATATCCAAGGATCGTGGAAAGAGCCCGCCGCGCGCCCGCCGTCAAGCCGGCGCAGAGGGCGACGTTCATGACGCAGCCTCTGGGTTTCCCAACGACGCCGACGATTACTGAGCTCTATCAATTGTCTACAGCCTCTTTATCACGCGGATCGCGAGGAATGGCTGGCGGCGGTCGAGACGATACGGTCTCGTCTCGACGCAATGTTTAGCGCCCCCCTAAACAGGACGGGACGGTCTCGTCTTGACCTTCGATCCGATTGAGACGTGCCGTCTGGTCCGCGCTTGCCGATGGCATCTGAGGGACGGCAGCGCATGGGCTTCGTGCCTCCAATGCCGCTGCTTCACTTAAGAAAGCCCTCCCCTGCGGCTCGTCCCTGCGAAAGGGGTTAAGCGATCCTCACTGCCGGGCCGAGCCGTTGCGGCGCCCGCCGCGTACCCAAATGAACGGAGAAAGCCATGACCGGCGGACAGGGGCCGACCTCACCGGCTTCATCGACGCTCTCGCCCTACCGAGGCCTGTGACGGCGATTGGGCGCCCGGAAAGCGGACGAAACGGAACGCGCCACGGCCGGTGTGACCGGAATGCACCATCGGCGGTCTATGTGTCGCAGCCGAGCCCTTCGGGGACGCCGGCCCTTTACAAGGCCCGCCTCTCCCTCCATCTTCGGATGGTCTGAAACAACCGAAAGGAGGTGATCCAGTGTCTGAACACAACATGGTCCAGGGAATTCACGCTGGTTCGATGAAGGCGGTGTCCGCCATCTGAGGTTCCGGCTACGTAAGGCCTGGATCATCCCGCCGGACCCGCGGTGAGTGCCCTGCACTCCCCGGATCCGGTCTCGATCAGCCGGCGCGCGAGGCAACTCGCGCGCCGGTTTTTTTGTCTGCGGCGGGGGCGTATCGTCCACCGCAGGAAGGCGGACCCGCACGGGCATCGCTCCGAGCGATGACATACGAAGCGTCGCACGCCACCCTCGCCTCCCGCCCGCAGCAGCGAGTGCCGTCGGTGGGCGTCACCTTCAGCAAAGCTGGGGCGGTGACGATGGGCGCAGAAAGCCCTCCTCGCCGTGGGCGGAGAGAAGGGCAAACCGGCGGCTCTCGTCCAGGGGGATGGAGCGGCGCCGACGGCCCGCACATGATCCGACCTGCTGCGCGAGGACCGCCCTGCCATTTCCCGAGCCCCCTGAGAACGCCGGTCGCGCCGCGAAATGGCGGCCGCGGTCCCGCTCCTCGTCGTCAGGCACGATGGCGACATGACCACATACGATTTCTGCAGTTTGTCCCTTGATCTATAAAAGATCCTGCAAACCGCAGCATCGCCGCGGCCGCCGCCGAACAAGAGCGGGAGGAAACGACGTCCGAGTCTCGACGCATCGCGCTCGAGCGTGGGGCCGTTCGTTTCTTCCCTCGCAAATGAGATGATGCGCCGACCTGGGAACGTGACGTGACAGCAAGACCTCAATGCCAGCCCTCGGGCCTCTACCACCTCGCGATCGGCGACATCATGGTCACCGCAGTGAACGATGGAACCTTTCAGGCCGGATTCGATCTCATCGCCGGCATCGATCACGAGGAATGCGAGCGGCTCGAACGGGCATCGTTCCGCCCGGTTCCGCCGAAGATGACCATGAACGCCTTTCTGGTGGAGACCGGCGGCCGGCGCTTCCTGATCGACGCCGGCTGCGGCACCAGCATGGGGCCGACGCTCGGCATGGCGTGCCGCAACCTGGGGCACATGGGTGTCGGGCCGGCGGATATCGACGCCATCCTGGTGACGCATCTGCATCCCGATCATGTCAACGGCCTCGTCGACGACGGCGGCCAAGCCATATTCCCGCGCGCCGAATTGTGGGTGAACGAAGCCGAGCTGCAATTCTTCCGCGATCCCGCCTCGCCCTCGCATGCACCGGCGGAAACCTTCGAGTTCTTCGAAGGGGCCCGCCGCGCCACGGCCCCCTATGCCGATCGCATCCGCACCATCCGCGACGGTTCGGTCGCGCCCGGCGTCACCGCCATCACCCAGCCCGGCCATACACCGGGACATACGGGCTGGCTGATCGAGTCCGGCACCGATGCCGTCATGATCTGGGGCGATGTCGTGCATATGCCGAGCCTGCAGATGGCCGCGCCCCAGGCGTGCACCGTTCTCGACATCGACCGCGAACAGGCGATCGCCACCCGCCGGCGTGCGCTCGACATGGCGGCGGCCGACCGGCTGCGGGTGGCGGGAATCCATATGGACTTTCCTTGCTTCGGCCATGTCGACCGGCGCGGCGAGGGCTACGCCTTCGTCCCGGACGTGTGGCGGGCGACCGTCTGACGAAAGGGCGGTCCGCCATCGACCGTCCGCCATATTCCGGCGGCCGGGCGCTCGCGCGCCCATCCAATTCGAGAAAGGCGGCGGACAAGCTGCCTGCAACAACGATACATCCAGGGAGAGAAATATGAGCGTCGATCGCCGCCAAGTCCTGAAAACCCTGTCCGCAGGCATGCTCGCCGGAGGCACCCTCGTCGCCCTGCCGCGGTCCGCCTTCGCACAGAAGAAGCTGCGCATCGGCGTGGTGGTGAAGGTGCTCGGCATCAATTATTTCGACGTGGCACGCGACGGCGCCCAGGAGGCGGCCAAGCAGCTCGGCGGCATCGAGATCATCTATACCGGACCGACCGCCGCCACCGTCGAGCAGCAGATCTCCGTGATCAACACGCTCATCGCCCAGAAGGTCGACGCCCTCATCATCTCGGCCAACGACGCCAGCGCGCTGGTGCCGACGACCAAGAAGGCGATGCAGCGCGGCATCACGGTGCTCTCCTTCGATTCAGGCGTCGCACCCGAAGGTCGCGTCATGCATGTCAATGCCCCCCACGACGATCTCGTCGGTGCCAACGACGTCCGCATGATCAGCAAGACGCTCGGCGGCCAGGGCGAAGTCGCCATCCTCTCGGCCACCTCCCAGGCCACGAACCAGAACATCTGGATCGAGAAGATGAAGGAGGAATGGAAGAAGCCGGACTATGCGAACCTCAAGCTGGTCGGCGTCGTCTATGGCGACGATGCCGCCGACAAGAGCTACCGCGAGGCGCAGGGCCTGATGAAGGCGCATCCGAATCTGCGCGGCATCATCTCGCCCACCGCCGTCGGCATCATCGGCGCATGCCGGGCGGTCACCGATGCCGGCATGGTCGGCAAGATCTTCGTGACCGGACATGGCCTGCCCTCGGAGATGAAGCCCAATATCCTCTCGGGCGTCTCGCAGACCTTCCAGCTCTGGAATCCGGCGGATCTCGGCTATGCGGCGGTGACGTTCGCGGCGGGGATCGCTCGCGGGACCCTGAAGGGAACGGCCGGCACCACCGCCAGCATCGGCCGCCTCGGCGACATGACGATCGAGGCCGACAACGACACCTATCTCAAGGACCTGCTGGTCTTCGACAAATCCAATATCGAGCAATACGCCAAGCAGTTCTGACGGATCGTTGCCATCCGGCAGCCCTCCCCCGTCCGTCATTCCCCGCAGGCGATGACGGACGGCATGCGAAATACCTCATGCAGGAATGGCTAGCGGCTTGAGCGAAACGCAAACATCTCTCGATCGGCAGGCAGGCCCCGACAGGATGACGAACACGCCGGGCCCGCCGCAATTGACACCGCAGCGCGCCGCCGGCGTGCCGAGCCTGGCGTTGACGGGAGTCAGCAAGAGCTTTCCAGGCGTGCGGGCACTCGACGCGGTGAGCCTGTCGCTCTACCCGGGGGAGGTCACGGCGCTGATCGGGGAAAACGGCGCCGGCAAGTCGACGCTGGTCAAGATCATGACCGGCATCTACCAGCCTTCGGCCGGCACCATCAGCGTGGACGGCCGGCCGGTGATCTTTTCCTCGGCCCAGGATGCATTCAGGGCCGGGATCACCGCCATCCACCAGGAAACCGTGCTGTTCGACGATCTCTCGGTCGCCGAGAACATTTTCCTCGGCCATGCGCCGCGCGGACGGTTCGGCACCATCAACTGGCGCAGCGTGCGACGGCAGGCCCGCGACGTGCTCGGCCGGATGGGCGCCGGCCATATCGACCCGGGTGCGAGGCTGAAGGATCTCGGCATCGCCAGCCGGCATCTGGTCGCCGTGGCACGGGCCCTGTCGATCGATGCCCGCATCGTCATCATGGACGAGCCGACCGCCGCTCTGTCGCTGAGGGAGATCGAGGAGCTCTTCACGCTGATCGACCTCCTGAAGCGCAGCGGCAAGGCCATCCTGTTCATCAGCCACAAGTTCGACGAGATCTACCGTATCGCCGACCGCTTCACCGTCTTCCGGGACGGTGCGATGGTCGGCGAAGGGCTGATCCGAGATACCGGCCAGGACGAGATCGTCAGGCTGATGGTCGGGCGGTCGGTCGACCATATCTTTCCGCGGCGCGAGCCGCGCCTCGGCGCGCCGGTGCTCGCGGTTTCGGGCCTCTCCCACCCGACCGAGTTCGAGGATATCGGCTTCGAGCTGCGCAAGGGCGAGATCCTCGGCTTCTACGGCCTGATCGGTGCCGGCCGCAGCGAGGTGATGCAGGCGATCGCCGGCATGACACGCACCAGCCGCGGCGCCATCACGCTCGAAGGCAGGGCGCTCGCGCCGAGATCGGCCGCCGACAGCATCGAGGCCGGCATCGTCTATGTGCCGGAGGATCGCGGCCGGCAAGGCGTCGTCATCGGCCTGCCGATCTTCCAGAACATCTCCCTCCCCTCGCTCGGACGGACCTCGAAATCCGGGCTGCTGCGCCTGGCCGAGGAATTCGCGCTGGCGCGGGCCTATACCGAACGGCTCGACCTGCGCGCGTCATCCCTCAGCCAGGATGTCGGCACCCTCTCGGGCGGCAACCAGCAGAAGGTCGTCATCGCCAAATGGCTGGCGACCGCGCCCAAGGTGATCATCCTGGACGAGCCGACCAAGGGCATCGACATCGGCTCGAAGGCGGCCGTGCATGGCTTCATGGCCGAACTGGTGGCGCAGGGGCTGTCGGTGATCATGGTCTCCTCCGAACTGCCTGAGATCCTCGGCATGTCGGACCGCGTCGCCGTCATGCGCGAGGGCCGCCTTGCCGCGATCTATGACAGGCGAGGCCTCGACGCCGAGACCCTGGTGCGCAGCGCCGCGGGGATCGTCCCATGAAGGCGCTGTTCCGATATCGGGAAGTCTGGCTTCTCGTCGCCATCGCGGTGCTGATCGGCCTGGTCTCGATCCGCTTTCCGGCGTTCGCCGCCCCCGGCAACCTCGCGCAGATCTTCAACGATACCGCGCTGCTGATCATGCTGGTGCTCGGCCAGATGCTGGTGATCGTCACCCGCTCCTTCGACCTGTCCATGGCATCCAATCTCTGCTTCACCGGCATGGCCGTGGCGATGCTGAATGCCGCTCATCCGGATATTCCCGTCGCCATGCTGATCGTACTGGCGCTGGTGATCGGTCTCGCCCTCGGCGCGCTGAACGGCATCCTGATCTGGAAGCTGAACATGCCGTCGATCGTGGTGACGCTCGGCACGCTCACCATCTATCGCGGCGCGACCTTCATCCTGTCGGGCGGCGCCTGGGTGAATGCCGACCAGATGAGTCCCACCTTCATCGGGCTGCAGCGCGTCGTCGTCCTCGGCATCCCCGTCCTGTCCTGGATCGTCCTCCTCGTCATCGTCCTGTTCTTCGCGCTGACGACCTATACGGCGCTCGGCCGCTCGATCTTCGCCGTCGGCGTCAATCCGACGGCTTCGGTCTATATCGGCGTCGACGTCGGGCGGACGAAGTTCATCGTCTTCTGCCTCTCGGGCATGGTCAGCGGCCTCGCCGGCTATCTGTGGGTGGCGCGTTACGTCATCGCCTCCGTCGAGATCGCCAACGGCTTCGAGCTCAACATCATCGCGGCCTGCGTCATCGGCGGCATCTCGATTGCCGGCGGCATCGGGTCGGTCGGCGGGGCGGTGCTCGGCGCGCTGTTCCTGGGGCTGATCTCGAACGCGCTGCCGGTGATCGACATTTCGCCGTTCTGGCAGATGGCGATCTCCGGCATGGCGATCATCGTGGCCGTCGCGATCAATGCGCGCGCCGAGCGGCGAAAGGGCCGCATCATCCTGAGGAAGGCGGAAACGGCATGAGCGATATCCCGGCCCCGCGCCACATCCCGGACCGGCTCGACAGGCCGCTGCGCTCGGCGCTCCTGTCCTGGGAAGCGCTGCTGGTGGCGGTCACCGTCACCATCTTCGGGCTCAACTGCGTCGCCTCGCCCTATTTCCTCGATCCGTGGTCGCTGTCGGACCTGACGTTCAACTTCACGGAGAAGGCGCTGATCGCCCTCGCCATGGCGCTGCTGCTGATCTCGGGCGAGATCGACCTCTCGGTCGCCGGCATCATCGCGCTTTCCTCCACCCTGATGGGCATGGCGGCCCAGACCGGTGCCGGAACGGCGGTGCTGGTGCCGATCGGCATCGGCATGGGCCTCGCCTGCGGCGCTCTCAACGGCGTCCTCGTCACGGGTCTCGGCCTGCCGTCGATCATCATCACCATCGGCACGATGAGCCTGTTCCGCGGCATCGCCTTCATCATGCTCGGTGACAAAGCCTATCAGGGCTATCCCGCCGATTTCGCCTTCTTCGGCCAGGGCTATGTCTGGTGGGTGGTGTCGTTCGAACTGGCGCTCTTCCTCGCCGCCGCCCTGCTCTATTGGTTCGTCCTGCATCGGACGAGCTTCGGCCGCCGCATCTTCGCCATTGGCAACAATCCGGTGGCGGCGCAATTCTCCGGCGTGCGGGTCTCCCGCATCAAGTTCCTGCTGTTCTGCCTGACGGGACTGATGTCCGGCATCGCCGCCGTACTGGTCACGTCGAGGCTCGGTTCGACCCGCCCCTCGATCGCCCAGGGCTACGAACTCGAGGTCATCACCATGGCGATGCTCGGCGGCGTCAGCATCAGCGGCGGCGTCGGCAGCATCCTCGGCGTCGTGCTCGCCGCCTTCATCATGGGACTGGTGACGTTCGGCCTGGGCCTGCTCAACGTGCCCGGCATCGTCATGTCGATCTTCGTCGGGCTGCTGCTGATCATCGTCATCGCCGCCCAGCGCCTCACGGCGAAGGGCGCGCCGCACCGGGGCGGCTGAGCGCGGCGCCCGGAGAACGCGCGATTCCCGATGCCGCAACCCCACGATCAAGACATGAGAATAAGCGAATAAAATACTGATCGGACTAAACTTTCATGGCTGTAGTCGGCGCTCCGCAGGTTCAGCACAGGTGGGCGCCTTCACCGTTTTTCGAGGGGTCATTTCCGTACTGGCAGATGCGACGCCGATTTCGAACGGCCGGAGCTTGCAGGCGCCGCTTCTATTTCCTCAGCGCACAAAGCTTATTGGATAGCCTGCCTCCGGATGCGGGACGACGCCCATTTCCAGGCCATAGATCATCCCGAGGTGTTCCGGCGTCACGATTTCTTCGGGTGTTCCTCGCGCAATCAACCGGCCGCCGTGAAGGGCAGCGATCTCGTCGCAAAAGCGCGCGGCCATATTGATGTCATGCAAGACGATGACGACGGCGAGTCCGCGTTCGCGCGACAGTCGTCGAACGAGCGCGAGCACCTCCACCTGGTGTGCGACGTCCAGAGCAGAGATCGGTTCATCGAGCAGCAGGCAGCGTGTATCCTGGGCCACCAACATGGCAAGCCAGACGCGCTGACGTTCGCCGCCCGACAGAGTATCGATCAAACGATCAGCGAAGGATTCGATATTGGCGAGCGCCATGGCGTCGGCGACTCTTTTGCGGTCTGTTGGCGCAAAGCGGCCGAGAGCGCCGTGCCAGGGGTAGCGGCCGAAAGCGACGAGTTCCCTGACCAGCAATCCGGTGGTTGGCGGCGTGTGCTGCGGCAGATAGGCGACCTGGCGGGCAAAGCCACGTTCGCTCCATTGTTGCAGGGCCAGGCCGTCATAGCTGATGGTGCCGGAGGCGGGCGGCTGCTGGCGAGCGAGCAACTTGATCAAGGTCGATTTGCCCGAGCCGTTGTGACCGATCAGCCCGATCACGCGTCCTCCGGGCAATGACAGCGTGAGCGGATGAAGCAGCACGCGCCCCGGGACGGCGTAGCTGACATCGCTCAGATCGAACGAGGGGGTTGCAGCAGGCCGTTCCTTGTCCCTTGTGGTCCGCGTAAATTCCAGCATGGCTATGGCTCGAAGATGACCGGAAGCGTCAGCGACAGCGTCGCCCCTCCCAAGCCGGCAGGCGGAGGGGGGACCGGACTTGCGCGACGAAGCAGGGCGACAGCTTCACGATCAAGCGCGGGATCGCCGGACGATCTCACCAAACGCACGGACAAAACCTGGCCGGAACGGTTGACGGTGAAGGCAACAGACGCCGAACCGGACCCTTTTGCATCAGGCGGGAGGCGTTTGTAGCCGCGAATATGGCCAAGCACACTGCTTGCCCAGGCGGCAGGCGACACGGAGGGTCGAGCCGTGGCGCCTGCGCGCGCCGACTCGGCCCTGTCAGCGCGCTGCGCCTGAACCGTCCGTGGTGGCGTTGTCCGTTCGCGCCGTATCGGGACCGGTTTATCCGGTGTTCTGGAATGTTTGACTGCTTTCTTGACAGGAGGCTGATCCTGGACCTCGAGCTTGTCCGTTGCCATCGGCACGGCAGGCGCCTCTGTCGGCAACAGGGAATCGGCGTCGAGGACAACGGGGGGCTCGGGCACTTTGATGTCCGGGGGAACCTCGGGGAGCGCATCGGCCGATGCCGACTCAACGGGCTGCACGGTCTGCGCCTGATCCAGCGGTGGTGCAGGGGCGGCGAGTTCCGGCCCGGAAGCAACAGGGGCGGGAACGGCAGGCGCAGGAACATCGAGAGGCTGCGCCTGGAGATCGGGGGCCGGATCCGGCTGCACTTGCGCGACTTCGGGCATGGGCAATGCCTGTTGCACGGGCGGCGCCGGTGCAACAGTCAGGGGCGCCAGATCGATCGCGATCGCCGGGATATCGCCGGATGTGTCCTCGGCGAGACGCCATTCATAAGCGCGCCAGGCCACGCCGGCATGGACGGCGACGACAACCACCACCGCCGCACCCCAGCGCAACGCCGACGACAGAGCCCGATCGCGACGCGGTGCCGGCAAGGGAGCGATCCTCGCCATCACGGGGTGGGCGAAGCCGCCGCCGGACTTCGCGCCGCCTCCTGTCCGACATCCTCCAGCCCCACGAGGGCAACCTTGAGATAGCCGGCCTGGCGCAGGAGGTTCATCACATCCATCACATCGCGATAGGCGACGGCACCGTCGGCGCGCAGGAAGACCCGCTGCTCACGGTCGGCGCCCGTCAATCGATCGAGCTTCGTCTGCAGGGCTGCACGATCGACGGCATCCTCGCCGAGCGAAAGGGTCAGATCCGCCTTCACCGTCAGGAAGACCGGCTTGTCCGGCCGCTGCTGCGCCGGTGCGTTGGAGACCGGCAGATCGACCGGTACGTCGACGGTGGAAAGCGGCGCCGCCACCATGAATATGATGAGCAGCACCAGGATCACATCGATGAAGGGCGTGACGTTGATATCCGATACTTCCGGAACATTCCCGTCCTGCGCATCTTTGAGGGAAACTGCCATGATGCCTACTCGGCCGGCTGGGCAATGCGCGGCCGATCCTGCCTGCCCGCTTCGCCGTTGCGGATTTGATGCGGGCCGCGGTCTTTTTCGAGATCACGCGAAAGATGCTGCAGGATCTCGCCGGACGCGTCCGACAGCAGCGCTCGATAGCCGGCGATCCCGCGCGCGAAGACATTGTAGACAACCACGGCCGGGATCGCCGCAATGAGGCCGATCGCCGTCGTCAGCAGCGCCTCGGCGATGCCGGGGGCGACCACGGCCAGATTGGTGGTATGAGCCTGACTAATGCCGATAAAAGCGTTCATGATGCCCCAGACCGTGCCGAACAGGCCGACGAACGGTGCCGTGGCGCCGATGGTCGCAAGCAATCCGGTGCCGCGTGCCATGTCGCGGCCCGCGCGTGCCTCGATGCGCGACAGGGCGATCGCCGACCGCTCCTTGATGCCCTCGGCAGACAGATCCGCCGAGCGCCCGGTTTCGAGCGCTGCCGCCCGGACCAGATCGGCAACGGCGCCGCGCCGGATCCAGCCGTTTGCGATGGCAGCGGACGCCTGGGCGAGCGTGTCGGCTTGCGCCAGGATGCGATTGGTGTTCCGGGCCTTGCGGCTGGCCGCAAGCAGTTCGATGCCCTTGGCGAGCCAGACCGTCCAGGTCACCACCGATGCGAAGGCAAGGCCGATCATTACCGCCTTCACCACGATATCGGCTTGGAGGAACATCCCCCAGGGCGAAAGATCATGCGGCAGAGCGAGTGGCGCCGAGGCGGATTGCCCGGCAGGCGTCGCTGCGCCTTGGGCAAGGGCCGCCAAGGTCGAGAATCCGAAGAGAGACAATGCAGTCCACAAACGCGCAGCGATGCGGCGCGAAAGGGATTTGCAGCCGCGGCCTGCTGTCATTCCGCACCCATCCAGCTCTTCTCCTGCATTGGCTCTCTCGCGGCTTGTGCAGTCCCCTCCCCCCGTCAGGAGAGACTGCTGCCTTACCATTTGTAGCTCGCCTTAAGCGTCGCGACCCGTCCCTCGCCATAGCTGCAGTCATAGGCGGTATCGCAACTGGCCACGTAGCGGCGGTTGAAGATGTTGTTGACGTTCAACGCCACGTTCCATTTGTCGTAGGTATAATGAATGCCGGCATCAAACAGAGTAGCGGACGGAACCTTCAGCGTATTCTGATTGTCGGCATAAGAAGAACCCTGATAACGAACGCCTGCCCCGAACCCAAGCCCCTTCAAGACGCCGGATTGGAGAGTATAATCGGCCCAGAGAGACGACAAAACCTCCGGTGTACCGTCCGGCCTTTTGCCGACGACGGTGGGATCGGAATCCTTGACCGTCTGGATATGGTATGCCGTGAATGCGGCCGTTACTTTCAGCGCTTCGGTTACGTTGGCCTTGCCCTGTACCTCCACCCCGCGCGAACGCACCTGGCCGATCTGCTTCTGGAAAAGCGTATTGTCTGGATCCGTGGTCAGGACGTTGGTACGGGTCAGATCGAAATAGGAGGCGGTGATCAGGCCATCGAAGAAGGCGGGCTTGTATTTGATGCCCGCCTCGTATTGCCTGGCGAATTCCGGCTTGAAGGCCTGTCCCTCGGCATCCGATCCGATTTGCGGATTGAAGGACCTGGAAATCGCGATATAGGGCGTCAGGCCATTGGCGAACTCGTAAGCAAGGCCCGCACGGCCGGAGAAGGCGCCGGTGTCGCCCGAAAAATTCGCCGACCCGATCTTGTCGGTGCTGTTCGACCACACCCGATCATAGCGTCCGTTCAGCGTGGCAATCCAACCGCCCCCGAACTTCACCTGGTCCTGAACATAGGCACCAAGCTGATGCATGGTGTAGTTCTGGTCGAGATAAGGCACGTTCGAGGACTGCGATGCGCCATAAACCGGATTGCTGGCGCTGATCGGCGTAGCCGTGCTGGAAGCCTGGACCTGGTCGATGTTGTAATATTTGTAGTCGAGCCCGAACAACAATGTGTGGGCAAGCGCACCCGTGTCGAATCTGGCCTCAGCCTGATTGTCCGCCGAGAAGGTGTTGACGATGGTATGTTGCGAAAATCCGACGCGGTATAGGAGATTGTCCGGCGCCGTCGGCGTCGACGTCGGATAGCCTGTCGTCGGGTCGAGATAGCCATAGGTATAGGGTCCGCTTTCATCGACGTTCACATAGGAATAGCGGACATTCTGGCGGAATTTCCAGATATCGTTGAACCTGTGCTCGAACTGATAGCCGATCATCGCCTGGTCGCGATTATAGGTATCCGCGGCCGGTTCATCATAATAGAAGCTGCGCGAAATATAGCCGAAGGGCGCACGGACCACGGTGCCGACATAGGGCAGGAAGCCGCCGGTATGGTCGAGGTCATCATGTTGATACTGGCCGAGCACGGTTAGACGGGTATCGTCGTTGGGCTTATAGGTGACCGCCGGGGCAATGACCCCCGTCAGGCTTTGGGCATGATCCGTCTCGTAGCCGCCGCCGGAAAGCTTGCCGGTCAGGCGATAGCTCCATACGCCCGAGGCGTCGACCGGTCCGCCGAAATCGAAGGCCCCGTAGCCATGCCCCCAGCTATTGATGCCGGTTTCGAGATAATGCAGCGGTTCGTCGGTCGGCATCTTGCTGACGAGATTGACCAGGCCGCCCGGATTGCTGCCGCCATAGAGGACGGAGGCCGGTCCCTCCAGGACTTCGATCCGTTCGAGGGTGAAGGGCTCGATCTTGAAGCCGCCGAAGGAATATTGATACAGCGGCAGCCCATCGAGAAATATGCCGGTCTGCGTGGCATCGAAGCCGCGGATACGGATCCAATCCGAACGTGAATCGACGCCGTAGGGTTGAGCCTGCACACCTGCCGTATAGCGCAGGGCTTCGTCGACTTTTTGCGGCTGGTGCGCGTCAAGCTCGTCCCGCCCGATCACGGACACCGATTGAGGCACTTCCTGGATCGGCGTGTTGGTCTTGGAGCCCGCGCTGGTATTTTTCGCGACATAGCCGACGACGGGGCCGGTCGGAGAGCCATTTGAGCCTGTGACCTTCAAAGGGTCGAGCTGGATCACCCCGCTGTCGCCGGTGCTCTGCGCATGCGCCGATGTCGCTGCGGCCAAGGCCAGCGCGCTCGATACGGCCAGCAGCCGAGCCCGTGAACGTCGAATCTTCCTCTTAATCGTCACCAACGCCCCCACGCCATAAATACATCCACTGCCAAGGCACTTTATAGGCGACATATAGATTGGATTAACCTCCATTGTAAACAGGCTTAATTTAAAATTAATCCAAACTTGATCGCTATGTATTGCAGGAATGTGCAGTTTTTATTGATTATAAAGTGCACATGACTATTTAAAACTGCATATTGCAAATACTATATTTGGAGTGCCATAAAGCGCCGTCGGTGCAGGCATTGCGGCAACTTTGGAAAAGGCGCGTGAGGGTAGGCCAGAAGAGCCATGTGGGCGGTGGCGCCATAAAATCCCTGCTTGGCGGCCTTGCGGTGATTTGCGCCCTGATGCTCGGCTGCACGCCAATACGGGCACAAGCTCCTGCTCGCCCCGGGCGCATTGTGGCTCTCGACTGGACGGCCGCGTCGATGCTGATATCGCTTGGTGTCCGTCCCGTCGGCGTAGCGGACGTCGATCTCTACCGCTTATGGGTCAGGGAGCCGGAAATACCGGCGGGTGTCCCGGATGTCGGGCTGCGCAACGCACCCAATCTGGAGATTCTCGCAGGCCTCAAGCCCGACCTCCTCCTGGTCAGCCCGCTTGGTGCGGCCACGCGCCCCATCCTCGACAAGATCGCACCGACGCAGGAGGTCTCGATCTACACGATGGGGACCGATCCCTTCACCGGGGCGGGTGAGCAATTGATGGCGCTTGGCACCAGCCTGGGCCGCGACCAACAAGCTCTGTCCGTTATTGCCACGGCCGAGTTGACCCTTGCTTCGTTGCGCCGGCAATTGAGAGCGCATCCACAATCGAGATTCTTGATCATCCAGTTTCTCGATGGCCGCTTCGTACGGGTTTATGGACAAAGCAGCCTTTTCGGCAGCGTTCTCAACCGCCTCGGTCTCGCCAATGCCTGGATGGCGAGGACCAATGCCTGGGGCTTCAGCCTGGTTGGCATCGAAAGGCTCGCGGCTTTTCCCGATGCCGATATTCTGGTGATCGATCCCACGCCCGCCGACGTGAAGCTGGCGCCCGATCCTCGCAGCCTGTGGGGCAATCTGCCCGCGGTCAGGGCCGGCCGGGTCCACCATCTTGCCGCCGCCTGGCCGTTCGGCGAGTTGCAGGCCGCTGAACGTTTCGCCCGGCTGCTGGTCGAGAACCTGGCGGTGCAGGGGTCCAATGCAGAGCACACCCATGACGGGCCTTGAAGATACCCGTCGCCTGGTGGCGACGCTGGTTCTGCTGGCGATGCCCGCAGGCATCCTGACGTTCTCGTGCTGGAACGTGCAACTGCCCTTCTCACAATGGTGGCAGGCGGCGTTCACGCCCGACCTCGACGATCCCCGGCAACTTGTCTTCCATTTCAGCGCCCTGCCTCGTGCAACCACCGCGATATTGGCGGGTACGGCCCTGGGCACTGCCGGTCTCCTGCTGCAGCAAGTCTTGCGGAATCCCCTCGCCTCGCCGACCACGTTGGGGCTGGAGGCCGGCTCGCAATTGGCCATGACCGTCGCCCTCGTCATGGCGCCGTCCTTGCTCGATATCGGCCGGGAATGGATCGCCCTTGCCGGCGCGCTGATTGCGCTCGGCTTCGTGCTGCTGTGCGCCATGCGCAACCGCTTCTCGTCCATCGCTCTCGTGCTTGCGGGCTTGGTGACGGGCCTCTTGTGCGGTGCACTCACGGTTGCGCTGCACCTGCTCGATCAGGAATATGTCTCCGTTCTATTCCTGTGGGGTAGCGGCTCGCTGGCGCAGCAGGACTGGTCTGCGCCCCTGGCCATGGCGCCGCGTATCGGTATACTCCTGCTGCTCGCTTCAATCGCAACTCGTCCTCTCAGCGTGCTGTCGCTGGATGACGAAAACGCCCGCTCTCTCGGGCTGCCTGTCGCCTGGATACGAGGCGCCGGCGTGGTGCTCGCGGCTCTTCTGACGGCGACCGTGACAGCCAATGTCGGGGTGATCGGCTTTGTCGGCCTCGCCGCGCCGCAGATTGCCCAATTTTCGGGCGCCCGCCGTTTCCTGGCGCGCCTGGTCGTTGCACCGCTGGTCGGAGCCTTGCTTGTCCTGAGCGTCGACGGGGCGGTGGGCCTGCTGGAGACGGTCGGCGTAGTTGATCTGCCGACCGGTGCGGCGACCGCGCTTTTGGGTGCGCCGCTGCTGATCTGGTTGCTGCCGCGCCTTCGCCGAAGCGATCCGCCGGCCGTTCCCTCGTTCGGCAGCGTGCAATTGAGGAACTGGCCTGCCCTTGTTCCTGCGCTGGCCGGTCTGCTGACGCTCGCGATCCTCGTTGCCTTCTTCATCGGCCGTACCGGCGGCGGCTGGCCTGCTGAAGGCTGGCATTTCACAAGCCTCGGCGACTTGATCGCTGTCGCGCCATGGCGCATACCTCGCACGCTCGTCGTGATGTTCGCCGGCGCCATGTTGGCCGCCGCGGGCCTTCTCCTGCAGCGGATTACCGGCAATCCGCTGGCCGCGCCGGAAGTATTGGGCATCGGCACCGGCGTGGCATTCGGGATGGTCCTGTCGCTGATCCTCGCCGTTACGCCCAGCGCCGTCGAGCAGACGCTCGCCGGAGCGGTCGGCGGATTCGCCGCGCTGGCTCTGGTCCTGCTGGCGAGCCGAAAGAGCGGCTTTGCACCGGACCATATCCTGCTTGTTGGCATTGCACTGTCCGCGTTGCTCGACGCCGTCGTGGTGGCTTTCCTCGCATTGGGCGATCCCCGCGCCACCCAGCTTCTGTCCTGGATTGCGGGATCGTCTTACGCCGCGGACTGGCCGAACCTGATGCTGACGGCGATATTGGCCACGGCGCTGCTTCCCTCGACACTCGTCCTGACCCGCTGGCTCGACATCCTGCCCTTGGGCGATGCCGTAACCCGTTCGATCGGCCTGCCGCTTCCACGTGTGCGGCTAGCCATCATGGGCATCGCCTCGCTGCTCACGGCCAGCGCTGTGATGGCGACGGGCCCTCTGACCTTCGTCGGCCTGGCCGGCCCTCATATCGCCCGCCTTATCGGTGTCCGCCGAGCCGTGCCGCAGATCGTGGTCTCGGCTTTGATCGGGGCTCTCATCATGGTCGTGGCCGACACGCTGGCTCGAACGGTGATTGCGCCCCGGCAATTGCCTGCCGGCCTCGTCGCCGCCCTGATCGGCCTGCCCTATCTCGTGTGGCAGCTCGGGCGCAAAAGATCATGAAAGGCCGAATCATGCCCGCCATCGCCGAGCCCCTTCCCGCCACCGTGCGAGCTGTCCAGGACATCGCGCCGGACATGCGGCGGGTCTCGCTTGGAGGCGCCGGCCTCGAGGCGTTGCTGCCCGCGCCGGGGGCCCTTGGTCCCTATCTCAAGCTGCATCTTGAAGACGCGGAGGGATATTCCTGCATCCGCACCTATTCGATCCGCCGCCTCGATCTCGAACGCGGGGAACTTCAGGTCGACATCACCCTGCATGGGCAGGATTCCGTCGGATCTCGCTTCGCCCTTCATGCCCGCGAGGGCGACAATGTCGGCGTGCGCGGCCCCGGTGTCATTCCGGCAGCACCGTGCGTCTCCTATCTGTTCGCGGGCGATCTTACCGCCCTGCCCGCTATTGCCTACACACTGGAAACTCTGCCGCACGACGTTGAAGTCGACGTCATCGTGGAAACGCCGAACCATACTGCGCAATGCCTGCTGCCTTGCACGCGAGGCGAGCGGCTCCGGTGTTTGCACCGTCCCGCCGGCACGCCGAGCCGGCTTGCAGAGGCCGTTCGCAACGCCTTGCCGCAGCCGCGTGGCGACGTCTTCGTCTGGGCCGGCGCCGAGGCCGCCATCGCCCGGGGCATTCGCAAGCACGTGCGGACGACATTGGGCCTGCCAGCCCTCAACTATCAGATCCTGAATTACTGGAAGGCCGGGCGCGCCGAGGGCGATTTCGACTGCCTGACCTGAGAGAGGAGGCTTCTGCTGGATGCCGACGGGGCCGGCTCGGGAAAATCGGACAGGCAGGACAAGCCGGAATCGCTCTTCAAGCGGGCATAGGATCCCAAGGACAGGAGCAACGACGAGGCGCACATGCCGGCATCCCGAACCGGGTCTTTCCGGCTCAACAGGACCAGCGCGTTCTACCTTCAGATCGAATCACCAAGAATCGCAAAATTCTTTTGAGACCCGTGCGTTGAGTTGGTGATCCGCTCCTGCTTGAACGCATTTTGCTCTAGCGCAGGATGAGGCCGCGCTGCTGGAGGAAGTCCTTCAGCACGTGGCGGCCGGTGAGCGCGGCCTCGTCGCTGACGCGCCGCGCCGTCTGCTCGGTCCAGTCGATCAGGCGCATCTCCTGCTCGACGCGGAAATCGTGCATGCGCGCATCATAAGCGGCGATCCGGGCCGGATCGGGCGCGACATAGCGTTCGTGGTGGAGGACGACATCCTGCGGCAGCCGGGGCTTGACGTCGGTGGCGGTCGCCGGATCGGGATAGCCGATGGTCATGCCGAAAACGACCATGGTCTCGTCGGGCAGCCCGATTTCGTCGGCGACGGCCTGCGGATTGTTGCGCATGGCGCCGATATAGCAGCCGCCGAGGCCGAGGGATTCGGCGGCGGTGATGGTATTCTGCGCCGCGAAGGAGGCATCCGCCACACCGAAGATGAATGCCTCGATATAGCCCAGTCCGAGGCCGGGATGGCCCTGGTCGCGGCTGATGGCGCGCAGGCGGGCGAGGTCGGCGACGAAGAGAAGCAGCAGCGGCGCATCGTGGATGTGCTTCTGGTTGGCGGCGTAGCCGGCCAGCCTCGCCTTGCGCGCCTTGTCCTGCACCGCCACGACGCTCCAGGCCTGGAGGTTGGAGGTGGTCGCCGCCGACTGGGCCGCAGCGATGATCGTTTCGAGAATCCCCGGTGCGAGAGGCTTGTCGAGATAGGTCCGGACGGAGCGGTGCAGCAGCATCGTGTCGAGAGCGCCGTTCCAGGGGATCGAGGCCAGCCTCTCGGCGAAGTCCTCGTCGCGATAGCGCGCCCGGACGCGCTCGCGCGCGGGCGATGGCGGTTGCCGGTCATGCGCCGGCGATTGATCGTTCATCTTCTGCCTTTCCGAATTGTGCAGCCATGGTCAGATCACGCCTTCCGCTTCAAAGGAGCGGATCTCCGCTGTCGTGTGTCCAAGCAGTTCCCCAAGGACGTAGTCATTGTCCTCGCCATAGCAGGGCGCGCCTCGATCGACCGGCCCGCCGACATGCGCCGGCGTCCTGTCGAGCTTGACCGGTATCTCGGCGACGGGCCATCGGCCGATCTTGGTGCCGTCGACCTCCGTCAGCCACGCCAGCGCCGCGAGCTGCGGATCACGATCGCAGCGATCCTCGGCGGTCTGGCAGACGCCGGCCGGCACGCCGGCCGCCTGAAGGCGGGCCATGCCGTCATAGGCGTCGAGGCCCTGCGTCCAGCCCGAAACCAGAGCGTCGAGTTCGTCCTGATGGCCGAGCCTGGCGTCGAGGCTGAGGAAGCGCGGATCCGTGGCCCATTCGCCATGCCCGGCGACGCAAGCGAGCGCCTGCCATTCGGCGTCGTCGAAGCAGGAGATGGCGAGCCAGCGATCTTCGCCGCGGCAGCGATAGGCGCCGTGCGGCGCGGCATGGCCGCCCGGCGAACGGTTGCCCGAGCGCTGCCAGACCTTGCCGTTGGCGGACCATTCGAGGATCGCCTGGCTGCACAGGAAGATGCCCGCCTCGCATTGCGAGGCGTCGATGCGCTGGCCGCGGCCCGTGACGGCGCGGTGATAGAGGCTGCCGAGAATGGCCTGGGCAAAGCCATAAGCGCCCATCCAGTCGAGATAGGAATAGCCCCAGCCTGCCGGCATCGCCGGCTCGGGCAGGCCGGACATGTCGTTGGTGCCGGCGAAGGAGGCGGCGATCGGCCCGACCGTGCGCAGCCTGCCATAGGTGCCGTAGCTGCCCATGCCCGATTGCTGCACATAGATGATGTCGGGGCGGATGGCGCGCTGCACCTCGTAGCCGAGGCCGAGCCGATCGAGGACGCCCGGCGAGAAGCCTTCGGCGACCACGTCGGAAAGGGCGACGAGGCGCCTGGCGATATCCAGGCCCTTGGGATGGCGGATGTTGAGCGAGATGCCGCGCTTGCCGGCATTCTTGTTGTTGTACTGCCCGCCCATGTCGGGATCGTCGACGCCGGGAAGCGGCGCGGTCGCCGCCTCGCGGGCCGCGCGGCCGCCCACCGGCGCCATCGCGGCCAGCCTCGTATCGGGGTTTTCCTTCCACTCGACCTTGAGGCACTCGGCGCCCAGCGCCGCTGCGAAGCGCGTGCCGCCGGCCGAGGCGAGAAACCAGGAGAAGTCGAGGATCCGCACGCCCTGGAGCGCAAAGGGCTTGGCGCGGGCCGAAAGAACGGGCGGACGGGGCGAGGCCGGCACCTTGTCCGGCCGCGGCGGGCGCGCTCCCGCAAAACCTTCCTGCGTATGCTCGCCGATGCGCGGCGCTGGGCGGCCGGCCTGCCAGCGCGTTTCCGAGCTCAGCCATTTGCCGGTGGCATATTGGAAGGAGCGGCCGGCCTCGGGATGGACGATGTCCGACACCGTCCCCCGCTTCAGCCAATGCTCGTCCTGCGCATTCTCGTGCGGCTTGCGCAGGGGCGCCCAGAGAAGCCCTGCCGCCTGCGCCTCCTTCCAGGGCGTCGTCGCGTAGGTCGTCGCCCGGACGAAGCGTTGCACCACTTCGAGCGTATGGGCCCCGGCCTCGTCACCGACCGAGGATCCGGGCACGCTGCGCGCATTGAGATCGGCATCCGCGCCGGGCGGCTTCAGATCCGCCGCCATGTCGTAGCGCTTCAGGAACGGCACGAGATTGGCCTTGTCGCGCGCGCCGACGCCCCAGGTCATGTACCAGCGTCCGTCCTTGGTATGGCTGACATTGGGCACGCGGGACACCGCCTCGGTGGCGTGGCGGCAGGTCTGGCGCAGCAGCGGCGCCCGCCGCATCACCCAGGACATCAGGTCGAGCTCGGTGTTCTTGGAAACCGCCTCGTGCACGGCGCAGGCGACGTCCTGGCCCTGCCCGGACGCGAGGCGATCGATCAGCGCGGCGAGGATGCCGATGACGAGCTGTTCGCCGGCGATATGGTAGGCGTGCCACATCTGGGGAGCGATCGGCGGCAGGTCGTAGCGACCGGCGAGGTCGGGATCGTAGCCGCAATTCATCATCACGCCGCCGAGCGCGAGGTGGACGAGATCCGACCCCTTGAAGGCGCTCCAGGGCCCGTCATCGCCGAACGGCGTCATCCGCGCGACGACGAGCGCAGGAAAGCGCGCGGCGAGCGCCGCCCTGTCGAGGGCGAGCACCTGGTTGAGCCGGCCCCGGCTGGAATCGAGCAGGATATCGGCCTCGCCGAGAAGATCGAGAAGCCGGTCCCGGCCCCCCGCCGCCTCGAGGTCGAGGACCGCCGAGCGCTTGCCGCGATTATAGGCCCAGAAATAGAGCGACCCCTCAGGATCCGGCCTGTCCTGCCAGAAAGGCGCGATCCCGCGCGTCGGACTGCCGCCCGGCGGCTCGATCTTGAGCACCTCGGCCCCGAGCCCCGCCAGCAGCAGCCCGCAATATTCGGCCGTCTCGTCGGCGAATTCGATCACGCGCAGCCCCGCCAGCATGCCAGGGGCATCCATCGGGGCTGGCCAGGCGGAATCGTTTTCTGATTTTGGGGGCCGAGCCGGAGGGATGGTCATGCCGATATCGATTCCAGATATTGCAGAACCGGACATGCACGACGGTGGGGGACCGAAGCACCTATCCGGCAGGATAATGCATCATAGAATGATCTGGCCACTTGCGGCGCGCCGGTGTCAACGGCCGGCAGCCGGCCGCCGTAGGACATCAGGAATGTGATGTCGTTTGTGCCGACAGCGGGCGCGATGGCGGCGCACATCTGGTCACTCCGTGCCAAATACCGAAATAATACAGTGTCCCTGCCATTTTTGACGCTCGCCCTACCGCCTCTGAACACCTTTTCGACCGCAGAATACCAGCCGGGCGTCCGTTCGAGACATCGCAGATCGCGCAGGCGCCATCGCCAAAGACGTTGGGAAGACAGGCCTCGCCGGCAAGGGCGATCATTGACCGCACCCGGACATAATGCATTCTTTTACGCCGGGAGAGAGACATGCACGAATTCCGCAGCCTTCGCGATCGGGTTGCCGTGGTTGGCGTCGGCACGACGGCCTATGGCAGTTTTCCGCACACCGACGAGTTCGGCCTGGCGGCGCAGGCCTTTCGCCATGCAATCGAGGATTGCGGCCTCGACAAGGACAAGGTCGACGGCCTCCTCACCTGCCGCATCCCCAGCTATTCGCGCATGGGCGAGGTCCTCGGCCTCGATCCGCGCTGGACGGTGACCCTGCCGGGCCATGGCCGCATGTCGGGCATCGGTCTCATCGAGGCGACGATCGCGCTCGCCACCGGGCAGGCCGACTATGTCGCGCTGCTCTATGCGAATATCGGCCGCTCGCGCCGCGTCTTCTATGGCGGCGACGAGATGCCGGGCTCTTGGGACCCCTGGGGCTTCACCTCGCCCGGCGCGGCGCACGCCCTGATGTTTCGCCGCCACATGGAGCTCTACGGCACCACCACCCGCCAGCTCGCCGAGGTCTCCGTCGCCTTTCGCGAGCACGCGATCCTCAATCCAGGCGCCGTGATGAAGGCGCCGATGACCATCGACGACCACGAGGCTTCCAGGCCGATCGTCGCGCCGTTGCGCCTGCTGGACTACTGCCTGATCAATGACGGCGCCGTCTGCCTGATCCTCACCACCGCCGAACGCGCCGCCGACCTCGCCAAGCCGCCGGTCAGGATCAGCGGCTTCGCCGGGCGCGAAGCCTATCGCAATGCGTCGATCGAGAATTTCGAGCCCGAATTCTGGTACGGCCACGTCGCGGCGGCCGGCGCCGAGGCCTTCGCCATGGCGGGTGTCGAGCGGAACGATGTCGATGCCCTCATGTGCTACGACAATTTCAGCCCGACCGTGCTGTTCAGCCTCGAAGGGCTCGGATTCTGCCCGCGCGGCGAAGCCGGCCGCTTCGTCGAGGGCGGCACGCTGAAACTGGACGGACGCCTGCCGACCAACACCGACGGCGGCCATCTTTCCAATTCCTACATGCAGGGCTGGGCGCTGAACGTCGAAGCCGTGCGCCAGCTGCGCGGCGAATGCGGCGCCCGGCAGGTCCGGGACTGCGAAGTCGTGACCTATGTGCAGGCGACGCCCTGCGCGCGGGCGATCGTCTACACGCGAGCATGAGGCACTTCATGGATCAATATGGTTCGCTGCCCAGGCAAACTCCGCAGAAGCAGGCCGCCCAGAACAGGCCGATGCCGCGGATCACCCCGCTCAACAAGCCGTTCTGGGACTATGCGCGGCAGTCGATCTTCGCCCTGCAGACCTGCAACGCCTGCGGTGACGCGCATATTCCGGAATCGCCGATCTGCCCCGTCTGCCTCGGCGACGACCAGTCCTGGCAGCCGTCGAGCGGCAAGGGCACGCTCGAATCCTGGGCCGATTTCCATCGCGCCTATTGGGATGGCTTCAAGGACGACCTGCCCTACCGGACCTGTCTCGTGCGGCTCGACGAAGGACCGCTGCTGATCAGCAATCTCGTCGGCGACCAGGAGGGCGTGGCGATCGGCGCGCGGGTCGAAGTGGTGTTCGAACCGGTGAACGACGAGATCGTGCTGCCGAAATTCACCCTGTCGAAATCCGGCCGGGCGCGCGTGCCTTCGGATGGGGGCTAGGATGCGCGCCTATCCTGGGGCCAGGGCCATCGCGCCCATGGGCGCCAATCTCACGGAAGAAGGCGCCTTCCGCGACAGGGGCCGCGACCAGGGAGGTCGGGGATATGCGCGAGACAGAAACGAGGGAGGGAGCCGCAGCGCTCTTCACGCCCATGCTGAACGAGACCAGTCACTTCCCCTCCGGCGCCGCGGCGAGGCCGCATCCGCAACCGGCTCCCCCGTCGGCCCGCCCGCATGGCGGCCATGACGGCGGCGTCAAATCGGCGACCCGTGCGCTCGAGATCATCGAACTCTTCGCGGTCCACCGGCACCCGCTGTCGGTGACGGAGATCGCCGACGCCCTCGCCATCCCGCAATCGAGCTCCTCGGTGCTGCTGCAGGCGATGAGCCAGGCCGGCTTCATCGCACGAGACCGGCGGACCCGCAAATACATGCCGAGCATCCGCTCGGTCTTCCTCGGCAACTGGATCCACGACACGCTCTTCCGCGAGGGCAGCCTGCTCAGGGCGCTCGATACGCTGAGCCTCGCCGCCGACGCCAATGTCCGGCTGGGCGTGCGCAACGGCATCCATGTCCAGTATGTCCATGTCTCCTGGCCGCGGACCGAACCGGACAGGCAGCATCTGGCGCCCGGCATGATGATGCCGATCTGCCATGACGGGCTTGGCCGGATATTGCTCGCCGCCGAGGGCGAGGCGGAAGCGCGCAGCATCGTGCGCCACGCCAATGCCATCGGCGACGGGCCCGGCGCCGTCAATGTCGAAGCCTTCATGCCGTCGCTCCGCCGCCACCGGGCCGCCGGCTTCGCCGAATGCGACGACCTGGAGAACACCGGCGAGCGCGTGCTCGCGGTACCGCTGCCGGCGCGCTTCGACAATCCCGTCGCCATCGGGCTGGGCGTCGCCGCCGACCGGCTGCCGGCCGAGCGGCCGGCGTTGCTGGCCATGCTCGAAACGCGGGTGAAAGACGCCTGGGGCATGTGACGCCCGCCTTCGTCGAAAGGCGTCAGGCTTTGCGGGCATGCTTCAAGTTCAACAATAATAAATGCCTGCATGCGCCTCGTACATAACAACAATGTCGATCAACGCGCGAGGGAGGAAAGCGCCATGAAGCATCTCGATCCGAGGGGACGACGCGGCCTATCGATGCCGCAGACCCGCCGCCAGTTCCTGGGCACGGCGGCGGCTGCCGGCGCCGCCGCCCTCGCCGGCAGCGGCACGGCCTGGTCGGCGCCCGATCTCGCCGGCGTGACGCTGAACCTGATGGTGATCCAGCCGCACGTCACCGGCGGGCGCATCATCGCCGAAGCGTTCGGCAAGGCGACCGGCGCCAAGGTCAACGTGCTGCCGGTGCCCAACGACCAGATCCAGCAGAAGGCGACGCTCGACGTGCAGTCGGGCTCGAACGTCTACGACGTCATCGACTATTGGTACGGCCTGCTCGGCGCGCTCGCCGACGACGGCACGGTCATCGACGTCACCGACCGCATCGGCAAGGATTTCGCCGGCGCGGACCTGCTGCCGGCGATCTACGACCCCTACACGCTCTATGACGGCAAGCGCTGGGGCGTGCCTTATGACGGCGACTCGCATGTGCTGTTCGTCAACACCGAGATCCTGGAGCGCAACGGGCAGAAGGCGCCGGAAACCTGGGACGAATATCTGGCCACCGCCAAGGCGATCACCGAGGCGGAGAAGGGCAAGGGCATCTTCGGCACCGCGCTTCTCGGCGTGAAGCAGCCCTTCATGATCGGCTGCAGCTACGCCAACCGCCTCGCCGGCTTCGGCGGCCGCTTCCTCGACGACGCCGGCAAGCCGGTGCTCGACAGCGACATCAGCATCGCCGCCGCGCAGGCCATGCTCGACGTCGCGCCCTACGCCTTACCGACGCCGCTGGAGACCGGCTTCGAACAGGGCCTGCCGGCCTTCCTGTCCGGCAAGGCGGCGATGATCGAGTTCTGGACCGATCTCGGCGTCAACGCCCAGGATCCGAAGACTTCGCAGATCGTCGACAAATGGAACGTCGTGCAGATCCCGGTCGGCGGTGCCAACAAGCAGCATCGCGGCTCGCTCGATGCCGGCTTCGGCCTGGCGATCTCGGCCGGCTCCAAGCAGCCGGATGCGGCGTGGGAACTGATCAAGTTCGCCTGCAGCAAGGCGATGAACCTCGAGCTGACGCTGACGCCCGGCACCGGCATCGACCCGATCTACACCTCCGTCCTCGACAGCCCGGAGTACAGAAAGGCGGCTCCGAAGGTGCAGGCCGCGGCGGCGCAGGCGCTCCACGGCGCCCTCGCCTGGCCCACCGGCGCCTCCGCCTCGAAGATGCTGCAGTCGCTGGCGGACCAGCTCGCCCTCGTCCTCGACAGGAGCAAGACGCCCAGGCAGGCGATGCAGGACGCGCAGGCCTCCTGGCTCGGCATCATGAATGGCTAGTCCGGCGACCCCTGCCGATCGGGGCCTGCCGGGCGCCATGCCCGGCCGGTCGCGGCTGGTGCCGTGGCTGCTGGCGGCGCCCCTGCTCGTCGGCCTCGCGGTGTTCGCACTCTATCCGTTCCTCGACATCCTCGCCCTGTCGCTGTCGAAGAGCAGCCTCGGCCGGCCCTTCCAGCACTGGCCGATCCTCGCCAACTTCCTGTCGCTCGCCCGCAGCGAGGAGTTCCACGCCGCGCTGCTGCGGACGACGATCTTCGCCGTCCCCGTCTCCCTGGCCGAACTCGTCCTCGGCCTCGGCATCGCGCTGCTGCTGCATTCCAGCCTGCGGGAGGCGCGCTGGGTGCACAGCCTGATCCTGCTGCCGCTGATGACGCCGCCGATGATGGTGGCCGTCGCCTGGAAGCTGATCCTGGCCCCCGTGGGGGGCCTGCTCAACGGCGTGCTGCTCGGCTGGGGCCTCGCCGATTCCCCGGTCTCGTTCCTCGGCACCATGCCGGCGGCCTTCCTGTCGATCGCGGTCGCCGATACCTGGCAATGGACGCCCTTCATCGCCATCCTGGCCTATGCGGCGCTGCAGGTGCTGCCCGACGAAGTGTTCGAAGCGGCCCGCGTCGACGGCGCGTCGCCGGCCAAGATGTTCTGGTACGTCACCCTGCCGATGCTGGCGCCGACGCTGCTCGCCATCTTCCTCCTCCGGGTGGTGATGGCCTTCAAGCTGTTCGACCTCGTCTACGGCCTCACCTTCGGCGGTCCCGGCTTCAGCACCACGGTCGCCAGCTTCAAGATCTGGCGGACGGCGTTGCAGGAATTCGACGTCGGCCTGGCGGCGTCGCAGACGCTGGTCTTCGCCGTGCTGGTCAGCCTCGTCACCCTGCCGATCACCTGGCTTCACCGCCGCAGCGAGGAATGGGCAGGATGAGCCTCTTCGGACATGCCGGCCGGCGCAGGCGCATCGGCCCGTGGAGCGGGCTCGCGGCGGTGGCGATGGTCGCCTTCTTCGCCCTGCCGATCGCCTATCTCGTCTCGGTGTCGTTCAAGACGCCGGACCAGGTGCTGACAGGGCATTTCCTGCCCGATGCGCCGACGCTCTACAATTGGGGCGAGACCTTCCGTGTCATCCCGCTCGTCCGCTTCCTCGTCAACTCGCTGGCAGTCGCCTGCTTCAGCGCCGCGCTGACGCTGGCGATCGCCCTGCCCGCCACCTATGCGATGATCCGCCTGAAGGTCGGCGGGCGCTTCCTGCCGGCCTTCATCCTGGCAACCTATGTGGCGCCGCCGGTGGTCGCCCTCATCCCGCTGTTCATGCTGCTGCGCTGGCTCGGCCTGCTCAACACCGTCGCCGGCCTCGTCCTCGTCAACGCCGTCGCCAACCTGCCCGTCGCCTTCTGGCTGCTTTCCGGCTTCCTGCGGCGCCTGCCGCCGGAGATCGACGAAGCGGCCTGGATGGACGGGGCGGGCCATGCCACCGTCATCTGCCGCATCATCGCGCCGATGCTGACGCCCGGCCTGGTGGCGACCGGCCTGATCTGCGGCATCCTCGCCTATGACGAATTCCTGCTCGCCTCCGCCTTCAGCAATGACGAGGGCAGCCGCACCCTGCCGGTGGCGATCGCGCTGTTCCAGGGCGAGCGGCTGATCAATTTCGGCCAGATGGCGGTGGCCTCGCTTACCGGCATCGTGCCGGTCTATCTCATCGGCCTCTTCGCCCAGCGCTTCCTCATCGGCGGCCTGACGGCGGGCAGCATCAAGGGGTGACACCCAAGCGGGGCCGACACCGCGGCTGCCGAGACAAATCGCGCCTCGATTTCGTCCCGCCACCATGTTTCAGTGGCGCGCCTGGCCCGGAGACTGTGCGATGCCCAACCGCTTCCTTCGATCGCTGTCGATGGCCCTGTGCCTGCTGGCAACGGCGGCTTCGGCCGATACGCTGGCCCTGCCCGACCGGCTGGTCGACCTGCGCTCTCCCAAGGGCGCGGCTCTTCTGCTCGAGGCGCAGGCGCTCGATTCCTACCTCCCGATCAGCACAACCTTCGTGACCCAGAAGACCCAGGCCTATTGCGGCGTCGCCTCCATGGTGATGGTGCTGAACGCCATCGGGGCGCCCGCGCCGGTCAGCGCCGAATATCAGCCCTACGCCATCTTCACGCAGGACAACGTCCTCGACGCCAAGAGCGACGCGATCCTGCCGCGCGACCTCCTCGCCCGGCAGGGCATGACGCTCGATCAGCTCGGTGGTTTGCTGGGCCTGTTTCCGGTCACCGCGGACGTGCACCACGCCGCCCCGGGCGGCCTCGACGCGTTCCGCCGCAGCGCGAGCGAATACCTTGCCGGCCCGGGCCGTTTCGTGCTGGTGAACTATCTCAGGAAATCGCTCGGGCAGGAACTCGGCGGCCATATCTCGCCCCTCGCCGCCTATGACGCGAAGGCGGACCGCTTCCTGATCCTCGATGTCGCGCGCTACAAATACCCGCCCGTCTGGGTGACGGCGTCCGATCTCTTCGACGCCATGAACACCACCGACGCGGCGAACGAGGGCAAGACGCGGGGCTATGTGCTGGTGTCCAAGAAGGCGCCGTTCGCCGCGCCGAAGCAGTAACCCCAGGGCGGCGAACGCCGCGCAACAAAAAAGCCAGGCGGATCGCCTGGCTTTTCGGTTGGAATTCATGCTCTCGACGGTGCCAGTACATCCGTGGTCACCGGAGGGCATCAATCCCGATCGGAGCAAATCGCGATTTCGATGACCGCGATTTGTTCCCGATTTTTGTCCTGATGCATTTTCTCGATCGAAAAGCCTATCGGCCTTCCTGGAAAATACTTAGGCAGCCTTGAGATTCTCGGCTGCCACCTTGCCGGAGCGGCTGTCGCGCGCCACGTCGAAGCCGAGCTTCTGGCCCTCGACGATTTCGCGCATGCCGGCGCGCTCGACGGCCGAGACGTGAACGAACACATCCGCGCCGCCATCGTCAGGCTGAATGAAGCCGAAACCCTTGGTGGAATTGTACCATTTAACTGTGCCGGTGGTCATGACGAACCCTTTCATTGGCATAGAAGAATCGGCCGCACGAATATGCGGCTGATGGTGTTTTCGATTTTTGAAGGGGAAGTTCGTCTAAGGCACGGTGTCGGCGCGCGATAACAAAAATCTAACAAGCAAATATCGACTGGGAATACATAGGCGCTATACAGGCCGGTGTCAAACTTTTATTTTCGAACAACGGCTCCGCTCAAACGCCTGCAGCGCGTGTCTCGGCGGATCCACGCTGCGCCCGCCCCTGGACCCTCTCCCGCGCCGGGGAGGCCGAATTCCAGACGGCGGTCATTATCGCAAGGAGCGTCAGCTCTTGCGGGCCTTCCGGTTGGCGTAGCGCCGGTCGCGCTCGGCCTTGCGGGCCGCTTCATCCTCGATGATCTTGGCGATGCGGCTGACATCGGCGGCCTTGCGCGCCTGCTCGGCCAGGAAGGCTTCGGATTCGGCGACGATCTCCCGCGCCTTGGCTTCGGCCAGGAGCCTTTCCTGCTCTTCCGCCTTCAGGCGGTCGCGCTCGGCCCGGCGCTCTTCGCGCGCCGTCGACACGGCCTGCCGCTCCGCCTGCCTTGCGGCACGGCCGGGCTCCGCCGCCGCCATCGCGGCCCGATAGCGATCGAGGAGGGCCGCCTTCGCGTCGGTGGCCAGTTTGCGACGATCGGAGAGGTCGCTACCCTTCGCAGTCTTCAAATCTCGAAATCCTTGTCAGGTGGGGTAAGACATGGCCCCACCGCCACGCTGCGCTTGCGCGCCCCTGCCCTATAGCCCCTCCGGCGACCACAAACCATCGTAATCTGGGACAGGGTGGGTTGCCGGGCGCCGGCGGTGGGGTGCATTGGGGGTGGATGGGTGAGGGCGACGGTTGAGATGCCTGCTCCGGATCGGCGTCCGGTGGCGGGTGAAAGCGGATAGGGCATTTTCAAGCGAAGAGCGGATCTGGGCTGTGGGTGCGGTGATGGGAATGGCGGGACAGGCTGCCGTTCTGGATTCAAAAAGCCATCGGCAGGCCGCGCGACTGGTCCCAACGGTGTTCATGCGGTCGTACAGACTATAGCGGCTTGGCGCCAGAAAAAGACATTAGCTCGTTGCCAAATAGCAGAAGTTCAGCTTCGCGCCCATCTCGGCCATTCAGCTTGGTTGGGCCGACTCCCAAGGGCAGACGTTCATGCCGACCAGGCTACAGGCGCTGCAACGAGCTCTATATCTCGCTCGGCAACGGGTCATAAGTTTCGAGTATCGACTTCAATCTTCCGGCAGTTTCAGTCTTCATCTACGCGTCGCCCGGGATCGTTTGGGGCGTAGCGCGCTCCTGCGATCCGATCCGGCGCGAAGGCGGCACCGAGATAGGCGATCTCGTCGCGGCTCAAGGGCACATTGGTCGCGGCCAGGTTTTCGTGCACATATTCGATGCGCTTGGTGCCAGGGATCGGCACGATGTCGAATGGCTGGGCAAGCAGCCAGGCGAGCGCGATCTGGCCCGGACGGCAGCCCTTGCCCTCGGCCAGCGCCGTGAGTGCCTCGACCGCGGCAAAGTTGGTGGCGAGGTTCTCGGCCGAGAAGCGCGGATCGGTGATCCGGAAGTCGCCCGCGGCAAAGCGCGTCCCGGCGGTGACCGCACCAGTCAGCATCGAGCGCCCGAGCGGGCTGAACGGCACGAAGGCAATGCCGAGCTCTCGGCAGGCGGGCAGCATTTCCGCCTCCACGCCACGCTCCCACAGCGAATATTCGGACTGCAGCGCCGTTATCGGGTGAACGGAATGGGCCTTGCGAAGCTGGGCCGCGCTCACTTCGCTGAGGCCGATGGCGCGCACCTTGCCCTGTTCGACCAGCCGGGCCATGGCGCCGACCGTATCCTCGACCGGCACTTTGGGATCGAGCCTATGGGCATAATAGAGGTCGATGACCTCGACGCCTAGACGGCTCAGGCTCGCCTCGCAAGCGGAGGCGACATAGGCCGGATGTCCGTCGATGCGGACGCCCTTGCCGTCTTCGGTGAGCCGGACGGCGAATTTGGTCGCCAGCACGACCTCGTCTCGGCGCCCGGCGATCGCTCCACCGATCAGTTGCTCATTGTGTCCAAAGCCGCGGTTCTCATCACCGACCAACATATTGGCCGCGCCATAGATGTCGGCGGTGTCGATGAAGTCGATGCCGAGGTCCAAGGCCTCGCGGACCGTCCTGGTCGACTGGGCGTCATCAGCCGCCCCGTAGAACTGCGACATGCCCATGCAGCCCAGCCCGACGGGGCGGACAAGAAGATCGGAATGGCCCAGCAGCACGCGGGCCGAGCCGGCAATATCATCGGGCGTGAAGGTCATTTCAGGATTTCCTCGCAGAACAGGCCAGGGCCGTTGCAGACCAATCGTTGGGTTTTGCCCTCTCAACTAGGAGGAATTGATCGTCGCGACAATTGAGATAAAACGGATCTCAGAGTAACGGAAACCGCGATAATGCGACCAGCGAAACTCCTCGAACTCGAAGCCGTCCTGGCGATCTCCCGCCGCGGCAGTTTTCGGTCCGCAGCGCGGGATCTGGGCCTTTCTCCAACGGCTATCGGCAATGCCGTGGCCGGGCTCGAGGATGAATTAGGCGTGAGGCTTTTCGACAGGACGACCCGGCGGGTGAGCCTGACGGCGGCCGGCCATGACTTCGTGCGTGCCATCGCGCCAGCCTTGTCCGATATCCACGCCGCCACCGAGGCCGCCCGCAGCCAACGGGGCAGTCCGACCGGGACGTTGCGGATCAATTGTTCCATCGCCGGGGGGCATCAGATTCTGGTTCCCTTCGTCACCGAATTCCTCCGCCGCTATCCCGGCGTAAAGGTCGATGTCGTGACCGAGGGGCGCCTGGTTGATATCGTGCAGGCAGGCTTCGACGCCGGGGTACGCGTGGCCAACGGCGTTCCGCCCGGCATGACCATCGTTCCCCTGCATCACGGTCTGCGCCACCGGGTCGTTGCATCGCCGGACTACTTCAAGACCCATCCTCGCCCGGTTCATCCCGATGATCTCGGCGCCCATGATTGCATCCGGATTCGCTGGCCGAGCGGGGCGCCCTATGAATGGGAATTCGAGAAGGACGGCGAGGCGATGTGGGTCGATGTGCCCTGGTCGCTCAGCCTCGACAATCATGGCCTGATCACCCGCGCGGCCTTGGCGGGCGCGGGCCTTGCCTATGTAGCTGAAGCCGAAGTTGCCGATTATGTCGCGTCGGGGAGGCTCGTTGCCGTTCTGGGCGATTGGATGCCGCCCGGTCCGGGCTTCTGCCTCTATTATCCCGAGCGCCGGCCGATCGTCGGGTTCGCCAGCGCGCTGGCGCAGGTGATCGCGGAACTGCGTGAAAGAGGCGATTGAAGCCAGTTGCGCTTACGCCAGGATGTAGGTGCCCAGAATGATCCACATGGTCAGCAACACGACGTTGCTGGCCATGAAGACGGGCGTGCGCAGATAGAGCCGGTTGAGCGTCAGGTGGATCAGGGCATGGATCCAGCGCAGCGCGACATAACACCAGCCGAGGCTCACAAGCCATGCACTCTCCACGGGAACGGCAATGGCGACTGCCGCGAGGGTGAAGAACAGCACCGGATATTCGAACTGGTTAGCCAGTTGGCGCGTCGGCCGCGTCACATAGGCCAGCATCGAGGCGCCATTGAACTCCTCGTAGTAGCGCAAGGGGCGGCCGTTCTTCAGGATGTCGAAGCCGCGACCCGCCAGGATTGCCAAGCCGGTCAGCAGCGATAACGCGACCAGGGCGAGCACCTGGGCGACATGGATCTGCACTGGCGTCATGACCGCGCTCCGCTTCGATCAGACCTGGGTCAGCCCACCGTCGACACACAGGTCGATGCCGGTGATGAAGCTGGAATCCTCGGACGCCAGAAACAGCGCAGCGGTGGCGATCTCGCGTGGCTGGCCGAAGCGACCCATTGGCACCATCGCCGTCATCGCATCCTTCCAACCCTGCGGCGCGGGCTGGGTAAAGGGGGTATCGATGGGCCCGGGACTGATGACATTCACGCGGATGGCGCGCTCCTTGAGCTCCATCGTCCAGCCGCGGGCGAAGGCGCGGACAGCTGCCTTGCTGGCGCTATAGACGCTGGCGCCAGGCATGCCCTTCAAATGCGCGATCGAGCTGTTGAGGATGATCGAGCCGCCGTCGCGAAACAGCGGCAGGGACTTCTGAACCGTGAACAGCACGGCCTTCACATTGACGTCGAAGGTGTGATCGAACAATTCGGGCGATAGGCTCGCCACCGGCTCGCCCATATGGCCGGCGCCGGCACTGGCGAACAGCACGTCGATATGGCCCTTCTCTGCCTTGACGGCGGCAAATAGGCGATCGAGATCGGCGGGGTCGGAGACATCGCCCTGAATACCGGTGACGTTCTCCCCGATCGAGGCGACCGCTGCATCGACGACGTCTTGGCGCCGGCCCGTCACGAAGACATAGGCGCCTTCCTCCACGAAGATCCTTGCCGTTTCCAATGCCATCCCCGTGGTTCCCCCGGTGATGACGGCGACTTTTCCACTTAGCCTGGACATGCGGGCCTCTTCCGTTGGTGAGACACCCGGCAACGGCCGGGAATGCCCTCTACCTACGGACTGGCTGGCGATTGCCAATCGTGGTCATCCGAATAGCTGCAATTCCCTGGCGGAATACTGGGCTTTCTCTCTATTCCGATTTGTGCTGTCATACCCGATACCGACGGCCCGAAAGCGAGACGATGGATCAGCTCAAGAGGATGCGCCTGTTCGTCCGAACCGTGGAAACCGAGAGCTTCTCGCGCGCCGGCAAGGCGGAGAGCGTGTCGCAGTCGACCGTCAGCAAGGAAGTTGCCGCCTTGGAGGCCCATCTGGGCAGCTTGCTGATCCGGCGCAGCTCACGCGGGCTGAGCGTCACCGAAAAGGGGCAGGAATTCTACGACTTCGCCACCGGCATGCTTGGCGATCTGGAAGCGGCGGAGGCGCGCATCCGTTCGGGAGAGCTGTCCGCAAGGGGCCGTCTACGGGTGACCTGTTCGCCCGTCTTTTCCAACCGGCTGATCAGCCCGCGACTGCCGGCGCTGTTCGCCAGGCACCCGGACCTGACCATCGATCTGGAGGTGTCCGAGCGCTATGTCAGCCTGATCGAGGATGGCGTCGACGTGGCCATCCGCATTGGCGACTTGCCGGACTCGAGCCTGCTTGCCCGCCAGATCGGCTGCGTGGAGGCCGCCGTGGTCGCCTCGCCCGCCTATCTCGCAGAATACGGAACGCCGGCTAGCCCCGATGATCTAGCTCACCACAAGTGCCTGCCCTTCACCTTCCAGGGCAATTCCAAGACTTGGAAGTTCAAGACCTCCGAAGGCCCCATCGCCATCATGCCGTTCGGACCGCTCCGCACGAACGACCCCGAAAGTGTCCATGCGGCAGTGCTCGCAGGGATGGGCCTGGCCCAGGGACCGAACTGGATGTTTGCCGGCGATATCGAGGCCGGCAGGCTGGTGTCGGTCCTGGAGGACTATAGGCCGCGGCTCTATCCCATTCAGGCCGTCAGTTCCACGACGCGGCGCATGACGGGGGCGATCAAGGTCTTCGTCGACTTCGTGGCCGGCCTGCTCAAGGACGAGCCAAATCTGCGCATGCGATAGTATCTGCAAGTGGCTTGTGGAGGGGACAGTTTCAGAAATCGTGCCGCTATATAATTGCTCTTCTGGGTACAGCTCTTGCGCGAAGCAACAGAAAGAGGTCCGCACTCGGCCCCATACCGGCCTTCTCCACACGCCGTCGCTAACCTCAGCTTTGCGCCCCATGGCGGTCGTTCGGATACCATCTTTTATTTCCCATAAGCGGACATTTGGTACCGGCCAATCGAGGTGGGAAGAAGCCGGTCATGTTTTGGAGAAAACATCCCACGGGCTGGGATCTCACGCTGGAGCCTTGGGGTGGGCATCGTTGAATCCCGCAGCCGGCGCGCCTTGATCGCGATCTGCGCCACGAGCACCACTTCTCTCGAATTCCAGATGCAGCTACCGTACAGAATGGCTCCAAATCGAATCTCGCTGCGCAAGTTCATCCGTTTCCAGCTCGAGCAGATGGGCGCGGGGAACGAAGCCCATCGCTTCGAAGACCTCGCCTTCGAACTGGCGCGCGCACGAGTCGCATCCAACGTCGTCAGGGCGACCGGCCCAGTGCAATCGGGCGGCGACCAGGGTCGCGATTTTGAGACATTCCGGACGTACCTCGGCAAGTCAGCGATAGCGGGCAGCGCATTCGTCGCCAAGGCCTCGGGGAGCACCATCGTATTCGCCTGCACCCTAAATAAGCGAATCGAGGCCAAGATCCGCGCAGACCTGAGCACCATCTTCGGGGGCGGAGCGCGCCCGGACAGGGTCGCCTATTTCTGCGTTCCCGATGTCCCGGTCGCCTTACGGCACAAGTTGCAAGCCCATTGTCGCGAGGAGCACAAGGCCGACCTGGACCTGTTCGACGGCCAGACGATCTCAGATATGCTCAGCGACGGAGATACGTTCTGGATCGCCGAGCATTATTTGTCCGTACCGTCCGAGATGTTCCCCCCGGTTACGGTCGATGCCGAGTATCAGGCGTTGAGGGAGCGGTGGCTCGCCGGCGAAGAACGTGGTCCCAGTAATCTCGCCGAATTCCTCGAGATCAAGCGAGGGCTTAGCAGGCTGCGGAAAAACGTGTTGCGTGGCCGCATATTTTGGCTGAGGGCCTGATTTTTTGGGCTCGGTTTGATTTTGGCGGCCGATTTTCATGCAATGACCGCTGCCAAAACAGCATTTTGGATGCGTTTTCCGACATTTTGGCGCAGTTATCCTTTGATTTCGATCAATTTGGGCAATCGGATCAGATTGCAGGCCGCCGCCGTCAGCGTGAAGGACCAACCGACGCGTTCAGTGCCTCGATGGCGGGTCTTGCTCAGTCCGCCACAGGTCTTGATCCAGCCGAACCCTTCCTCGATCCGCTTGCGGATGCGCTGGCTGAGAGCGTAGCCGGCATGCCGGGTGGTGCGCCCGTCAATGGCGGAACGCCGGTTGGTGGTGTTCTGCGCCACATGCGGGGTGACCTTGATACTGCGCAGATCCGCCACAAAGCCAGCCACGTCATAGGCCTTGTCGGCAGCGACCGTGATGCGATGACGGGCGTTGCGGCGCCTGAGCATGCTCAGGGCCGCTTCCCGCTCGGCAGTGCCGGTCGCAAGCGTCAGTTCGGTGTCGACGATCAGGCCGTGGCGGTTCTCCATGAGGAAGTGCCCCATATGGCACAGCCTGGCCGCGGCGCCGCGGCCCTTCTTGTAGAGCCGGGCATCCGGATCGCTGGTCGAGGCATGGGTCCGGTTGCTGCGCTTCTCGCCATGGAAATCGCGCTCGGCGTTCCGTCCGCCGGCGGGCTTGCCTTCCGGAGCCGCACCGGAAGCCGGCGGGACGCTGCCCGAACCGCCATCATCGCCCTTATCCGGGCTGTCGGCCCTATCGGCCTTGGGTTTGAAGCCCTTGATGCTCGCCCAGGCCTCGATCAGGGTGCCGTCCACCGAAAAATGATCCTCCGACAGCAAAGCCGTCACCCGCGGCTGGGACAGCAGCGCAGCCAGGAACTTGGCGGCGATATCGCCTTCCTGCAGGCGCTCGCGGTTCTTGGTGAACACCGTCACATCCCAGATCGGCGCATCCATCGACAGCCCGGCAAACCAGCGGAACATCAGATTGTAATCCATCTGTTCCATCAGTTGCCGCTCCGAGCGGATCGTGAAGAAGGCCTGCAGCAACAGCGCACGCAGCAGCTTCTCCGGCGGGATCGAAGGACGCCCATGCCGCGAATACAGCTTGTCGAACTCCGGCGACAGCGCCTCCAGCGCCTCGTCGACAATCGCACGGATCGCACGCAGCGGATGATCCGCAGGAACCCGAGCTTCGCAGCTCACATACGAGAACAGACTCTCCGTCCGAACATCCGCTCCGCGCATCGATCCCCTCCCGTTCATGCACCAGCAGTGAATCACCATGGAACGCTTCGAGGAAGACTTTTTCCGCAGCCTGCTAATGCAGGAAGCTCGTGCGATGGCCGACTTCGAGCGCGAGGATGGCCGACTGATGCTCCAAGGCTCCAGGCCCGACTACGACCCTTTGACCGCGTCCGAGCTCAGCGGTCCCAAGGGCGACGCGACCATCTACTCAGCCGAGAAGGCGACCGAGATGATCTCCAACCGCTACCGAAGAATGGGGCCCTTCGCCGCGCGGGTCGTCCCCGGGCTCATGTCCAACGGCAGAACGAGAAAAATCCTTCAGGACCAGCACGACCTCGGGGTAAAGGATTGGGAGCTCGTCCTAATACTGTTCAACATCACCCTCAATCGCTCCCTTCAGGTGGATCCGCGTGAGATGTCCGCCGCTGCATATGGCGATTTGAGGAAGCGCATGGCGACCATGTCTGAGAAGCTCCTCGAAGGTACGGCAGCACCACCCTTCAGAAGCGAATGGCTCAAAGCGGAGGAGCTTCCCATTGTTATGCAGGTCTCTATCGGCACCGTCGCCCAGAGCTGGGGGTTAAGCGTGCTGCGTCGAACGCCGGATTTCAATGCCATAAGGAAATTGCTCGTCGACCGCTTCCGTCACTTAGAGGACGACGTGGCACATGACGATTGGTTCGGATGGAAGGCGGCTCAGGGATGAGAATGGGCGGCCGCCAGATCCATTTGCAAGAGATTGCCATCCGCCATCGCGAGCGCGTCTCATCGGTCGGCGACGCCATGGCCTCTCTGCGGCGCTAGGGCCCACCAACCCACGATCCTGTCCGGAGCGAGTTATACCCGGGGGCTCCACCATTCGATTTTCGGTTTGAATTCGACGACAACGACGGTCACCATAACTATCAGAACGGGGACTGGGAGACCCACGCGATGTTCTGGCGCTGGCAAGCCGAGTACGGCGAGGCAGGTGCACTGGATCGCATGAGAGCTGTTTACGACAAAAAGTATCCCAGCAAAGGCATGGCCTTCGCACTGGGCAACCAAGCCAAAAGGCCGCAGACTTGGCAGTTGCTGGGTGTTATCCGGCTAGACGAGATGATCCAGCCTGACCTGTTCGGATAGTCAGTCCGCCATGGAGACCCGCGCTACGACGTACGGGGGCAGCGCCTGCAGACATCGCAAATCGCCCGGCAGGATCTCTGCAGACCCGCTCGCCCAAGCTTTCGCCAGCCTGGCTGGAGATCATCCGCCGCTTTTCCTGCACCAGCCCGTGTTTTGGCTCTTCGTAAGAAGCGGCGCTCTCAACCGTGGCTCGGTGTGACACGCTTATCGGCGACGATGGCCCGGACAATGTCCGCGAGCCGATACTTCAGGCGAAGGAAATGTCCGCTAGCGCCCTTCGGATATCACGAAGCTGCCGTTCCGCTATCGGCCCCAGACCGGCCGTTCCGCCAAAGTGAACAGCCCGCCCCAAACAGACCTTTGCGAGCCTTGCTTCGGATCGAAGCCACACGCCTATCAACCCCCACACCGAAACCGCCCTCGCCAAGCGTCCGTCCGTCGAAGCCCGGCCCCCCTTTCCCTATCCCGGCCAGGAGCGCTGCACGTTCCCATGCCCGTTCCCGGATTGCGGCCGATCCGCCTGAGCGGCGGATGCCTGCGCGAAGCGGCCGCTCCCGCCAGCCGCTCCGCCTCCCCTCACCCCGCCTTCGCCCGGATCTCCTCCAGGATCGGCACCAGATACTCCCTGAACCGCGCCGGGTTCTCCGCCATCGGGAAGTGGCCGATATCGGTCATGTGCACGAATTTGGAGCCGGGGATCATCGCGGCCAGTTCGCGGCCCTCCTCCACCGTCGCCGACCAGTCGTAATCGGCGTTGAGGAGGTAGAGGTCGATCTTCGAGGTGTCGATGTCCTTGGCCGTGTGGGTGAGATCGTGCTCCTCGACGTAATAATGCAGGTCGCCCGGGAAGACGCAGGGGGCGCCCTGGCTGTACATCCAGATCGTCTCGCGCCGATGCGCCTCCGGGCTGTTGGGCGAGCATTGCGTGTGCTGCAGGGCGGCGCGGCTGTCGTTGGAGACGGTCGGGTGCCAGTACCAGTCGGTCAGCGTGCCGGGCTCGGGGCTCTTGATCAGCGGCTCGATGGCGATCGCGGCGCGGAATTTTTCGGGATGGTAGAGCGCGAGGTCGGTGGCAAGCAGGCCGCCCATCGAGCAGCCCATGAACACCGGCCGGTCGAGCTCAAGCGCGCCGGCGAGATCGAGCACGAAGCGCATGAACCAATCCATGTGCAGCTTGTAGCCGGTCTCCCAATAGCGCTGCGTCAGCGGCGGCAGCGACTTGCCGTGATAGGGCAGGTCCCAGGCGATGAAGCGGAAATGCTTCGTCAGTTCCTCGTCTTCGAGGAGATGGCGGAACTGCCGTCCGTCGGTGCCCGCCGTGTGCTGGCACAGCACCGGGATGCCGGTGCCCGCCTGTTCGAGATAGACGCGGTATTCGACGCCGTCGATGGTGAGATAGAGATAGCCGCAGTCGACCTTCGCGAATTTCGCCATGTTCAGCTCCCTTACGCCCTGCTTCTGTTGACTTCGGCCCGCATCACCGCGGCGATGCGCTGGAGCGCGCCGTAATAGGCGTAGAGGGAGGACAGATCGCCCCCGAGCCGCATGCCGGCATGGATGGCGGCGGGGAAGAAATCGTTGCAGAAGCGCTTCGGCATCGGCTCGAGGATCGCCCGCCAGGTGGCGCGCGGGCCGCCCACATAGATGGTCGAGGACTGGTAACCGTCGGTGCCCTTACGGAAATCCGTCACCATGCCCTTCTCGATCTGCATGAAATATTCGTCCGCCTCATTGGTGTAGAAGCGGATGCGGGCGTTCCAGAACCGCCCGGCGATGGCGAATTCCGGGTCCCGGTTGACGCCGTCGCGGACGGCGTCGACGGGTATGACCAATCGGTCCTCTTCGGGCATGGGCGATCCTCCATCTTCGGTCCGCCGCCGGCACTCGGCCGCGGCGGCGCTGCGTGCGGGAATGGCGGGACTCCGCCGTCTCGCAGCCCCGAATTCAAGCGTTCCGGCACGCCCGGGCCGAGAAATCACGTACGTGATATCGCCCCTGCGCCCGGCGCGCAGGTTTGCAATCGGGCGGTCCGGGCCGGACAATGACGGCCTGACCACGCCCGAATTCGATCCCGGCCGCAGGCTCAAGGCCGGGCCGGAGGTCGGGCGCCCTTCCCTTTCCAGGTGATCGAGATGAACGAGAACGCCGCGACGACGATGGGCCTCACCGCCGAAAGGCTGGATCATTATATCGGCGGCAGCCTGCGCAAGCCGCATTCAGGCCGCTACCTGCCCAACCAGGATCCGAAGACCGGCAAGGCCATCGCCACCGTCGCCGCCGGCGACGCGCAGGACGTCGCGGCCGCCGTCGATGCGGCCTCGGCCGCGTTTCCGGCCTGGCGCGACGTGCGCCCGATCGTCCGCGGCCGCGTGCTCCTCGCCATCGCCGCCAAGATCCGCGAGACGCGCCAGGCGCTGGCCACGATCGAATCGGAGGAGACCGGCAAGCCGCTGTGGCAGTCGCTCGCCGACATCGAGGTGGCCGCGCAATATTTCGAGTTCTATGGCGGCATGGTCAACGCGCTGCACGGCGAAACCATCGATCTCGGCGCCGCTTACCATTCCTTCACCCGCCGCGAGCCGTTCGGCGTCGTCGGCGTGATCCTGCCGTGGAACGTGCCGATCAATCAGGCGGCGCGCGGCATCGCCCCGGCGCTCGCGGCCGGCAACACGGTGGTGGCCAAGCCCTCGGAAAAGACACCCTCGACGCTGGTCGCGCTCGCCAGGATCGCGGTCGAGGCGTGCGAACTGCCCGCCGGCGTGCTCAATGTCGTACTCGGCGACGGCGCCTCGGCCGGCTCCGCGTTGGTCGAGCATCCGGACGTGCGCAAGATCGCCTTCACCGGCAGCGTGCGCGCCGGGCGGGAGGTCGGGCGCGTGGCGGCCGAGCGCATCATCCCGGTGACGCTGGAACTCGGCGGCAAATCGCCGAACATCATCTTCGAGGATGCCGACCTCGCCCGCGCCATCCCCAATTCGGCCTGGGTGTTCACCTTCAACGCCGGGCAGACCTGTTCGGCCGGCACGCGCTGCCTCGTGCATGAATCCATCCACGACGAAGTCGCCGAAGGGCTGGCGCGCGAGGTGCGCAAGCTGACGGTCGGGCCGGAGGAGGATGCCCGCATCGGTCCGCTCACCACCGAGGCGCAGTACAGGAAGGTGCAGCATTACTACCAGGTGGCGCGCGAGGACGGCGCGACGGCGCTCGTCGGCGGCAGCCTGCCGGAGGAAGAGCGGCTGAAGGCCGGCTGGTTCGTGGCCCCGACCATCTATACCGGTGTCGACAACAGCATGCGCATCGCCCGCGAGGAAGTGTTCGGCCCGGTGGTGACGGTCATCCCGTTCAAGGACGAGGCGGAGGCCATCGCCATCGCCAACGACACCGATTACGGCCTCGTCGCCACGGTGTGGACGCAGAATCTGAGCCGGGCGCTGCGGGTCTCCTCGGCCCTGCAGGCCGGGCAGGTCGCGGTCAACGAATGCCTGGCGGGCGGCGTCGAGACGCCGTTCGGCGGCTACAAGCAGAGCGGCCACGGCCGCGAGAAGGGCGTGGAGGCGCTGCATCATTATACGCAGCTCAAATGCGTTACGATCCGCGTCTGATTCGATGAGGGCAGGCCGGCGCGGTCCTGGGTGCCGGGCATCCTGAAAGGAGAGGCATGACCGACCTCGAGCCCCTCGCGCGGCTGCCGCGCCGCGCCGGCAGGAAGGCCCCCCTGGCCGACGGCAGCGGCGACTGGGCGCTGCAGTCGAGGACGACGGTCGAGCACCAGATCGCCGAAGTCCTGCGCGAGAAGATCATCGTCGGGGTCATCGCACGCGGCCAGAAGCTGAAGCAGGCCGAGATCGCCAGCATGCTCGGCGTGTCGATCACGCCGGTGCGCGAGGCGTTGCGGCTGCTGGAGGCGCAGGGCTATGTCGCCGTCGTCGCCCATCGCGGCGCGGTGGTCGCCCCGTTCGTCGTCGAGGGGGCCGAGGAGCTCTACCGCCTGCGGCAGGTGCTGGAGACGCGGCTGACCCTGGAGGCGGCGCGGCGCATCACCCCGCACGATCTCGACGTCCTCAAGGCCGTGAACCACGATCTCCTGGTGGCGGTGAGGACGCAGACGCGCCCCACGCTCCAGGAGAAGAACTTCCGCTTCCACTTCCGCTTCTACGAACTCGCCAACCAGCCGCAGACGATCGACTTCGTGCGCATTCTCTGGGCCAAATATCCGCTGGACATGCTGAGCACGATGCCGGGCCGGCCGATGCGCGTCTTCGAGGAGCACGCGGCGCTGCTCGCCGCGCTGGAGCGCCGGGATCCGGACGAGGCGGTCCGCGCCATGGAGGCCCATATCCGCACGGGCTGGGACGAATTCCGCTCGAATTACGCGGTGCCTGGCACGGATTGAGGCGGGAAGCCGGAGCACGCCGCGCGGCACCCCGAGCATTCTCAAGCAAAGCCCCCGCGGCTTTGCTCTGAAAAACTGTGCCTCCACAGTAAAAGAACGCGGCGGGCCCGCGCTCCATTCGAATGCAGCTCGTCTAGTCGCGCCTGCATGACGGCCAATACGCCGGTCCATCGCAAAGGACGAGGCGCCCCTTCCAAACCACGACTTCGCCGGCGAGATTCATGTTCCTATAAATTGCCGGCAAGAAGCGCGCCCCGGCCTCGCCGCCGGAGGCGGGCTCGCATCGATGCGGGGCACAAGCGCCCGCCGGGCCGGAAGCGACCGGGATTCGAGGGCGCGTCCGGCCCTGTTTCACCAAGGGAGGATGAAGATGACTTCGTGGAGGGATCGAGCGGCAGGAGCCCTGCGCCTTTGCGCCGTGGCGGCCTGTTCCGCTCTTATCGCGTTTGCCGGCATGCCGGCGGCCCAGGCCGCCGACCCGACGGCGGAGCAGCAGGCCAAGGCGCTGTCCGCCGTGCCGAAGGACGCCCAGAAATATTACGGCGGCTACTGGTATGCCAGCGACATCATCGCCAACCCGTTCTCCGACTGGAAGCCGCATCCGCCGCCATGGCAGATCTGCCACAATGATTCCTATCTGGGCAATTCCTGGCGCGCCAACCTCGTCGCCGAATTGCGGGCGCTGACCAAGCAGCTTGCCGACCAGGGTCTCGCCAAGCCCGACCTGAACGTCACCAATTCCAACGGCGACATCAATCTGGAACTCACCCAGCTCAAGGCCCAGATCGCCCAGGGCTGCGACATCATCATGAGCTATCCGGGCTCGGCCACCGGCCTGTGCTCCGGCATCAAGGAGGCCTATGACAAGGGCATCCTGTTCGTGACCATCGACTCCACGGTCACCTGCCCCGAGGCCCTCAACGTCGCGACCAACCCCTATTACCGCGGCCAGTTCGAGGGCGACTGGATCGCCAAGCAGCTGAACGGCAAGGGCAACGTCATCGTCATGAACGGCCAGCCGGGCACGGCGAACACCGTCGCCCAGGAATCCGGCTTCCGCCAGGCCGTCGCGCCCTATCCGGGCATCAAGGTGGCCGGCAGCCTGTTCGGCATGTGGACGGGCTCCGTCGCCAAGTCGGAAGTGCTGAAGTTCCTCGCCACCCATCCGCAGCCGATCCAGGCGGCGTTCTCGACCGGCAATATGGGCGTCGGCATCGGCCAGGCCTTCGAGCAGTCGGGCCGGCCCATCCCGATCATCACGGAAGTGACGAACCTGTGCAGCCTGCTTGCCTATTGGAAGGAGAAGAAGCTGACGGCCAACACCTTCGTGCAGGACGGCGGGCCGATGGCCTATGCCGCCTTCATCCCCGCCCTTCACATGATGGCCGGCCAGAAGCCGAAGGTGAGCACCATCTTCATGCCGCTGCCGAGCATCACGGCCGAGAACTTCAACGACTATTACGACCCGTCGATGACCGTGCAGAGCACCTGCTTCGCCAATGGCAAGGACCTGCATCTGGTGCCCGACGCCTATTTCGACCAGTTCTTCACCGGCGGCCAGCCCCGGGCGCAGGTCAAGATCGTCGCCAAGCAATAGGCCGTCTTCCGCCACCCGGCGTTCGCGCGGAGCCTCTCCGCGCGAACGCTTCTTTCGTCCGGGGAGGCGCGCGAGCGGCCTCCCATTCTGTCCAATGCGCCGGCCCGCCGGCCGGCGATCACGGGTGTACGCGATGCAAACCGCACTGCAGATCCTCCGGCGAGCGGCAGGGCCCGGCGTCCCCTTCCTCCTCGCCATCGGCCTGTTCTTCGTCATCAACATCTTCATTCCAGGCTATGCCAACATCAACAGCCTGCTCTCGCTGCTGCTGCTGTCGAGCCTGCTGGGCATCGCATCGATCGGGCAGACGCTGACGATCGTCATCGGCGGCTTCGACCTGTCCATCCCCGCCGTCATCGGCCTTGCCAACGTGCTGTTCTCGCTGCTCTACGGCGCCGGCTACTCCGCCTTCTCCGTCACGGTGTTCATCCTCGCCGTCGGCGCGCTCATCGGTCTCGCCAACGGGTTCGCCTCGCGCTACCTCCAGCTCAATCCGCTGGTCGTCACCCTGGCCTCCGGCTCGATCATCTTCGGCGCGATCTGGGCCGGCACGCATGGCGAGGTTTCCGGCTTCGTACCCGACTGGCTCGTCGACATGGTCTCGGTCATCGGCCAGACCGGGCCGATCCCCCTGCCCGGTTCCGTCGTCGTATGGATGGTGATCGCCGCCGGCATCCTCTTCCTGGAACACCGGACGACTCTCGGCCGCTGGATCTTCGCCGCCGGCGCCAACCCGCGCGCCGCCGAAGTCGCCGGCGTGCCGATGCTGTTCGTGTGGATGAGCGTCTACGCCCTCAGCGCCGTCCTCGCCGCGGCGACCGGCATCCTCCTCGCCGGCTTCAGCGGCGCGGCCGACCCGACCGTCGGCACCGCCTACCTCTTCACCACGGTCGCCGCCGTCGTGGTCGGCGGTACGTCGCTGACCGGCGGGCGCGGAGGCTATGGCCGCACGATCGCCGGCTGCCTCGTGGTGACGGAACTCAGCACGCTGCTGGTCGGGCTCGGGCTCGACCAGGCGGCACAGCAGATCTTCCTCGGCTTCCTGATCGTGGGGCTGGTCGCCCTCTATGGCCGCGAGCCCCCCTTGAGCATGCGCATATGAACAAAGACATGGCCTTCAGCATGAGAGGCGAGAGCTTCGCTGCGGTACCGGCGGACCGCCCCCTCCTCGAAGCGCGCGACATCCGGCGCACCTTCGGCGAGACCATCGCCCTCGATTCCTGCTCGCTCCGCGTCCAGCCGGGCGAGATCCATGCCGTCGTCGGCGAGAACGGCTCGGGCAAGAGCACGCTCATCAAGATTCTGAGCGGGATCGTGAGAGCCGAATCCGGCACGCTGGAATGGGACGGCAAGCCCGCCCGCTTCCGCTCGCCGCGCGCCGCCCAGGAAGCCGGTATCGCCACGGTGTTCCAGGAGACGCTGATCCTGCCGGACATGTCGATCCGCGACAATGTCATGCTGGGGCTCGACGGCGTCATCCGCCGCAAGGCGGGCACGGCGCGCGAGCAGGCGCTGGTGCGCGAGGCGCTGAGCGTCGTCGGCATCGGCGATCTCGACGTCGAGCGGCTGACGGGCACGCTGTCGCTGGCCAATCGCCAGCTGGTGGGCGTCGCCCGCTCGCTGATGCGGCCCTGGCGCCTGCTCATCCTCGATGAATCCACCTCGGCCATCGACATCGAGGATCGCGACAGGCTGTTCGCCGCCCTGCGCAATTTCCGGGCGGAAGGGCGCTCCATCCTGTTCGTGTCCCATCGCATGGACGAAATCGACAGCCTGGCGGACCGGGCGACGGTGCTGCGCTCGGGCCGCAGCGTCGCGAGCCTCGACCGCGGCGACTTCTCCAGCGAGAAGCTGCTCGAACTGATGTCGACGCGCGAAGGCGCAAAGGCGGCCGAGGGCGCGGGCTCGCGCCCGCTCGGCGCGGTGCGCGACGAGAAAGTCATCATGGTGCGCGGCCTGTCGGTCCTGCGCGGCAAGCGCAGCTTCGACCTCGACATCCATGCCGGCGAGATCATCGGCGTCGGCGGCCTGGAGGGCCACGGCCAGCTCGCCTTCCTCGAATGCATCGCCGGCACGCGCCAGGCGCCGTCCGGCAGCGTGCGGGCCGGCGAGGCGACGATCCGGTCGCAGGGCGACGCCGCCCGCGCTAGGATCGCCTTCCTCCCCCGCGACCGCAAAACGGAAGGCATCTTCGCGCCGCTGTCGGTGCTCGACAACGTCACCATCTCCGCGCTGGGTTCGGTGGCGCGCTGGGGCATGCTCAGTTCGTCGCGGCGCAGGAGCATGGCCGACCAGGTCTGCCGGCAGACCAAGGTGAAGATGGCAAGCCCGCACACGCCGATATCGTCCCTCAGCGGCGGCAACCAGCAGAAGGCCCTGCTCGGCCGGCTGATCGCCAGGAACCCCCGCGTCCTCGTGCTGAACGACCCCATGCGCGGCGTCGATCTCGGCGCCAAGCGGGACCTCTACGAGGTGCTGAGCGCCCTCGCCGCCGGCGGCATGTCGATCCTCCTGCTATCGACCGAGCTCGTCGAGCTCTGCCTGCTGTGCCATCGCGTCGTCGTCTTCCACGACCACGCCGTGAGCGCCGTGATCGGCCGGGAAGCGCTCAACGAACGAGCGCTGATCGATGCCATGTTCGAACACCGCACGTCCCTGGAAGCCACGATGGGAGCATCGGCATGAACTGGATCAAGAGCCGCAGCTATGCCTGGCCGATCCTGGCCGCCGTGGTGGTGTTCACCGCGCTCAACGCCATCATCAGCCCCGCCTTCACCGATCCTTCGAACTGGAACGGCATGCTGATCGGCGTCGCCCCCTTCATCATCACCGCCCTCGCCCAGACGGCGCCCGTGATGTCGGGCGACGGCGGCATCGACCTGTCCGTCGGCCCTCTCGCCGGATTGGTGAATGCGCTCGTCACCGCCATCCTGGTGCCGCAGGGCTTCGCCGACCCTTTCACGGTGATCGGTGCATGCCTCGCCGTCGGCGCCCTGTCGGGACTGCTGAACGGCTTCATGATCGCGGTGGTCCGCGTGCAGCCGATCATCGCCACGCTCGGCACCTTCCTCGCCTTCCAGGGCATCACCCTCGAAATGCTGCCGATGGCCGGCGGCCAGGCACCGGCCTGGCTCGTCGGCCTCGCCAACAATCATGGCGGCATTTCGGGCGTATTGGTGCTGCTCGTCGGCCTCGGGCTCCTCTGGGTGCTGTTCGAACGCACGGCCTACCGGCGCAATCTCCTCGCCGTCGGGGGCGATGCCCGCGCGGCCTATGCCTCGGGCGTGAACGTCACGGGGGTCCGGATCATCGCCTATGTGATCGGAGGCCTGCTCGCCGCGGTCGCCGGTCTGGTGTTCACGGCCGCGCTCGGCTCGGGCGACCCTCGCGTCGGCGTCCCCTACACGCTGACCTCGATCTCGGCGGTGGCGCTCGGGGGGATCGCCCTGAACGGAGGCCGCGGCGGCATGCTGGGGGCGGCGGCGGCCGGCACGCTGCTCTTCCTGATCCAAACGCTCTTCACCCTCGCCCAGGTCTCGATCTTCTACATCCAGATCATGTACGGCGTGATCCTCTTCGTCGCCCTGACGCTGAACGCCGCCGGCGAGCGGGCCCGCAGGCGGCGCATGGCCGAACAACTGGGCTGAGGAGAGGCGATGGAGAGTCCCTGGACCGTCAGAGGACGGAAATCCCTTGCAGGTTTACGCCGCCCCCACCCCATATGCGCTGCCCCTCTCCCTTGCCCTCTCCCCGCGCTGCGGGGCGAGGGGGCGGCAGCCTCGCGTCTCGACGGGTAAGCGCGGCAGCACACGGCGTCAACGCCCTATCATGATCGCGCATCGCGATGGGTGCATGCTGAACGACGACTCAGAACACGCCGGGCGGTGTCCTAAAAATTCCTTCCAGTATCCGGGCGGCACAGCAGCCAGTCGGGAACCGGGAGGAGAACATGAAACTGCTGAAGGCCACGCTGTCCAGGCTGGGCAAGTCTTCCGTCGCGGCCGTTTCCGCCGCCCTTCTTCTTGCGGGGCTCGGAGGGGCGAGCCCCGCCGCCGCGCAGGGCAAGCCGAGGATCGTCATGCTCGCCGGCCCGCAATGGGACCCCTTCTTCGGCGCCATGAAGAAAGGCGCCGACGACGCCGCCCGCGATCTCGGCGTCAACTATCAGTGGATCACCGGCACCGACCCCAACAATTTCGTCGCCGACTACGCCAAGCTGGTGAAGCAGGCGGCGACGCAGAAGCCGGCCGCCATGGTGATCGGCAACTACTTTCCCGACACCCTCGACCCGATCATCAAGCAGATCACCGCCAGCGGCATTCCCGTCATCATCCAGCATGACGGCGGCGCGTCCTGGCAGCAGGACGGCGCCATCTCCTATGTCGGCTTCAGCGCCCGGGATCTCGGCCGGGCCGTCGGCGAGCGGGAAGTCGCAGCGGGCGCCAAGTTCGGCCTCTGCGTCGACCACGTGCCCGGCAACACCACGCTGGACCTCGATTGCCAGGGCTACAACGACGCCTTCAAGGCGGCCGGCGGCGATTCCAAGGTGCTGATGATCCAGTTCTCGGACGCCAGCAATCCGACCTTCGTCGTCAACGCCATCAAGGGCGCCCTGCAGGGCGACAGGAAGATCGACGCGATCTGGACCATCGGCGCGGTGCAGGGCGTCGCCTCGGTCGATGCGGTCAAGAAGTCGGGACGCAAGATCGTCAACGGTTCGCTCGGCCTTTCGCTCGGCTCGCTCGAAGCGCTCAAGAACGGCGATCTGCTCTTCATCGCCGACCTGCAGCCCTATCTCGACGGCTATTATGCGCTGCTCGCGGCCTATCAGTACGTCCAGTTCAAGATGCTGCCGATGGGCCAGATCTCGACCGGCCCGCTGATGCTGACCAAGGACAATGTGGACGAGGTCCTCAAGGTCAACCAGCAATTCCCGGGCGTTCGCGGCGCCTCCTGACGCACGCCGCCGACGAAAAGGCGGACCGGCACGCCGGTCCGCCGCAGCGCCGGGCCTCGAGCCGTTCATCCAGCGGAGCACTTGCATGACGTCCTACAGCCAGGAACTTCGCGACAGGGGAGCGGCGGCAAAAGCGCCGGCGCGGCGCTTTTCATGGTCCGGGCTGACGCGCCGGCCGGAGTTCGGCGCCTTCATCGCGACAGTGCTGGTCTATGGCTTCTTCGCCGCCACGGCCTACGACGCGGGCTTCGCCACCTTCGACGGCACCGCGGGCTGGATGAACACCTCCGCCGAACTCGGCATCATCGCCATCCCCGTCGGCCTGCTGATGGTGGCCGGCGAATTCGACCTGTCGGTCGGCGCCGTCGTCGGCGCCTCCTCCATCACCGTCGCCATAGGCACCACCCTGTTCGGCCTGTCCATCTGGCCGATGATCGCCGCTGCACTGGCCCTCGGCGTCGCCGTCGGGCTCCTGAACGGCTTCCTGGTGGTGCGGACCGGTCTGCCCTCCTTCATCGTCACGCTGGCCTCGAGTTTCAGCGTCGGCGGGCTTTCGCTCGGCCTGGCACGCGTTTTGAGCAACACGACGTCGGTCTCGGTCAAGTCGCCGCCGCTCGCCGACTCGCTTTTCGCGGCGACCTGGGGCCAGGCCAACATCGCCATCCTCTGGTGGTTCGCCGTCACCCTCCTCGGCGGCTGGGCGCTCGCCCGCACCCCGTTCGGCAACTGGATCTTCGCGACCGGCGGCAACCCTGTCGCCGCCCGCGGCGCCGGCGTGCCGACCGGCCTGGTCAAGACCGCGCTGTTTGTCGCGACGGGGGCCGGCGCCGCGCTGGTCGGCGTCATCCAGGCAGTCGAATACCATTCAGGCAATGCCACGGCGGGGCTCGGCTATGTGTTCCAGGCGCCGATCGTCGCCGTCATCGGCGGCGTGCTGCTGGGCGGCGGCTACGGCTCGGCCTTCGGCGTGTTCCTCGGCACCGTGATCTTCGGCGTGATCAATATCGGCATCTTCTACACCGGATGGAGCACCGATTGGGTGCAGCTCTTCCTCGGGGTGCTGCTGATGCTGGCCGTGCTCACCAATCACTATTTCCGCCGTCTCGCCATGAGCTCGAGCTGAGGGCGGGGATGGCGAAGTCGACATTTCCAGCAACGGGATGAAGCCATGCCGTCCGAAGCCACCCCTCTCGTCGAGTTGCGCAACGTCTCGAAGCGGTTTGCCGGCGTCCACGCCCTGAGCGACGTCTCGCTCCGCGTTCCGCCGGGCAGCGTCGTCTGCCTCCTCGGCGACAACGGCGCCGGCAAGTCCACCCTCATCAAGGTGCTGTCGGGCTTCTACCAGCCGTCGGACGGCACCATCCTGCTCGACGGCAAGGAAACGCGCTTCAGCGATCCGCGCGATGCCCGCGCCCGGGGCATCGCCACCGTGCATCAGGATGTCGGCACCATTCCCCTGATGAGCGTCGGGCGGAACTTCTTCCTCGGTGCCGAGCCGAAGAAGGGCTGGGGACCGTTCGCACGCCTCGACATCGACAAGGCCAACGGCATCGCGCTCGAGCAGATCCGCCGCTTCGGCATCACCAGGGTACGCGACGGCAACCAGCTCGTCGGCGCGCTTTCAGGTGGCGAGCGGCAGGTTCTCGCCATCGGCCGGGCGATGTATTTCGGCGCCCGTGTCCTCATCCTCGACGAGCCGACCTCCGCCCTCGGCGTCAAGGAAGCCGCCACGGTGCTGCGCTTCATCCTGGCGGCCCGCGCCGAGGGGGTCGGCATCGTCTTCATCACCCACAACGCGCATCATGCGACGCTGGTCGGGGACTATTTCACCGTGCTCATCCAGGGCAGGGTCGCCGCCAGCTTCAGGCGGGGCGAGAAGAGCAGCGCCGAATTGCTGTCGCTGATGGCGGGCGGCGAGCAGATGGAAGACATAGCGGGCGAATTGTCGAGACCCGATCTCGGCATCCCGGGACAGGGCGCCGCACAGGGAGCGAGAACATGACGATAGTGGACGTCCAGGCGATGGACAGCCTTCTTCGTGAGCCGGTGGACGCGAAGGAGATTCCGGGAGTCGTGGCGATGGCCGCGGACCGCGGCGGCCGCCTCTATGAGGGCGCCTTCGGGGTGCGCAGCCTCGCCACCGGCGTGCCGATGAGCCTCGATACCGTGCTCTGGTATGCCTCGATGACCAAGGCGCTGGTCGCGACCGGCGCCATGCAGCTGGTCGAGCAGGGGCGTGTCGCCCTCGACGAGCCGATCGGCCGCATCATCCCGGCCCTCGCCGCGCCGCAGGTGCTCGACGGCTTCGACGCCGCCGGCAAGCCCCTCCTCAGGCCGGCGAAGAGGCCGATCACCCTGCGCCATCTCCTCACCCACACCTCGGGCTTCGGATACGACATCTGGAACGCCTCGGTGGAGCGCTACATGCGCGAGAACGGCGTGCCGCTGCTGGTCGATTGCAAGCTGAGCTCGCTCGGCCAGCCGCTGGCGGCCGATCCCGGCGAGAAGTGGGAATACGGCATCAGCATCGACTGGGTCGGCCAGGTCGTCGAGGCGCTTAGCGGGCAATCCCTGGAGGCCTATCTGACCGAGCACCTGTTCAAGCCCCTCGGCATGAACGACACCGCCTTCATCGTGCATCCCGAGCGGCGCGCGCGCCGGGCCGACGTCCACCAGAGGCATCCCGACGGCTCTCTGGAGACGATCGATCACGAGATCTCCCAGGAGCCCGAATTCTTCATGGGCGGCGGCGGGCTCTATGGCACCGCGGGCGACTATATCGCCTATATCCGGATGATGCTGAACGATGGGCGCGCACCGGACGGCACGGCCGTGCTCCAGCCGGAAACCGTCGATCTCATGGGGCGCAACGCCATCGGTGACATCGAGGCCGGCGTGCTGCGGCCCGTCCTGCCCAAGCTCGCCAACGATACCGATTTCTTCCCCGGCATGTCGCAAAAATGGGGGCTGAGCTTCCTCATCAACACCGCCGACGCCCCGAACGGGCGCAGTGCCGGCAGCCTCACCTGGGCGGGCCTCGCCAACTGCTACTTCTGGATCGACCGCACCAAGCGCCTCGGGGGCGTGGTGATGACGCAGATCCTGCCCTTCGGCGATCCGCGCGTGCTGAGGCTCTACGGCGCCTTCGAGCAGCAGGTCTATCGTCGCCTCGCAAAGGCGGCGTGAACCACGCCCTGCGGCAGCCGAGCACAGGATCGGAGGCGGGGATCGATGGTCGCCCCTCTCCCTTCTCGCATATTTCCGCCGAAGCCGGCGGCGGCATGGGAATGTCGGCGTCCCGGTTCAGCTGAAGATGCTGGCCTTGCCCTGGTTCTGGACTGCCCGGCGCGCCATGACGCGAACGAGGTTGGCCCGATAGGCCGTGGAGGCGTGGATGTCGCCGATGAGGCTGTCGGGATCGAGGGCGGCGCCATCGAGCGCCTGTGCCGAGAAGTCCCGCGCGAGGGCCTCCTCGGCCTCCGCCCAGCGGAACACCCCTTCATTGCCGGCGCCCGTCACCGCCACCCGGATCGAGCCGTCGCCGAGGCGGCTGACGAAGACCGCCGCCATCGCGTAGCGCGAGGCCGGATTGCGGAACTTGGCGTAGCCGGCGGAAGCGGGAATCGGGAAGGTCAGCGCCGTGACGATCTCGCCTGGCTCCAACGCCGTCGCATAGAGACCGGTGAAATAGTCGCCGGCGGCGATCGAGCGCCGGTCGGTGACGACCGTGGCGTCCAGCGCCAGCACGGCCGACGGGTAGTCGGCAGCCGGATCGTTGTTGGCGACGGAGCCGCCGATCGTGCCGCGATTGCGCACCTGGACGTCGCCGATCGAGCCGGCAAGGGCCGCAAGCACCGGAATCGCCGTCCTCACCGTCTCGGACTTCGACACCGCGACATGGGTGGCGCCGCCTCCGATGCGCAGCAGGCCGTCAGCGATGTCGATGCCCTGCAGGTCCGGGATGGCGCGCAGGTCGATGAGCGTGTCCGGGGCGGCGAGGCCCGCCTTCATCACCGGAAGCAGCGTATGGCCGCCGGCAATGAACATGGCGTCGTCGCTTCCGCCGTGAAGCGCGAGGGCATCCGACAGCGTGACCGGGCGGTGATAGCTGAAATTCGGCAGGACGATGCTCATGATGCAACTTTCGACGCCGGCGCCGGCCGGCTCATCGCCGCGCTGGCCGACATGATGGCCTTGACGATGTTCTGGTAGCCCGTGCACCGGCACAGATTGCCTTCCAGTTCGTCGCGCACCGTCTCTTCGGTCAGCGCCGCGCCGTGCCGGGCGATCATGTCGACTGCCATCATCAGCATCCCCGGCGTGCAGAAACCGCATTGCAGGCCGTGATGGGCGCGGAAGGCTTCCTGCACGGGGTGAAGCGTCTCGCCCCGTGCCAGGCCCTCGATCGTGGTGACCTGGGCGCCGTCGGCCGAGGCCGCCAGGACGGTGCAGGACTTCACGGCCACGCCGTCCATGATGACGGTGCAGGCGCCGCATTGGGTGGTATCGCAGCCGACATGGGTTCCGGTCAGATGCAGGTGCTCGCGCAGGAATTGGACCAGCAGGATCCGGTCTTCAATGTCGCGCCTGTAAGGCGTGCCATTGACGTACAGTATGACGCTCAACGTGCGTTTCCTCCATTCGGCGATCGTGGCGGATCAGCCTTCGCTCTCGGCGCGACGCCGCTCGAATTCGTCGACCTTGTCCATCTGGGACAAGGTATAGTCCAGTTCGTCGATGCCCTTGAGCAGGCAATGCTTGGAAAAGGGATCGATGTCGAAGGAATGGGTCACACCGTCCGGCCCGGTGAGCCTCTGGGCCTCCAGGTCGACTTCGATCGTCGCGCCGGGTTCCCGCGACAGGGCGGCGATCAGCGCCGTCGTCGCCTCGGCCGGCAGGACGACGGGCAGCAGGCCGTTCTTCAGGCTGTTGCTGAAGAAGATATCCCCGAAGCTCGAGGCGACGACCACGCGGTAGCCATAGTCGGCGATGGCCCAGACGGCGTTCTCGCGGGATGACCCGCAGGCGAAGTTCTCCTCGCCGACCAGGATGCGGGTATTGCGAAACGCCGGCTGGTTGAGGACGAAGCCACTCCTCTCCGCACCGGTCTCATCGAAGCGCAGATCGTGGAAAAGGTACTGGCCGAAGCCACCGGAGCGGGGCTTGGACAGGAAACGGGCCGGCAGGATCTGGTCGGTGTCGACATTGATGCCGGCGAAGGGCAAGGCCGGCGCGCGGAAGGTCTCGAACGATTCCACCGTCATTCTCCCAGCTGAAGCTGCCGCACGTCGGCGAGCCGCCCGGTCACCGCCGCGGCGGCGGCCATGGACGGGCTCATCAGATGCGTCCGCGCCCCGCGACCCTGCCGCCCGACGAAGTTCCTATTGGACGTGGAGGCGCAGCGCTCGCCCGCCGCCACCGTCTCGCCATTGGTGCCGAGGCAGAGCGAGCAGCCCGCGTCGCGCCACTGGAAGCCGGCCTGGCGGAAGATGAGGTCGAGACCTTCGGACTCGGCCTGCTCCTTGACCAGCCCGGAGCCCGGCACCACCCAGGCTTCGACGCCCGGATGCACGCTGCGGCCTTTGACGACGGCGGCGGCGGACCGCAGATCCTCGATGCGTCCGTTGGTGCAGGAACCGATGAACACGCGGTCGACGCGGATCTCCGAAAGCGCCGTGCCCGGTGACAATCCCATATAGGCCAGCGCCTTCGACATGCCCTCCCGGCGCTCGGCCGTCGCGGCGCCGTCGGGATCCGGGACATGGCCGTCGATCGGCGCGACGTCCTCGAGGCTGGTGCCCCAGGTCACCATCGGCGCGATGTCTCCGGCATCGAGCGTCACCTCGCGGTCGAAGACCGCATCGGCATCGCTGGCGATCTTCGACCAGCGCTCCACCGCGCGGTCCCAGGCATCGCCTTCCGGCGGCGCGTAGTTGCGACCCCTGACATAGGCAAAGGTCGTCTCGTCCGGCGCGATCATGCCGGCCCGGGCGCCCGCCTCGATCGACATGTTGCACACGGTCAGCCGCCCTTCCATGGACAGGCTGCGGATCGCCGAGCCCGCATATTCGATGACGTGGCCGACCGCGCCGGCGGGGCCGATCTTCCGGATGATGGCCAGGATAACGTCCTTGGCAGTGACACCGAAGCCGAGTTCGCCCTCGACGAAGATCCGCATCGACTTCGGCTTGCGCTGCCAGAGCGTCTGGGTGGCGAGCACCTGGGTCGCCTGGGTCATGCCCACGCCGAAGGCAAGCGCGCCGAGAGCGCCATGCGTCGAGGTGTGGCTGTCGGCACAGACGATGGTCATGCCCGGCTGGCTGATGCCCTGCTCGGGGCCGATCACATGGACGATGCCCTGCCGGCGATCGGCGAGCTCGAACAGGGTGATGCCGTAATCGTTGGAATTCTCGACAAGCGACTGGACCATGTCGCGCCGTTCGGCGCTGGCGATGCGTTCGACAATGCGCCCGTCGGTCGGCACATAGTGATCGGGCGTGCCGAAGGTCTGCTTCGGCGAGCGCGGCCGCAACTGCCGGGCCTGCAGGAATTCGAAGGCGGGGGCATAGCCGTCATGGATGAGATGCGTGTCGACATAGAGCAGCGTCTGCCCGTCGGCGCGCTCCAGGATGCTGTGCTGCGCCCAGATCTTGTCCAGCATGGTCATCGCGGCAGGACGAGGGGCCGGGATCATAGGATTCTCCATAGAAATCAAGTCGGGCAGGCATGAGAGACAAGCGTTATCAGGTCGATCCAGCGCTCATCCACGCCGGAACTCTGACGATTCCGACAATTCTATTTCTAGACCGCGTGAAGTGCCCGAAAGGAATCTTTGTTGGGAAGGCGATCATCGCAAAGCGCGATGATCGCCGCCCTCACGCCGCCGATGGATGCTCGGCGCCGGCTTTCGCTTCCTGGATGGCATTCCAGATCCGCTCCGGCGTGGCGGGCATGTCGATGTGGCGTATGCCGAACGGCCGCAACGCATCGGTGACTGCGTTCATCACCGACGTCAGGGAGCCGGCGCAGCCCGCCTCGCCGCAGCCCTTGGCACCGAGGGGATTCGTCAGGGCCCGCGTCGGATGGTTGCCCATGGCGATCGGCGGCACGTCGCCGGCGCGCGGCAAAGCGTAGTCGGTGAAGGAGCCGGTCAGGAGCTGGCCCTGTTCGTTGAACACCGTGCGCTCCATCAGCGCCTGTCCGATGCCCTGCGCGACACCGCCATGCGACTGCCCCTCGACCAGCATCGGATTGACGATCGTGCCAAAATCGCTCACCGCCGTGTAGCGCACCACGTGGCAGGCGCCGGTCTCCGGATCGATCTCCACCTCCGCGACATGGCACCCGTTCGGAAAGGCCGAAGGCACGCCGTCATGCACATGCGTGACGTTCAGTGTGGCAGGCAGGCCCGGCGGAAGATCGAGCCCGGCATGAAGCCTGGCGGCGAGGTCCATCAGGCCGATCTCGCGGTCGGTCCCGACCACGACGAAGCGGCCGGCGGCGAATTCCACGTCCTGCTCGGCCGCCTCCAGCTCGTGGGCGGCGATCTTGCGGCCGGCCTCGATCACCTTGGCGGAAGCCTCGATCATGGCGCGGCCGCTGGCGACCAGCGATTTCGAGCCGCCGGTGCCGCTTCCGGCTACCAGTTCGTCGCTGTCGCCCTGGATCAGCTTCACCTTGTCGAAGGGGATGCCGAGTTCCGACACCAGCACCTGGGCGAAGGCGGAGGCATGCCCCTGCCCGGTGTCCAGCGTGCCGGTGATCATGGTGACGGTGCCGTCCGGCTCGAAACGCACGCCGCCCATCTCCGTGCCGGGCGCTCCCGTCACTTCGAGATATTGGCCGACGCCGCGCCCGCGCAGCAGGCCGCGTGCCCTGCTCTCCTCCCGGCGCGCGGCAAAGCCGTCCCAGTCGGAGAGACGGAGCGCATCGTCCATCAGCGCGGTGAAATCGCCGCTGTCATAGACCTGCCGGCCCGCCGAGGTGAAAGGGAGCTCCTGCGGCCTCACATGGTTGCGCCGCCGCAGTTCCACCGGATCGATGCCGAGCTCCAGCGCGGCGAGATCGATGACGCGCTCCACATAGTAGTTCGCCTCGGGGCGGCCGTTGCCGCGATAGGCGCCGACAGGATTGGTGGTGGTCAGCACGCATTTCGTCTCCACCTCGAGCAGCGGCGTGCGGTAGACGCTCGGCAGGTTCTTCATCTGGTTGACCGCCGGCGGGAAGACGCCGCCCTGGGTCAGATAGGCGCCGACATTGCCGACGCCGCGCACGCGCATCGCCACGAAATTGGCGTCGGCGTCGAGCGCGAGCTCGATCGTCATCTCGTGATCGCGCCCATGCGTGTCCGACAGGAAGCTCTCGCTGCGCGAATCCGACCATTTGACCGGCCGGCCGAGGTCGCGCGCGGCATGGAGCACGCACAGATCCTCGGCGAAGGGATGGGCCTTCATGCCGAAGGAGCCGCCGACATGGCCGGTGAGGATCCGCACCTTGCCATCCTCGACACCGAGCATGTGCTCGACCACCTTGCGCGCGCCATGGGCGCCCTGGCAGGCGTGGCGCAGGGTGAAGCGCTGCGCCTGCGCATCGTAGCTGCCCAGCGAGGCTCGCGGCTCCATGGCCGCGACGATGACGCGATTGCTGATGATCGGCAGGCGCGTCACATGGGCGGCGGCAGCAAAGGCCGCCGCCACCGCGGCACTGTCCCCGAAGTGGAAGTCGAGCGCGGCATTTCCGGGAAATTCGTCGTGAACCAGCGGCGCGCCCGGCTTCACCGCCTCGCTCGCCGCGGTCACCGCGGGCAAGGCCTGGATGTCGACATCGACCAGGACCGCCGCCTCGCGTGCGGCGACGGCGCTTTCCGCCACCACGAAGGCGACGCCCTCGCCGATATGGCGGACCTTGCCCACGGCCAGCGCGCGCCAGGCCGGCCAGCGCATGGGAGAGCCGTCGCGGTTGGGAGCCGTCACGCCGGCCGGCTGCGGACGCTGGCCCGCCTTCACCAGATCCTCGCCCGTATAGATGGCGAGGACGCCGGGTATGGCGAGAGCCGCCGTCAGGTCGATACCCCGGATCAGGCCATGGGCATGCTGGCTCCTGACCACGGCGCCATAGGCCTGCCCGGGCAGGTTCTGGTCGTCGGAATAGGATCCCTCGCCACGCACCAGCGTGCGGTCTTCCTTGCGCGGAACGGACTGGCCGATACCGACAAGCGGGGGCCTGTGCTCATTCGAGTTGACCGGCGCTTCCATTCGTCTTCCTCACCAGATCGTTCTTGAAAAATGTCGATATGAATTTCGAATCTGCAATGCGTCAAAACAACGGCCCGTGACCGCCTCCCCCTTGCGGAGAGGAAGCGACAGCCTCACGAGAGGGAAGCCGAAACCAGCTTGCTGCCGCCGCCCGACTGCAGGACGGCCTCGACCACGGCATCGCCCATCTCGCGGGTGCCGACCAGCCTGCTGCCGGGCTGCATGATGTCCCCCGTCCGATAGCCGTCGCGCAGGACCGAGCCTACGGCTTCCTCGACGCGAGCGGCATGGTTTTCGAGCCCGAAGGAATAGCGCAGCATCATCGCCACCGACAGGATGGCGGCCAGCGGATTGGCGATGTTCTTGCCGGCGATGTCGGGCGCCGTGCCGTGCACGGGCTCGTAGAGACCCTTGTTGTCGCTGCCCAGCGAGGCGGAAGGAAGCATGCCGATGGACCCGGCGAGCATGGCGGCGGCGTCCGAGAGGATATCGCCGAAGACGTTGCCGGTGACGATGACGTCGAACTGGCGGGGATTGCGGATCAGCACCATGGAGGCGGCGTCGATATAGAGGTGGCTGAGTTCCACGTCCGGATATTGCTTCGAGACCTCGATGACGACCTCGCGCCACAGCGCCATCGTCTCCAGCACATTGGCCTTGTCCACCGAGCAGAGCTTCTTCCGGCGCCGCCTCGCAGCCTGAAAGCCGGCATGGGCGATCCGCTCGATCTCCGCGTCGGTATAGCGCATCGTGTTGAAGCCGACGCGCCTGCCTTCGGCATCCGTCTCGATGCCCCGCGGCTGGCCGAAATAGAGATCGCCGTTGAGTTCGCGCAGGATGACCATGTCGACACCGCCGACGACGTCCGGCTTCAGGGTCGAAGCGTCGAGCAGTTCCGGGAAGAGCTTCACCGGCCGGAAATTGGCGTAGAGCGACAGCGCCTTGCGCAGCTTGAGGAGGCCGTAGCCGGCGCCTTCGCTGGGCGGGCGCTTCTCGTCCTCCGGCACGCCGGTGCCGCCGAGCAGGATCGCGTCGGCCTGACGCGCGACGGCCAGGGTCTCGGGAGGCAGCGCGTCGCCGACGGTGTCGAGGCCCTCGCCGCCGATGACCGCCTCCTGCAGATCCAGGGAAAACTCGTTTCCGATGACCGCGCGCAGGGCCTTGACCGCCTCCGCCGTCACTTCTTTTCCGATGCCGTCACCTGGGAGAACCGCGATCTTCAAGGCAATACCTTTCGACAGGACAGGGCGGGAATGGACGATCGTCTTCCGCCGTTGCCGTCTTATAGGAGCCGGCCCGGCGCCGCCGGGAGTCGTTCTTCGGAACGCTCACATCGTCGGCTGCGATGGTTTGGGCATGCGATGAACCGCGGGAGAACGCCCTCAGGCGCCGTCCTTCGTCAGGTGCTTGAGCAGGAGCTTCACCGGAGACGGCAGGGACTGGCCGTCCTGAACGCAGATGTTCCACTGGCGCACGGCCCAGGGCTCGTCGAGCTCGATTGCCTTGAGCTTGCCGCCGGTGACGTAGCGCGCGGCGCATCCCTCGGGCACGAGCCCGACCCCGAGTTCGGCCTCGACCATGCCCCTCACGGTCTCGAAACCATTGACACGCACCGGCATCTTCAGCGGCCGGCTGAGATCCGACGCGGCCCGCAGCACCAGGGAATCGAGAAAGCTTCCCTTCGTCGGACCGATCAGGTCGTAATCCGGCAGGTCGGCGAAACGCAGCGACGGCCTGTCGCCCAGCGGATGGCCGAGAGGAAGCAGCACGACGAGCCGGTCGGCGCGATAGGGAAAGATCTTCAGGCCCTGCCGCGGCACGACGCCGCCGAAGATGCCGATATCCGCGGCGTTCTCGGCGACCGCCTCGACGGCCTGCTGGCTAGTGCCTTCCTGGAGGACGATACGAATGGCCGAATGGCGCGCAAGGAAGTCCCTGAGGTCGTCGGGCAGATGCTGGATGATGGTGGAAACGCTGGCATAGACGCGCACCTGGCCGCTGACACCGCTGGCGTGATGGGCGAGTTCGATCTCCATCTGGTTGAGATCGCGCATCAGCACCCGTGAATGGTGCAGCAGCGTATGGGCGGAAGCCGTCAGTTCCAGCCCCTTCGAGCTGCGGTGGAAGAGCGGCGTGTTGAGCCTCGCCTCGAGATCCGACATGCGCTTGCTGACCGCCGACGCCGCGATATGCTCGCGGTCGGCCGCCTTGGCGATGCTCTGCTCTTCACAGACCGCAACGAAAAGCTGGAGCGACAGAAGGTCGAAACGCACGTGGCATTCTCCGGTATCGGCAGCGGATGTCGGGCCGCCGGCAAGGCGGGTCACCAGGCCCGCCGCGACGGCATGACCGCATCGCCGACCGCGACGACCGCGTTCCGAATGAAGTCTTCTGGCGGACCGTCAAACGGCGAATATGGCCCTTACCCTTGATCCTCCCAGAGTCAAGGAGATTTGCCGTTAGGGCAGGCGCATGCGCGAGCCTGACGACGCCAGTTCGGATTTGATCAATGAACCTCTATGATTTCAAGGACCGCGTCGCCGTCGTCACCGGCGGTGCGCAGGGCATCGGCCTGGCCGTGGTGCAGCGCCTCGCCCGGTCGGGCGCCAGGGTCGCCATCTGGGACCGCGACGGCGCCCTGCTCGGCCGCACGCTCGCCGAGCTGGCGCTGCCGGACGCCGTCCTCGGCGTGAACGTCGATATCGGCGACCTCGCCTCGGTGGAGGCGGGCGTCGCCCGCACGTTGGAGCGCTTCGGGAAGATCGACATCCTCGTCAACAATGCAGCGCTCGTCGGCCCGAATGCGCCGACCTGGGAATATCCGCCCGAGGCGTTCGCCGAAGTCGTGCATGTCGGCCTCGTCGGCACCTTCCATTGCTGCCGCGCGGTGGTGCCGTCCATGCGCGAGCGCAATTACGGGCGCATCGTCAACCTCTCCTCGGTCGCCGGCAAGGAGGGCAATCCCAATGCGGTCGCCTATTCCTCGATGAAGGCGGGCGTGATCGCCTTGACGAAATCGCTCGGCAAGGAGCTCGCCGCCACGAACATCGCCGTCAACTGCGTCACGCCGGCGGTGGCGAAGACGCCCGGCGCGATGATGCAGACGCAGGAGCATATCGCCTACATGCTCAGCAAGATCCCGCGCGGCAGGATGCTGGAACTCGAGGAAGCCGCCTCGATGATCTGCTGGCTGGCGACGGAAGAGAATTCGTTCACCACCGGCGCGGTGTTCGATCTGTCGGGCGGCCGCGCAACCTACTGACGATACAGGAAACGCAGCGATGCACATCGATCCGATCAGGGTGTTCTGGGTGCCGGGATGTTCGGCCTGCGTCAAGGCCAAGGAATTCCTCACCAGCCTCGGCGTGCCCTTCGAATCGGTCAATCTCCTGGAGAACGAGCAGGGCGCCGCCGATCTCGCCGCATTGGGTGCCCGATCCCTGCCGGTGATCGCACGCGGCGGGGATTTCGTGTTCGCCCAGTCGCTCGACCAGGTGGCGAAATTCCTCGGCCGCGAGCACACCGGCGCCGATCGCCTGTCGCCGGAGATGCTGGTGCGGCGATGGGCGGATTTCCTCGGCCTCGCCTCGTCTCTCGTTGCGGACATGCCCGGCGAACTTCTGGAGCATCGGCCCATCCCCCGCCGAGACAGGACGATGCGGGAACTCGCCTATCACATCTATCAGATCCCCGATGTCTTCGTGCGCAATGTCGCCGGCGAGTTCGAGGATTGGGCGCATCATGTCAACCTGCCGGTCCCCGATGCGGTCAGGACCACGGGCGACATCCTCGCCTTCGGCGGCCGGGCGAGCGCTGCCATGATCGGATGGTGGGAAGGGCTCGATGACCGGGCATGCCTGTGGACCGTGCAGACCTATTACGGCGCCCGTCCGGCATGGGAGCTCCTGGAACGCCAGACCTGGCATTCGGCCCAGCACGTCCGCCAGTTGGAGGCGGTGCTGCAGGGCTTCGCGGTTCCCCTCGCCCGGACAGCGCCGCCGCGGCTCTATGAGGGCCTGCCCCTGCCGGCAGGCCTGTGGGCGTGAACAGGGCGCGGCTGCGGCATTGAGATCATGCGACCGCCCTGCCCGGTGATCGAGGCAGCGACGCCGGACCGGTCAGCCCAGCCGCGACAGAAAGGCCCTCGTCCTTTCCTGCTGCGGGGCGCCGAAGATCTGCCCGGGGCTGCCCTGCTCGACGATGACGCCGCCGTCCATGAACAGCACGCGATCGGCGACCTCCTGGGCGAAGCGCATCTCGTGGGTCACGACGATCATCGTCATGCCGTCGGCGGCAAGGCCGCGCATGACGGCGAGGACCTCGCCGACCAGTTCGGGGTCGAGCGCGCTGGTCGGTTCGTCGAACAGCATCAGCTTCGGCTTCATGGCGAGCGCCCGCGCGATCGCCACGCGCTGCTGCTGGCCGCCCGACAGCTGGTGGGGATAGGACGCCAGCTTGTCCTCGAGCCCCACCCGCTTCAGCAGGGCCTTCGCCTCGTCGACGACCTCCTGGCGATTGCGCCGCTGCACGCAGATCGGCGCCTCGATGACGTTCTGGAGCGCCGTCATATGGGTGAACAGGTTGAAGCGCTGGAAGACCATGCCGATCTCGGCCCGCTTGACCGCGACCTCCGCCTCGCCGAGTTCGTAGAGCTTGTTGCCGACACGGCGGTAGCCGACGAGCTCGCCATCGACATAGAGGGCGCCGCCGTCGATCTTCTCGAGATGGTTGATGCATCGCAGCAGGGTCGATTTGCCCGATCCCGACGGGCCGACCAGGCAGACGACCTCGCCCTGCCCGACATGGAAGTCAACGCTCCTGAGCACCTGCAGATGGCCGAAGCTCTTGGAGATGCGCTGGCCCAGCACGGTCGGCTTCGTCATGGCGCGGCTCCGTTCAGCTTGGCGGCGAGCACGGCCGCAGCGCCGCCGGCGGCGACGTCCTTCGGCGCGAACGCCTTCTCGACCAGTCCCTGGAGGAAGGACAGCACCGTGGTGGCGGCGAGATACCACACGCAGGCGACGAGAAGCAGCGGGATGGTCTGGAAGGTCCGCGAGGAAATGTTCTGCACGGAGTAGAGGAGATCGGACAGCGCGATGACGCTCACCAGCGACGTCGTCTTCAGCATGCTGATGATCTGGTTGCCGGTCGGCGGGATGATGATGCGGATGGCCTGGGGCAGCACGATGCGCCGCATGATGCGGCCCTGCGTCATGCCCAGCGCTCTCGCCGCCTCCCGCTGCCCCGGATCGACGGACAGGATGCCGGCCCGGACGATCTCGCTCATATAGGCGCCTTCGTTCAGCCCGAGGCCGAGCAGCGCCGCCGTATAGGGGGTGATCAGGTCGTTGGCGGAGGCCTGATACAGCACCGGCCCGAAAGGCAGCTTCAGATAGACGATGGGCACGATGATCGCCAGGTTGAACCAGAATATCAGCTGCACGAGGATCGGCGTGCCGCGGAAGAGCCAGACATAGGCGGAAGCGGGGATGCGTAGGAAGACGTTGGTGGAGATGCGCATGGAGGCGCAGACCGTGCCGATGACGGTGCCGATCAGCATGGAGACGACGGTGAGCCAGATCGTCAGCCAGAGTCCCTGCAGGATGGTCGGGGAGAAGACGTAGGCGGCGACGACATCCCACTCGAAGTTCGGGTTTTCGGCCGCGGACAGGATGAACCAGATCGTGGCCAGGGCCATGACGATGCCGGCCACCCACCGTCCCGGCCGCCGCCGCGGCACGACGGGCAGCAGATGATCTTCGACGTCGTCCCTCGACTGCACGGCGGCGCTCGGCCTGGTCGCTTTGTTTGCCAACATCACAATCTCAATCGATGAGCGGTCGGAACTTTGCAAGGTCATGCTGTCAAGCCGGATGCGGTGGGAACGGCGGTCGGGATCGGGCAGAGCTTGCAGGCGAGCCGTCGAGGCTCGCCTGCAAAGGCATCGAAATTACGGCTTCGGGGCCGGCGAGCCGAGATTGATGCCGGGCTTGTCGACCTTCAGGGCCGCGAGGTCCCACTTGTCCATGACCTTGTCATAGACGCCATCGGCGATCAGGGCCTCGACACCGGCGAGAAGCGCCTTCGCCAGCTCCATATTGTCACGCTTGACGACGAAGCCGTCGATCTTGCGCGGCAGGATGTCCGGCGTGAACAGCTTCAGAGGGCGCGAGCTCCTCTTCTTGATCTCGGCGGCGGAGGAAGCGTCGTTGACGAGGAAGTCGACGCGGCCGGAAAACAGCGCGAGCAGCGTCGCGTCGGCCGTCGGAAACTCGCTCTTGGCGATCGCGGGCTTGTTGTGCTTGAGGCAGAAGGGATTGAGGACGTCGTCGACGCTCTGGCCGAAGGTCGTGCCCTTCTGGGCCGCGGTCTTGAGGCCGCAGAGGGACAGCGGATCATTGGTGACCGGGCTGCCCTCCAGCGTGAAGATGCCGTTCACCGAGATCGACAGGTCGACGAAGGTGACCTGCTTCTGCCGTGCGGGGGTGTCGGAGATGCACTCCATCGCGGTGTCGAAGCGCCCGCTCTGCACGCCGGGGATGAGGCCGTCGAAATCGATCGACGAGGCCACGAACTTCACGCCCATCTTCTTGCCGAGCGCTTCCCACAGGTCGGGCTCCCAGCCCACCATGGTCACGTTGTCCTCGGCGAAGCTCTCGCATGGCGGATAATGCGCGTCGGTCGCCAGCTTGATCACGCCGGCATCCTGGATCGCCTTCGGCAGCAGGGCGTGGAGCGCGGGATCGGTCTTGACGGCCGCCGTGATGGCATCGTCCGCCCACGCCTTCGTCGGGCCTGCGAGGCCGGCGCCGGCCACGGCCGCCAGCGCGACGGCAGCCGCGCCGAGGGCGGCGCGGATGCGCCTGGAGGCGAAGCGGCCCGGCGCTCCACCGACAGACGGTTCGAACTCGAGATTTCTCATAGGATTCCCTTTCTGGATGAAGTGGTTCGTCGGCATCCCCTTCTGGCGAGGGATTGCTCCGATAGGTTGGGTTGCCGCCTCAGCCGGCAGACGAGGATGAGGCTGCGAGGCGCCTGCGCCTCAGGTCGGAGAGCGTGTAGCGCGTGTGGATGACGTCGCGGTCGACGATGAGCTCGATGAGCGCCGGCTTGCCCGCCGCGAGGGCGCGTTCGAACGCCGGCTCGAATTCCTCGGTCGAGGCGACCTTCTCGCCATGGGCGCCGTAGGCCTTCGCCAGCAGGGCGAAGTCGGGATTGACAAGCTCGGTGCCGTGGGTGCGGCCCTGCAGGCGGTTTTCCTCGTGGATCCTGATCGTGCCGTAAAGGCTGTTGTTGAACAGCACGATCACCACATTCGCCTTGTACTGGACGGCGGTGGCGAGCTCCTCAGCGCTCATCTGGTAGCAGCCGTCGCCCACGAAGCACACCACCGTGCGGCCGGGGTGGAGGAGCTTGGCCGAGATCGCCGCCGGCAGGCTGTAGCCCATCGAGCCGCTGATCGGGCCGAGCTGGGTGTGAAGCTTCGAATGAGAGAAATAGCGCTGGCTCCAGGTCGCATAGGCACCGACGCCGTTGGTGACGATGGCGTCGTCCGGCAGGCGCCGGCGCAGCCATGTCATGATCGAGGGTATGTCGAGGCTGCCCGGACAAGGCTGCGGCGCCCTCTCCGCCTCGAAGGTCGCCCGCAACGCCGAACTCCAGGGGCGGAAGCGCTCGGGCTGGATCGGCGCCATCGCCCCGAGGGCGGCCGCGAAGGCGTCGTTGTCGGCCACCAGCGCCAGGCTCGCCTGGAACACCCGGTTGAGATCGCCGAAACTGCCGGTGACGTGGATGAGCTGCTGCCTCGGCGTGGGGATGCTGAAGAGCGTGAAGCCCTCCATATAGCCGGCGCCGATGGTGTTGACGTCGCTCAGCGCGTCGTTGCACATGATGACGAGATCGGATTGCTTGATGTGTTCCAGCAGCCTCGGATTCGAGCCGATGCCGATCTCGCCGGCATAGTGCTCGAAGGCGTGATCGATAATGTCGCGGCGGCGGAAGGTGGTGACGACGGGGATGGCCTGCGTCCGGGAGAAGGCCTGGACGGCGTCGCGCGTCGCCTCGGTCCATCCCGAACCGCCGACCACGAGCACGGGCTTCTCGGCAGCCGCGATCATGCCGGCGATGCGGCCGAGATCCTGCGCCGCGGGAACGCCGGCGCGGACGCGCTCATAGGGACGCGAAGGCGCCGTTTCGCAATGCTCCTCGAAGACGTCCTCCGGCACGACCAGGACCACCGGGCCCATGCGGCCGGTCATCGCCGTGTGGAAGGCGCGCTGGATGAATTCAGGGATGCGCCTGGGATCGTCGATCTGGGCGACCCATTTGGTCAGCGGGGCGAAGAGCGTCCTGAAATCATAGGACATGAAGGCTTCACGCTCCATCAGGGAGCGCTTGACCTGCCCGACGAAGAGGATCATCGGCGAACTGTCCTGGAAGGCGGTGTGAACCGCGTTCACGGCATTGGTCGCCCCGGGACTGCGGGTGACGAACGCGATGCCCGGCCGGCCGGTGAGCTTGCCATAGGCCTCGGCCATCTGGGCGGCGCCGTTCTCGTGGCGGCAGGAAATGCAGCGTATGTCGGGGTGGCGCGTCGAAAAGGAATCGAGCGCCGGCAGGAAGCTCTCGCCGGGCACGTGATAGACGAGGTCGACGCCGTTCGCCTTCAGCTCGTCGGCAATGATGTCGCTTCCTGTCCGGGCTTCCATTTCCGTCTCCTTCATCGAGGTGCGTGCCGGGAGGGCGGGCCATGCGCGATCCGCATCGGGCCCCGCCTATCCGATCACGAACGGATTGGGGACTTCGCTCGCCGTCGAGATCCAGACGGCCTTGGTCTGCAGATATTCGCGAATGCCTTCCACGCCGTTCTCCCGGCCGATGCCGCTCTTCTTGTAGCCGCCGAAGGGCGTCGTGTAGGAGATGTCGCGATAGGTGTTGATCCACACGCTGCCGGCCTCCAGCCGTTCGGACATGCGGATCGCGAGCTGCATGTCCGACGTCCAGACCCCGGCCGCCAGGCCGAACTCGCTGTCGTTGGCGATCGCCACCGCCTCTTCCGGATCGTCGAAAGGAATGGTCGACAGCACGGGGCCGAACACCTCTTCCCGGGCGATGCGCATGTCGTTGCGGACGCCCGAGAAGATGGTCGGCTGGATGAAGAAGCCGTCCCGGCATTCCGCCAGCTCCGGCCGGCAGCCGCCATAGAGCAGCTCGGCGCCCTCGCTGACGGCGATGTCGATATAGCCGAGGACCTTGTCGTACTGCATCCGGTTGGCGATGGGGCCGATCTGGGTTTCCAGATTGGTGGGGTCGCCGACCCGGGCCTTGCGGGTGAAATCGATCAGCTTCTCCAGGAAGCGGTCGTGAACGGATCGCTGCACGAGAAGCCGGGAGCCGGCGATGCAGGTCTGGCCGGTGGCGCCGAAGATGCCGCCGACCACGCCCCTGACGGCATTGTCGAGATCGGCGTCGGCAAAGACGATGTTCGGCGACTTGCCGCCGAGTTCCAGCGACACCCGCTTCACGTCGCGGGCGGCGAGGGAATAGAGGTGCGCGCCGGTGGCCGTCGAGCCGGTGAACCCGACATGCCGCACGAGCGGATGGGTCACCAGCGGCTCGCCGATCTCCTTGCCGAAACCGGTGACGACGTTGAACACGCCGGGCGGAAAGCCGGCGTCCTCGACCAGCGTCATCAGCTGGAGGGCGCTCGCCGAAGTATGCTCGGCCGGCTTGATGATGATGGTATTGCCGGCAGCGAGCGCCGGCGCCGCCTTCAGCGACAGCAGCAATAGCGGCGCGTTCCACGGCACGATGCCGACGCACACCCCCAGCGGCTCGGGCCGGGAGAAGCTCAGCGCCGGCTTGTCGCAGGGATGGACGACCCCCTCGATCTTGTCAGCCAGTCCCGCGTAATACCGGTACCAGTTCGGGATGTAGCGGATCTGATGGCGCATCTCGGCGAGAAGGCGGCCATTGTCGCGGACTTCGGTGGCCGCCAGGGCGTCGGCGTTCGCTTCGATCAGCTCACCGAAACGATAGAGGATGCGGGCGCGCTCGCTGGGATGCATGCGCCCCCAGGGGCCTTCCTTGAACGCCTTGTGCGCCGCTTTCACGGCCCGGTCGGCATCGGCGGCCGACCCGCGGGGAACCAGCGCCCAGGGCCTGGCGGTGAACGGATCGACGGTCTCCAGATAGTCGCCCTGCGCCGGCTCTACCCATTCGCCCCCGACATACATCTTCAGCCGATCGAGAGCCGCGTGCCCGTCGCTCATTTTCAACCCCGTCCATTCCAAGCCTGACATGCGATCCACCGGGGGTGGCACCCCGATAAGATATCATTTCATCGCATTAATGATATCGATAGGCAGCGCATAATTTTGTGTCAAGCATAAAAAAATGGCACGATATGATGCATTCCAAGGCTGGACGGCGTCCTAATGATATAATATCTGACTGGTTATCACATACGTTTAAGGCGAAGCAGAATGAGTTCGTCGCTTGCGACCCAGCAGCCGCTCTATGCGCAGATCAAGGCGGCGATCACCAAACGTATCAACGAGGACAAATGGCCGGTCGACTTCCAGATCCCCAGGGAAGAGGATCTGGCGGAGGAATTCGACGCATCGCCCCTGACGGTTCGCCGGGCCCTGCGGGAACTCCAGTCCGAAGGCCTGCTGGTGCGCATCCAGGGCCGCGGCACCTTCGTGCTGGGATCGAGGATGCAATGCGCGGTCTTCGATCTGAAGGACGTTTCCGAGGAGATCGAGGACGCCGGCGGCGTCCACACCAGCGAGGTCATCGTCCTGGAAGTGCTCGATCCGCAGAGCCCGTTCGGCAAACTGCTGCAACTGCCGCCGGACGTGCCAGTCTTTCATTCGCGGATCGTCCACAAGGAGGACGGCACGCCCATCCAGATCGAGGACCGCTTCGTCAATTCCAGCGAGGCGCCCGACTATATGCGCCAGGATTTCGCGCGCCTCACCCCGCATGACTATCTGCTGCGCGAGACCGAAGTGACGTCGGTGGACAACACGATCCGGGCGATCCGGCCGGATCGCGAAAGCGCGCAGCTGCTTCAGATCGACGAGAACCAGCCCTGCCTCCTGCTGGACAGGAGGACCTGGCGCAACGCCGTGCCGGTCACGCGCAGCCGCTTTCTCTACCCGGGCGACCGGTACCGGCTGCGGAGTTCCCACGAAGCGTCCTACCAGGGCAGCAAGACCGCCGGCGGCAAGGCCGCTTCGCCCGCCGTCAACATCCAGCCGCCGAGGAAGATCCGATGAGAGATTATATGCAGCGGTTGCGGGACCGCGGGGACCTTCTGGTCGTCGACAGGGAGATCGATCCCGCCCACGAACTCGCCGCAGTGACGGCCGCCGCGCAGAAGCGCTGGGGCAAGGCCATCCTCTTCACCCATGTGAAGGGAACGCGCTTTCCGGTTCTCACCAACATCTACGGCTCCCGCGACCGGCTGGCGGAGCTGATCGGCATCCAGGCGTCCGATTTCTGCCGCCAGTGGAGCAACCTGTCCAATCTCGGCAGCCGGATGAAGGAAGGGGGCTTCTTCACGAGGGACGCCGAGCCGGAACTCGTCGACTGCAAGCTCAGCGATCTCCCGCTCATCACCTATTCCGACCGGGACGGGGGGACCTACTTCACCTCCGCCATGTTCATCGCTAGGGATCCGGAAACCGGCGTCGGCAACCTCTCCTTCCACCGCTCGATGTATATCAGCGACGAAGAGCTCCGCTGCCGGCTCGCGCCGCGCCACCACCTGACGATCTATCACGAGAAGGCGGAGAAGATGGGCAAGCCGCTCGAGGCGGCCATGCTGATCGGCCCGCCGCCGACGAGCTTCCTGACCGCCGCCGCGCCGCTTCCCTACGACGTGGACGAGCTCGAGGTCGCCGCGTCCCTGGCGGGCAAGCCGATCGCCATGCGCAAATGCCGGCATATCGACCTCGAAGTGCCCGCGGATACGGAGATCGTCAGAGCTGGCTCGGGAAAAACGGACAGGACCGATAAGTGGAATTTGGCCCTGAACCTGGCATAGGATGCCAAGAACAGGAGCGACGATGACGAGACGAGCACGCCGGAACCATGGCCCGGCTTTCAAGGCGAAAGTAGCCTTGGCGGCGATCAAGGGCGAGAAGACGCTGAATGAGTTAGCTCAGCAGTTTGATGTCCACACCAACCAGATCAGTCAGTGGAAGACACAGCTTCTTGAAGGGGCAACCGGGGTATTCGGTGCGGGTGGCACGGCCGTGCCAGCTTCGTCCGGGGTTGATGTCAAAACCCTCCATGCCAAGATCGGGGAGTTGACGCTTGAGAATGATTTTTTAGAAGGAGCGCTCACCAAGGCCGGCCTTCTGAGCGCAAGAAAATGATCGACCGCACGCACGAACTTCCGATCACTCGCCAAGCCAAGGCTTTGGGACTGGCGCGAAGCAGCGTCTACTATCTGCCCCGTCCTGTGCCGCCCGCCGACCTTACCCTGATGCGGCAGATCGACGAGCTGCACCTTGAGCATCCCTTCGCCGGTTCTCGCATGCTGCAAGGTCTTTTGGCTGCCGATGGGCACCAAGCCGGACGGTTGCACGTCGCCACGCTGATGAAGCGCATGGGGATAGAGGCAATCTACCGGCGACCGAACACCTCGAAACCAGCGCCGGGACACAAGATCTATCCCTATCTCCTGCGCGAACTGCCGGTGACCAAGCCCAATCAGGTCTGGGCGATGGACATCACCTACATCCCGATGCGGCGTGGCTTTGTCTATCTGGCAGCCGTGGTGGATTGGTTCAGCCGCCGCGTGCTGTCCTGGCGGCTCTCGATCAGCATGGAGGCGGACTTCTGTATCGAGGCGGTCGAGGAGGCTCTGGTGCGTTATGGCAAGCCGGAAATCTTCAATACCGATCAAGGCAGCCAGTTCACCAGCGAGGCCTTCACCGGCTTGCTGATCAAGAACGACATCAAGATCAGCATGGATGGCAGGGGCGCCTGGCGCGACAATGTCTTCGTCGAGAGAATTTGGAGGTCGGTGAAATACGAGGAAGTCTATCTCCACGCCTACGACACGGTGTCCCAGGCCCGCGCCTCGATCGGCCGATATTTGATTTTCTACAATACCCGCAGACCCCATTCGAGCCTTGACCGGAAGACACCCGATCAGGCCTACTTCAGCCAGCCAACCCCAATCCCGGCCGCGGCATAATACGGGCTGAAATCCACTTATCCGGCAGGGCTAAGCTGTCCAAACAAACCGAGCCAACTCTGTCATCGAGGGCCGCTTCCTGCCCAACATCCGCCGGCCCGAAGGCCCGTTCGGCGAGTTCATGGGATATTACGTGCCCGTCGGCCCGAACGCCGTCTTCGAGGTGCTCGGCGTCACCGTCCGCAAGGACGCGGTCTTCCACAGCATCCTCTGCGGCTCGGCCGAAGAGGTGCTGACGCTCGAACTCTCGGTGTCCGCCAACATCTACCAGCGGCTCAGCGCAGCCCTGCCCGGCATCGTCGACGTCACGTGCCAGCCTTTCGTCACCCATCCCATCATCAAGATCGACCAGCAATATGAAGGCCATGCGAGGCAGGTGATGCTCGCCACCATCGGTGCCGAGCCGACCTGGGCCAAGGTCATCACGGTGGTCGACCAGGATGTCGACATCTACGACATGGACGACGTGATGTGGGCGATTCTCACCCGTGCCCGCCCCGACAAGGATATGCTGATCATCCCCGAGACGCCTTCCTTCTACCGCGACGAAGCCAGGGATCATTGGGGCCGCCTGCTGATCGACGCCACCGCCCCCTTCCACAGGCGCAGCGAGTTCGTGCGCAAGAAGCTGCGGATGGCCAACGACATCAACCTGGCGGACTGGTTCGAGAACGCGACCTGAAGGCCGACCGGGAGGAGCCTGCGATGGAACAGACCAGAAGCCGGCAGCGCGGCGACCAGGCGCCTTCCAGGCCGCCGCGCCGCATCATCGTCGGCATCAGCGGCGCCTCGGGCGCCCTCTACGGCGTCCGCGCCCTGCAGATGCTCGACGCGGCCGGCATCGAGACGCATCTGGTCGTGACGCGCTCCGCCCATCTGACGCTGGCCCAGGAACTGGAGATGCAGCCGCGCGACCTGAAACAATGGGCCGGCGTCGTGCACAACATCAACGATATCGGCGCCTCCATCGCCAGCGGCTCGTTCAGGACATGCGGCATGATCATCGCGCCCTGCTCCATCCGCTCGCTGTCCGAGATCGTGTCCGGGGTTACCTCGAGCCTGCTGACGCGGGCGGCGGACGTCGTCCTCAAGGAGCGCCGCCGGCTGGTGCTGATGGTGCGCGAGACGCCGCTCCATCTCGGCCATCTAAGGACAATGACGGCAGCGGCGGAGATGGGGGCGGTCATCATGCCGCCGGTGCCGGCCCTCTATGCCCGGCCGGACAGCATCGAGAGCATGGTCAGCCACAGCGTCGGCCGGGCTCTCGACCTGTTCGACGTGGAGACGGACGCGGTCGTCCGCTGGGAGGGCCTGGCCAGGCGGGCGCCCGGCCCGGGCGCCGGCGACGCCGACGACGGTCCGCCCTCGACAAGCTAGGTCACGCTCCGGAGGTTCCGATGCACAAGCAGGACGATGCGGATCGGCGGCGACGGCCGGTCCACGGCACGATGATCGGCATCATCGTGCTGGACACCCAGTTCCGCAGGCTCCCCGGCGACATCGCGCATGTCGACAGCTGGGACTTTCCGGTGCAGTTCGCGGTCGCGCGGAACGTGCGCCCGCAGGACGTCATCGAAGGCGATGCGCAGGAGGCCCTCGACGTCTTCCGGGGCGCCATCGACCAGCTCGTCGCCCTGGGCGTGGACGGCATCACCACGTCCTGCGGCTACCTTTCTGCGGTGCATCGGCAATTGCGCGAGCACAGCCCGGTTCCTCTCGCCTCATCGAGCCTGCAACAGATCCCGATGGTGCTGAACATGCTGCCGGCGGGAAAGACGGCCGGCGTGATCGTATCCGACCGCTCGGCCATGCGCGACATCCACTTCACCAATGTCGGCTCCCCCACCGGCCTGCCGATCGCCGAATTGCCCGAGGCCGGCGCCATCCGCCGCAACATGCGGACGAACAGCCTCGACATCGACGCCGGGGAGCAGGAAGACGAGGTGCTCGACGTCGTCCGGCGCCTGCTCGCATCCCATCCGGAGGTGGGGGCGATCGTCAGCGAATGCGCCAACCTCCCGCCTTATTCGGCCGCGATCCAGCGGACCTTCGGCCTGCCGGTCTTCGACATCGTGACGCTGGTCACCTGGATGCATGGCGGCCTGCGCCCGCGAACCTTCCCTCTCTTCGGCTAGCCGGGCGGGGCCATGAGGGCAGCGGCGGCAAAAAACATCGATCTTGCGGTGATCGGCGGCGGGCTGATCGGCGCCGCGATCGCCTGGGGCGCGGCACGGCGAGGCGCGCATGTCGCGCTGCTCGACGAGGGCGACACGGCGCTGCGGGCCTCCCGCGGCAATTTCGGCCTCGTCTGGCTGCAGGGAAAGGGGCTCGGCGCTCCCCCCTATATGCGCTGGTCGCTGCGCGCCGGCAGGCTCTGGCAGGATTTCGACGCCGCGCTGGCCGAGGATTGCGGCTTCGACATCGGCTGGCGCCGGCCGGGCGGCTTCCATTTCTGCTTCAGCGACGCGGAACTCGAGGGCCGGCGGCGGGTGGCGGAGCAGACCCGTTCGGCCGGCGGCGATATCGACATCGAGGTGATCGAGCGGGCGCAGCTGCAGAAGGATCTTCCGCGCCTGGGGGAACGGGTCGCCGGCGCCTCCTATTGCTCCCAGGATTCCCATGTCAGCCCGCTGCTGCTGCTGCGCGCCCTGCATCTGTCGCTCCGGCGCCGGGGCGGCAACTACCGGCCGGGCTTCCCGGTCGACCGCATCGAACCGGACGGGCAAGGCTTCACGCTGTCGTCGGGCGGCGAGCGGCTGGGCTGCGACAAGGTGGTGGTCGCCGCCGGCCTGGGCGGTCCCTCGCTGGCAGGGCAGCTCGGCATCGCGCTGCCGGTGAAGCCGGAACGCGGCCAGATCGTGGTCACGGAAAGGGTCGCCCCGTTCTTTCCCTATGCGGCGAACAATCTGCGCCAGACCGAGGAGGGTTCCTTCCTCTTCGGCAGCAGCCATGAGGAGGCGGGCCTCGACGACGGCACCGACGTCGCAACGGCGGCCAGGCTCGTCAGGGCGGCGATCGAGGTGTTTCCCGCGCTGGCGGAGGCTTCGGTGGTCCGCGTCTGGGGCGCCCTGCGCATCCTGTCGCCGGACGGACGGCCGATCTATCAGCAGTCGCCCCGCCATCCCGGCGCTTTCGCCGTCACCTGCCACAGCGGCGTGACACTCGCCAGCGTGCACGCGCTGGACCTCGGCCCGGCCATCCTGGCCGGCCGGCTCCCGGACGATGTCCGGACCTTCTCAAGCGATCGCTTCCATGTTCAAGCGCATTGACGGCGCCGCGGCGCGGCCCGGCGGCACCCTCTTCTTCGAAGGCCGGGCGGTAGCCTTCGAGGCCGGGGACAGCGTCGCCGCCGCCCTTCTCGCGGCATCGATCGACGGCTTCCGCGACCATGCGGTCACCCGCTCCGCCCGCGGTCCCTATTGCATGATGGGGATCTGCTTCGAATGCCTGGCCGAAGTGGACGGCGTGCAGAACCGGCAGACCTGCCTCCTGAAGGCCGAGGACGGCATGGCCGTGCGGCGGCAGCGCGGCGCCAGGGTGCTGCCATGACGCAGATCTGGGACGCCATCGTGATCGGAGCCGGACCGGCCGGGGCGAGCGCCGCGGCGCGCCTCGCGGAAGAGGGCGCCTCCGTGCTGGTGATCGACCAGCAGGATGCGCCGGGCGGACAGATCTATCGCGGGCTCGAACGGAACCGCGACAACGCCGCGCTGATGGCCGTGCTCGGCCCCGATTATGCGGGCGGCGGCGCGCTCCTCGACAGGCTGCGCCGTTCCTCCGCATCCCTGGCCCTCGGCCGTTCGGTCTGGCGCGTCGACGCCGGCGGCGAGGTCTGGACGAGGGAAGGCGACCGGCTGGAGCGGCAGCGCGGCCGCCACGTCGTCGTCGCCTGCGGCGCGATCGAGAGGCCGGTTCCCCTGCCCGGCTGGACCTTGCCGGGGGTTATGACGATCGGCGCCCTGCAGATCATGCTGAAGGAATCCGGCCTGGTGCCGCGAGAGGATGTCGTCCTCGCCGGCACGGGCCCCCTGCTCTATCTCTATGCCCGGCAATGCCTGCAAGCCGGTTCCGGCCGGGTCGTGATCCTCGATACCGCCACCACGGCGGACCGGCTCGCCTCGCTCGGCCGGTTGCCGGGCGCGCTCGCCGGCCAGGGCTGGCGCTATCTCGCCAAGGGCATCGCCATGCTCGCCTCGATCAGAAGGCTCGGCGCGGAGGTCCACAGCGGCGTGCGCGGCATCGCGATCGAAGGCGACGAGCGGGTGACCGGCCTGTCCTTCTCGGCCGGCGCCCGGCGATTGCGCCGAGCCTGCAGCCTGGTCGCGCTGCATGAGGGCATCGTTCCGCACCAGCAGATGACGCGCTCGCTCGACTGCGTCCATGATTGGGACGCGGCGGAGCGCTGCTTCCGCCCCCGCAGAGACCAATGGGGCGAGACCTCGGTGCGCAACATCTTCGTGGCCGGCGATGCCGGCGGCATCGTCGGCGCGCGTGCGAGCGCCTTCGACGGCGAGATCGCGGCCGTTTCGATCGCCGCCCGCCTGGGCAGGCTGTCGGCCGCCGAGCGGGACGCGGCCTGTCGCACGCTCGCAGGGCATCGCAAGGCCCACCTCGCCGTCCGCCCCCTGCTGCAACGGCTCTACAGGCCGCGCGAGGAAATCCTGAATCCGTCCGACGCCGTCATCGTCTGCCGCTGCGAGAATGTCGGCGCCGGGCAGATCCGCGACGCGCTCGCCCACGGCGGCCTGGGCCCCGGCCAGGTCAAGACCTATGTCCGCACAGGCATGGGGCCGTGCCAGGGGCGGCTGTGCGGCACCAGCCTGACCGAAATCACCGCCAGGCAGCGGAAGACCGATCCCGGCGAGGTCGGATATTACCGCATCCGCTCGCCCCTCACCCCCCTTCCGGCCGCCGCCCTGGCCGCGCTGACGATCGAGGACGAGACGCAGTGATGCCGCAGGAATTCGACGTCGCCGTGGTGGGGCTCGGCGCCATGGGAGCCGCGACGCTCTACCAGGCGACGACACGGGGGGCGACGAGCCTCGGCATCGATCGCTTCCGCCCGCCGCATGCGCGGGGCGCCAGCCACGGCAACAGCCGCGTGACGCGCGAGGCCGTCGGCGAAGGCGCCGATTACGTTCCCCTGGTGATGCGCTCGCACCGGATCGTCGCCGAGCTGGAACGCGAACTCGGCGAAACCTTCCTCGTGAGGTCGGGCACGCTGATCATCGGCTCCCAAGCCGCCGGGGGTGCGCTGCACGGCGCACCGGATTTCGTCGCCGGCAGCATCGCCATGGCCCGGCGGTTCGGCATCGAGCATGAAATCCTGGATGCCGGCGAGCTGCGCAGGCGCTATCCGCAGTTCCGCACGATCCGCGACGCGGACCGCGGCTATTTCGAGCCGAATGCCGGCTATATGCGGCCGGAGGCCCTCATCGACGCGCAGATCGCGGGCGCCTGCCGCGCCGGCGCGACGGTGTTGCCGGACACCGTGGTCGAAAGGATCGGACAGGCCGGCGACCGGGTTCGCATCGAGACCAATGCCGGCGCCTTCGCCGCACGCCACCTGGTCGTCGCGGCGGGGGCCTGGACGCGAAAGCTCCTCGGTCCGCCCTATGACGGCCTGCTGACGGTCACGCGCCAGGTGGTCCGCTGGTACGCGGTCGAGGATCCCTCATCCTTCCGGCCGGAGAAGATGCCGGTCTTCATGTGGTTCGTGTCGGAGCGCCCGGGCGATTATTTCACCGGCTTCCCGGTCGCCGACCCGGCCGAAGGGCTGAAGATCATCACCAGTGACGACGGCCCCGATATCGACCACGAAGCCATGGAGCCCGCCGATATCGAGGCCTCGCTGGCGTTCCACGCAAGGCTCCTCGCCCCCAACATCGCCGGCGTCCGTCCGAAAGTGGTCGCCAACGCCACCTGCTTCTACACGAATACGCCCCACAGGGGCTTCGTGATCGACCGGCATCCGGCCATGGACCGCGTCACCGTGATCTGCGCCTGCTCCGGTCACGGCTTCAAGCACTCCCTGGCGATCGGCGAAGCGGTGGCGCAGACGATCCTCGAAGGCAGGAGCACGATCGACCTGGCGCCCTTCGCGCTGTCCCGGCTGAAGCGATAGCCGTCGTCCACGATCGGCCGATGGGCGCTCGAACATGATGGCTTCAGGTTGAACGCAGAACCCGTCATTCCGGCTGAAGCGAAGCGAAAGGCCGGAACCCATAGCCGCACCATCGGCAGGACGGCGTTTATGGGTTCCGGGCTCGCCCCTCGGGCGCCCCGGAATGACGTTCGCGATTCGATGCGTTCGTACGCGGACGAATTTGCTCAGGGAACCACGACGACCGCGCAGGGCGACAGGCTCGCCAGCTTCTGCGACACGCTTCCGAGCAGCAGGCCGGCGAGACGGCCGCGGCCTCGCCGGCCGACGACGAGCATGTCGGCGCCCGCCTGCGCCGAAGCCTCCAGGACCTTCTCCGCGACGTCGCCCCAAGCCTGCCGGGTCTGGATATCCGTTACGCCCTTGGCCGATGCCCGCTCCCGGGCATGCGCGAGAACGCCCCGGGACCGCATCTCGATGGCGTCGCCGACAAGCTGGTCCATGGCCGGGTTCTGCTTCAGCTGGTCGAGAGCCTCCTCCGGCAAGTCGCTGGCGACGTTGACGATATGCAGGGCGCAGCCGCCCATCCTTGCAAGCTCCGCGGCGATATCCACCGCCCGGTTCGCGCTGTCGGAGCCATCCGTCGCCACCATGATCCCTCGCATGTCCGTCCGCTCCATAGCTCCTGCGCGTCGATGAGGCCGCCCGCAGGGATTCTGCTGGGAAAGGTACCCGCCATCGCCGCCGCGCGCTTGATGCACGTCAACGCGTCCGCGTTCCGCATCGGGCGGGCGCGGCGGCCTCCCGGCCTCGATCGCGCGTCATTGCATGCTGAGCAGCGCCTTGCGGAAGCGCAGGGTCGCGAGAGCGAAGAAGGCGGCGCCGATGACGACGAAGGCCGCCATCTGCGGCCAGACGATCGAGAGGCCGGCGCCGCGGTAGAGCACGGCCTGGGACAGGGCGACGAAATGCGTCGACGGCGAGACCTGCATGACGTCCTGCAGCCATGCCGGCATGCTCTCCATCGGCGTGGTGCTGCCGGACAGGAGATTCATGACGATCAGCACGGGAATGGCGATCAGCCCGAACTGCGCCATCGAGGTCGAGACCGTGGCGACGAGGATGCCGAGCGCCGTGACCGAGAAGAGATAGAGCACCGCCGCCGTAGCAAAAAGGGTCAGCGACCCCACCACCGGAACGCCCAGCAGGCGCTCGACGACCGCCAGCAGCGACAGGATCGCCGCCGTGACGATGACGAGCCCGTTGGCCCAGATCTTGGCGAGCATGATCTCCACGGGCCGCACCGGCATGACGAGCAAATGCTCGATGGTACCGTGCTCTCTTTCGCGGATCAGCGCGGCGCCCGCCAGGATCACCGACAGGATGGTGATGTTGTTGATCACCTGCATGACGGCGGTGAACCACTCGGATTTGAGGTTGGGATTGAACTTGGCGCGCACCACGAGATTGATGGGGTCGGTCTGCGCAAGGCTGGGCATGGCCGCCGTCACCTCGTTCAGGAGGATGTTCTCGATATAGGAGGCGCCGTTGCCGGCCTGCGACATGGCTGTCGCGTCGATGTCGAGGCCGACCTCGGGATGCCGGCCGGCGATCACGTCCTGCTCGAATTTGGGCGGAATCTCGACGATGAATACATAGTTTCCCGCGTCCATGGCCGTATCGACCTGATCGGCCCCGATGAGCGCCGGCTCCTTGAAGAAGGGCTTCAGCAGGGCATCGCGCAGCCGGGCGGAAAGCATGGAGCGGTCTTCGTCCACGACGGCGACGGAGGCGTTCTCCACCTCGAACTTCGCGCCCGTCGCCACGGCGTAGATGGCGAAGGTGAAGGTGTAGACGATCAGCACCACGAGGATCGGGTCCGCCCTGAGGCTGTAGAGTTCCTTGATGCCGAGGCGCAGGATCCTGACGAGGGAAGCGATCATGTCACACTCCCTGCTTGCGCAGCGTCATGATCGCCACGGCGATGAAGCCCACGCCGAAGAAGACGAGCACCGCGAGGTTGGGCCATAACGCCTCGAAACCGAGCCCCTTGGCGAAGGTCCCGACGCTGATCGGCTGGTACCAGGCCGCAGGAAAGGCGAGCCCCATCAGCCGCCCGCTGCCGGAAAGCGAGGAGACCGGCACCAGCAGGCCGGAGAAGTTCACGGCCGGGATCAAGGCGATGATGGCGGTGGCGAAGATCGCCGCGACCTGGCTCCTGACGAAGCTCGACACCAGCAGGCCGAAGCCGGTGGTGGCGAGCACATAGGCCAGCGACCCCGCGGCGAGCATGGGAAAGGAGCCCTTGAGCGGCACGCCGAAGGCGAGCCAGGCCAGGGCCAGGAGCGAGAGGAAGCTTGCGAAGGCGATCGCCACATAGGGCAGCTGCTTGCCGAGCAGGAATTCGATCCGTGTCACCGGCGTGGCCCGGAAATTGGCGATCGAGCCCGTCTCCTTCTCCTTGACCACCCCGATCGCCGTCATGATCGCAGGGATCATCACCAGGATCAGCACGATGACGCTGGGCACGATGGCGTTCACGCTCTTGAAGGCCTGGTTGTAACGGTAGCGCGGCTCGATCCCGATCGGATAGGGGGAAATGGCCTTGCCGCCCCGCCGCATCGCTTCATCCGTCACATAGCTCGTCGCGAGGCCGGTGACATAGCCGCGCGTCGTCTCGGCCCGGAAGGGCATGGCGCCGTCGAGCCAGACGGCAACCTCCGGCGTACGCTGGCGCAGGAGATCCCGGCCGAAGTCGGGAGGCACCTCGACCGCGAGCTTCAGTTCCCCGCTCTTCAGGCGTGCCTCCATGTCGCCCGCCGAGGTGATGGGCGGCTGCTCGTCGAAATAGCGCGAGCCCTGGAAGCTCTCCAGCAATTGGCGGCTCTGCGCCGTCCTGTCCTGGTCGAAGGCCGCAAAGGGCAGGTGCTCGACATCGAAGGAGATGCCGTAGCCGAATGCCAGCAACAGCACGACCGGGCCGAGGAAGGCGAAGACCAGCCGTGCCGGATCGCGCAGGATCTCGAGGATCTCGCGCCATGCATAGGCCCAGAGCCGGCGTGGATCGACGGCCTTCGGCTCCGAAGCAGCCCGGGAGCGGGGCGGAGCGGAGAGGCTCCCCTCGCCGGCCTCGCTGCCCATCCCGGCCTGTTCGAGCACCTCGATGAAGACCTCTTCCAGATTATCCTTGCCGCGCTGCTGCTTCAGTTCCGCCGGGCTGCCGACCGCGAGCACCCGGCCCGCATGCATGAGCGAGATGCGGTCGCAACGCTCGGCCTCGTTCATGAAATGGGTCGACAGGAAGATGGTGACGCCCTCCTCCCGCGACAGGGCGAGGAGGAAGCGCCAGAAGCCGTCGCGCGCGACCGGATCGACGCCGGAGGTCGGCTCGTCGAGGATGAGCACCTCGGGCCGGTGGATGGCGGCGACCGCCAGCTGCAGCCGCTGGCGGACGCCGAGCGGCAGGCTTTCCGGCCGGCTGCCGACGACGCCCGCGAGGTCGAAACGGTTCAGCATCTCCTGCACGCGCGGCTCGATCTCCTCATGCGGCATGCCGAACAGCTGCGCATGCAGCACCAGGTTCTGCCGCACGGTGAGCTCGCCGTAGAGCGAGAAGGATTGCGACATGTAGCCGACACGCCGGCGGGTCTCCATGTCGCCCGCGTTCAGCGGCTGGCCGAACAGCGCCACCCGGCCCTCGCTGGCGGGCAGGAGGCCGGTCAGCATCTTCATCGTCGTGCTCTTGCCGCTGCCATTGGAGCCGAGGAAGCCGAATATCTCCCCCTTCTCGATACGGAAGCTGACGTGATCGACCGCGGTGAACGTGCCGAAACGGCGGGTGAGGCCCTCGGCCTCGATCGCCGGGGCGCCGTCATGGACGACGCGCGGCGCGACCTCCAGCGGCGTGTCGGCCCGGCGTATGTCCTCCGGCAGCAGGGCGACGAAGGCCCGCTCCAGCGTCGCCTCGCCCGTCTGCTGCCGGACCTCGGCCGGACTGCCGGTCGCGATGACGCGCCCGGCATAGAGGGCCGCCAGCCAGTCGAAGCGCTCGGCCTCCTCCATATACGCGGTGGCGACGATGACGCTCATGTCCGGGCGGCGCGCCCGCATGCGGGCGATGAGATCCCAGAACTGGCGGCGCGACAGCGGATCGATGCCGGTCGTCGGCTCGTCGAGGATGAGGAGGTCGGGGTCGTGGATGAGCGCCGCGCAGATGCCCAGCTTCTGCTTCATGCCGCCCGAGAGCTTGCCGACCGGCCGGTCCCTGAACGGAGCGAGGCCGGTCGCGGCCAGAAGCTCCTCGATGCGGGCGCGGCGCTCGGCGCCGTCCTGGCCGAAGAGACGGCCGAAGAAATCGAGATTCTCCGCCACGCCCAGGGTCGGATAGAGATTGCGCCCGAGGCCCTGCGGCATATAGGCGATCCGCGCGCCTGCGGAACGGCGCTGGCGGGCATCGGCCATGTCGCCGCCGAGCACGCGCACCTCTCCCTGCTGGACGCGGACGACGCCGGCCGCAAGCCCGAGAAGGGTCGACTTGCCGACCCCGTCCGGCCCGATGAGACCCGCCATGGATCCGGCCGGAATCGCCAGGTCGACATTGTCGAGGGCCAGTGCCTTGCCGTAGCGGTGAACGACCTGCTGGAGGTTGACCGAGACCTCGCTCATTGCGGCAGCTTCACGGCAAGTTCGGCAGGCCACACCGCCGCCCGGCTGGTACGTGCATAGGCGACGCCCCGCACGCCGATCTTCACCTGCGATTCATATTGGCGCAAAAGGCTCGAGGCGATCTGCAGCTTGACGCGGAACATCAGCTTTTCGCGCTCGTCATCCGTCTCCACGGTCTTCGGCGTGAACTGCGCTTCGGATGCAACGAAGGAGACCGTCGCCGGCACCACATAGTCGGGAGCAGGATCGAGGATGATGCGCGCCTCGTCGCCGATGGCGAGGCGGCCGGCGGCCGAGGCCGGCAGGAAGACCGTCATATACACGTTGGAAAGATCCAGCAGCGTGACGATCGGAGCCCCGGCGGCGACGACCTCGCCCGACTGGACGAGCTTGTATTCCACCCGTCCCCGGCGTGGCGCCGTCAGCACCGCATCGTCGAGCTGCGACTGGATGCGGGCGACGTCGGCCCGGGCCGCATCGGTCGCCGCATGGGCCTCTTCGAGGCCTGCGCCGGCGGCCGTGCAGGCGGCCTGGGCCGCCGTGAGCTGGCTGCGGCGCAGATCCAGATCCTGCGTCGTGCCGTAACCCCGGGCGTTCAAGGTGAAGGCCCGATCATATTGCTGCTGGGCGAGCACGAGCTCGCTGTTGCGCTGCGCGATCACGGCCTGCGCCTCGGTCTCGGCCTTTTCCGTCCGCCGGACGACCGCCTGGGCGCCGTTGAGCTGGGCCTGGAGATCCGCGGTGTCCATGCGGGCCACCACGGCACCGGCCTCGACCGTCTGCCCCTCGTCGACGAGAACCTGGGAGACGCGGCCGGCGAGCTTGGCCGAAACCAGCACCTCCTCGGCCTCGATGCGCCCGTTCGTCATCACGATGCCGTCGGGGAGATGCTTGCCGCCGAGCCGAGCCCACAGAGCCTGCAGCTTGTCGCCGAAGCTGGTTTCGGCGGCGGCGGCCGCCCCGACGCCGCCGAGGCCGATGCAGGCCGTCAGCGCGGCGGCGATGAAGAAGGAAACGGGAGAGCGCACCGAAAACAGCTCCAATGAACCATTGGCCAGCGGGACGCCGGCCACCCTGTCAATGCGTGACTATCAAGGTACCGGCCGGCCGACATTGACCTGGATCATGGGCAGGCGTCGCTGCGGATGAGGCGAGCGCAGGGGCACAGGGTGGCGGGTCCCGCCTTTTCGAAGCGGCTTCGCGGCAATGGCCGATGCGCCGAGCGGCGGAGACGTTCATGCGGCGCTGCGAGGCCCCCTGTTTCCCTCGCGCGCTCCCACCCCCCTCATGCCGCATAGGCCGCCGCCGCGACGACCGCGCCTATCACGCCAAGGACGAGCGACGTATACCACGGCCAGCGCCGGCCGCCGGTGATGATGGCGATGGTGGCGATGGCGATCGAAATGTGAAGCAGCGTCACGGCGACGGTCAGGAAATGGTGGCGCCGTTCATGGACTTCGGCTTTCTCGAGCGCGTCGTCGGACCGCGCTTCGAAATCCTTGGCCCTCTTCTGGATGTCCAGGCTGTCCGCCTCGTTCCGTGCCGCCTGGGCCTGGAACTCTTCCGATTTTGGACCTCCCTGAGCGGCGGCGATGTCGTACATGTTCTTCTTCAGGCTCTTTGCCTCGAAGAAGTTCCAATTGTCGGTGGCCTTGTTCTGGAAGAGCACCGATTCGGTCTTGGCTGCGGTCGAGGCCCCGCTTTCGATCGTCTCCAGGCTGCCGACGCCGGCTGCCAGCACGGCGAGGATGGCGATCGTCATCGCGACGAGCGGAACGAATTTATCGGTGCTGTGAGCGGCATGCTCGGCGTGCTCGGTGTGCTCATAGGCTTCGGTCGGCGCGTCATCCATGATCGTTCTTCCTGCCGCCGGGTGGAGCTGCGGTCGCGCCCTCCTCTATATCGTCATTCCTGCTCGAGGGCAGGATCCTGCGGGCGGGCGATCGAAATTGGCGGCTCGCCTTGATGCCATGGCCGGGAGGGATCTCGTCAAGCGTCGTGCCGACGAGCGTGTCGCGCCGGAACGGCCCTTGCCGAAGAGACCGCAACCCGCACCGGCGTGCCATGGTCACGCTCCCTCGGTGCACGGTCGCGGCGGCGACAGGGGCAGCCTATCGGCCCCGTCATGATCCGCGGCGCCGGAGCACTCTCCGGCGCCGGGACGTAAACCGGCCCGGAGAGCACATGCGCAGGCAGGCACGACGGCCTCCCAGGCGGGCGGGCGACTAGTGCGCGCGCTCGATCGCCTTGATCACCTCGGCCTGCGAGTACTCCTTGTTGGCGACACCGCCCACCGGCGTCTCGGCCAAATATTTGTCGAGATCGTTCGCCTCGATGGTCAGGATACCCATCGGCACCTGATGGGGCACCTTCTTGCCGTCGAGCACCTTGCTGGGCGACCCAGAACGCGAAGGTGACCATCCCCGGCGCTTCCGAGGCCGACCAGCTGTCATAGCTGCCGGCCGCGCGCTGCTGCTTCCACCAGGCCAATTCGTCCTGGCGGTTGCCCAGCATGATCAGCGGCAAGGGGCGTCCGCCGGCCTTGAAGGCCTGCGCCGTGCCGTAGCCGTCGCCGCCCTGGTCGATGACGGCCGCGATCTCCGGCAGGGAAGGAAGAGCCGTGGCGACAGCCTTCTGCGCCGTCGTCTGGTCCCAATTGCCGTTGACCTCGGATACGATCTTCAGGTTCGGATGCTTCTGGATCTCCGCCTGGACCCCGGTGGTGATGTCGGCGTCGATGCTGGTGCCGGCAAGGCCGCGGACATAGAGCACATTGCCGCCATTGGGCAGGCGCTTGGCGACCTGGCGAACCTGCTCGGCGCCATAGGTCTCCGCGAGGTCCACGGTGACCTTGTAGGCACAGGGTTCCGTAACGAGGCCGTCGAAGGCGACGACGACGATACCCGCGTCGCAAGCCTGCTTGACGGCGCCGTTCAAGGCCTCGGGAGAGGCCGCATCGAGGACGATGGCGTCGTAGCCCTGCAGGATCAGGTTCTGGATCTGTGCGGCCTGCGTCGGCGCCTCCTTGTCGGCCGTGGTGAAGGGATCGGCGGCCGCGACGATCTTGTCCGCCACGGCCTGCTTGCCGACCTTGTCCCAGCTCTGCAGCATGGCCTGGCGCCAGGAATTGCCGGCGTAATTGTTGGACAGCGCGATCTTCTTGCCGGACGTGTCGGCAAGCGCGGTGGTGGCGAGGCACAGGGCCAGCACCGAGGCGATGGCGATTGCAGGTTTCATGGAGATCCTCCCGTTCGTTTTGCGTCGGCGTTCGCCGTGGCCTCCCCGGGCCCTTGCGGCTCGTTCGAGGCGACCGCGAGAAGTCACCTCGAATTTGAATTGAACCTAAGGTACAAGTCGGCTTAAGGTCAAGATGCCTCGCAAACCCGGCCCATCAAGAGAGCGAAAATGCCTGCGACCCCCTCCTGTTTCGAGTGTCTAGACGAGCGCTTCCGCCGCCTGTTCATCCCGACAGCGCGGCTCGACACCTTGTTCACCGGATGCCGCTGGGCCGAAGGCCCGGCCTATTTCCCGGCGGCCCGCTCGCTCGTCTGGTCCGACATCCCCAATGACCGCATGCTGCGCCTCGACGCGTGCAACGGCATCGTGTCGGTCTTCCGCAGCCCGGCCGGCCACTCGAACGGCAATACGGTGGACCGGTCCGGGCGCCTCGTGACCTGCGAGCATGGCGGACGGCGGGTCTCCCGCACGGAATTCGACGGCAGCGTGACGACGCTTGTCGACCGCCATGACGGCAAGCGGCTCAACAGCCCGAACGACGTGGTGGTGAAATCGGACCACAGCATCTGGTTCACCGATCCCACTTATGGCATCGATTCCGATTATGAGGGCCATCTCGCCGCGAGCGAACAGGCCGGCAACCACGTCTATCGCCTCGATCCGGCCGGCGGACTGCGCCTCGTCGCCGACGATTTCGTGCAACCCAACGGCCTCGCCTTCTCCCCGGACGAAAGCCTGCTCTACATCGTCGATACCGGCCGCAGCCATCGCCCCGACGGACCGGCGCATATCCGCAAATTCACGGTCTCGGATGGCGGCACGCTCCGCGGCGGCGGCATCTTTGCCGATTGCCAGGCCGGATTCTTCGACGGGCTACGCGTCGATACGAGCGGCCGGATCTGGACGAGCGCCGGCGACGGCGTTCATTGCTACGACCCCGATGGAACGCTCATCGGGAAGATTCTTGTTCCGGAAGTGGTTGCAAATGTTTGCTTCGGCGGACAAAAACGCAATTATCTCTATATTTGCGGCACGACGTCGCTCTATGGCGTGCGCCTGCCCGTGAACGGCGCGGCGACGTTCTGAGCGCGGCGCCCCTGTCGCCTGGCGTCTCGTCAAGCGCCCTGCGCGACGTTGCTGATCAGGCCCTGCTGAAGCGCCGAGACGTAGGATTGGCGGGTCCCGAGGATGTGGCGGACCAGGATGGAATCGATCTCGATCAGATCTCCCCGCTCGAAGGCGCTGATGATCTGCTGGTGTTCGACATAGGATCGATCCTGCACGCCGGCGAGCGGCACCGAAAGATGGGTTCTCAGCGTGGCGATGAGGCCTGCGACGAGCGCGTAGCCATCCTCCAGGTAGCGGTTATGGCAGTTGCGGAAGAAGGCTTCATGGAAGGTGGTGTCCGCGCGCGAATAGGCGATGGGATCCCGCCGCAGCCGGGCCGCCTCCATGGCCGCCATCGCCTCGTGCAGCATGGCGATGGTTTCGCTGCGGCGCCTCGTCATGGCGAAGCTCACCGCCCGGCATTCGAGCAGAATGCGGTATTCGCACAGATCCAGGAGATCCTGCTCGGTGGGAAAGAAGACATAGCTGCCCTTCTGGGGAATGATGTTGACCATCCCCTGCAGCTGCAGCATGGAGAGGGCTTCGCGCACCGGCGTGCGGCTCACCCCGAGCTTGGCCGCGAGCCCCAGTTCCGAAAGCTCGCTGCCGAGCGGCAGCTCGGAATCGATGATCGCCTGGCGCAACCTCTCGGCCACCGTGGCGGTGAGGGTGCGGGGACGGTCGATCGAGAGCGAGGCGGACTCGGCAAGCGGCATGAAGGCGGCGGTCCCGGTGAACAATCAGGTTGCATCTAGGATACAAGACGCATGCCGCTTCGGCAAATCCTGCAGCCGAACGATGCGAAATCGCCTCGGCGCGAGGTCCGCGGCAAGGTCGGCTCTACCTTATTTTGCGGTGTGAGGTACTGTACTTCAGTTTCCAGCACGGCTAGGATGCCATCGGTTTAGCGTGCCCCCGCCCCGCTTGCATGCGCGGACCAAGCCGGCGCCGACGCCCATGGAGACGGAATATGTTCAAGCCAAATATATTGAAAAGGCGCCTCGGCGCCGGCGAAGCCTTGTTCGGCGCCTGGATCGAGACGGGCAGCGCCACGAATGTCGAGATTCTCGCCCATCAGGGTTTTGATTTTCTCATTCTCGATCTCGAGCACGGCTTCGGCGAGTTGCGCGATGCCGTGGACATGCTGCGCGCCGCCGAAGGCGTCGTGCCCTGCATCGTGCGGGTGCCGTGGAACGATCCGATCGTTCTCAAGCGCCTGCTCGATGCCGGCGCGGACAGCCTGATGATTCCCTCCGTCGAGACGGCGCAGGAAGCCGAAGCCGCAGTTGCGGCGTGCCGCTATCCCCCTCAGGGACGGCGCGGCTACGCAGCCCCGCTCGTGCGCGCCTCGACCTTCGGCAAGGCCGCCGATTACATGCGCCGCGCCAATGACGAGATCCTGATCGTCGTCCAGCTCGAATCGGCCGGGGCCGTCAGCCGCGCCGCGGAGATCTGTGCGGTGGACGGCGTGGACGTCCCCTTCCTCGGGGTCAACGATATGGCCGGATCGATCGGCCTCCTGGAACAGCTCGGGCGGCCGGAAGTGCGTACGCTCGTCGCTGAGGCCGAGGCGGCCATGCTCGCCTGCGGCAAGCCGATGGGAACCGTGCCCAGCGCCGGCGCCACCTGGCAGAGCCTGATCGGCACCGGCTACCGCCTCATTCCCGTCGCCAGCGACGTCAGCCTCATGCGCGACGCCGCCCTCGCGGTGGTGCGCGAACAGGTCGAGTTCCGCCGGCAGGGGGCGGCTCCGGGCGGGGGCGCCCCCGGCGGGCAGAACGCTCCGTCGCCCCGTGGCTATTGAGGCTTCGCCTATGGCATCCTCGAACATCGTGGAGCAGCTGCGTCAGGCGCTCGGGCCGTCGGCCGTGCTGGCGGGCGACGACATCCCGGATCGGAACCTTCAGGATTGGAGCACCCTCGGGCCGGTGCGCCCGCAGGTCGTCATACGCCCCTCCGATCCGCAGGGCGTGGCCACGGCCATGCGGATCGCCGCGCAGCATGGCATCGCCGTCGTCCCGCAAGGCGGCCTGACCGGGCTCGCCGGGGGCAGCCGGCCGATCGAGGGCGGCATGGCGCTCTCGCTCGAACGCCTGGTGGGCATCGAGGAAATCGATCCGGCGGCCGCGACGATGACGGTACGGGCCGGCACCACGCTGGAGGCGATCCAGCGGGCCGCCGACGACGCGGGCTTTCTCTTCGCCCTCGATCTCGGCGCCCGCGGCTCCTGCGCGATCGGCGGCAATATCGGCACCAATGCCGGCGGCAACCGGGTCATCCGCTACGGCATGATGCGCGACATGGTGCTGGGCCTGGAGGTGGTGCTGCCCGACGGCACGCTCGTCGACGGGCTCAACAAGATGATCAAGAACAATGCGGGCTACGACCTCAAGCAGCTCTTCATCGGTTCGGAGGGGACGCTCGGCGTGGTGACCCGCGCCGTCCTCAAGCTTTTCCCGAAGCCGGCCTGCACCATGGCCGCCTTGTGCGGGCTGGGCAGCTACGAGGCCGTGCTCGAACTGCTGGCGAGCGCCCGGCGCTGGCTCGGTCCCACCCTCTCGGCTTTCGAGGCGATGTGGCCCGATTATTGGGAGGTGGCGACGCGCCGCGTGCCGAACATCCGCCGGCCGATCGCCGGCGACCATGAATTCTACATCCTGGTGGAGGCACAGGGCAGCCATGCCGACGACGCCCGGCGGTTCGACAGCTGGCTGGAAAGCCAGGCCGAGGCGGGAACCATCGAGGACGCGGCCGTGGCCCAGTCCCTGGCGGACGTGAAGGCATTCTGGGGATCGCGCGACGCGGCGGCGGATTTCAAGCTGGTGCTCGGCCCGCACAGCTCCTTCGACATCGGGCTTCCGGTCGCCGGCATGGATGCCTATGCGCGCGCATGCCGTGCCCTCCTGGCGGCCGAGATACCGGGCTGCACCAGCTATTTCTACGGCCATATCGGTGACGGCAACATGCACATCATCGCCTGCGTGCCGGGCGCCGACGCCCAGCCCTATGACGCGATCGACGACGTGGTCTACCAGTTGGTGCGCAGGCATGGCGGCACGATCTCCGCCGAACACGGCATCGGCCTCAAGAAGAAGAAATTCCTGGCCTATACGCGCACACCGGAAGAATTGGCGCTGATGCGCGTCATCAAGAACGCCCTGGATCCGCAAGGCATCCTGAACCCGGGAAAGGTCCTCTGAGCCCGCGCAAGCTTCTGCGCTGGCCCTCATCCTCCGGCGACGGATGCAGTGCGCTCGACAGGCTCGGGATGCGGCTGCCCGTCGCCGACAGCGGCGTCGCGCCGGCCCAGGCCGAGCATGGCGGAGCCGCCCGCCCAAGGACGGCCGGCACTCCCTTTACGGATTGGCGGGCGATTCTGGCCACAGGAAGTATCCGTCCTTCTCGATGGCCGCCTTCACTTGGTCCGTGCCCACAGGGCTCTCGCTCGTGGGGGCGGCGACATCGATCTGCTTCAGATACATCCAGACCCCCGAGGTCAATTTCGGCAATCGCGACCCTGCCCTGTCGCCCACGAGCGCCTGCGCTGAACCCGGTGTCGCCGTGAACTGATAGAAAATCATCGCTTCCTCGCCGAATAATGGAAAGAGACCCTATTAGATTTGAATACCGTCAAAATAGTGTCGCGAGGCGACGAAATCCAAAGAAATCGATTATATTTCGTAAGGTCCATTCCGAATTTTATTCCGATTAAAAGATCTTCATGTCGGAACAAAACGCTGACATGGCTGACCTCATGGAATTTTACCTTTGATCCCCAACTCAAGTCGCCATATTTTCTGAATACAGGCACGCTGTGCACCTCTCTTTCCGCCCCTCCATCGCGAGACCTTCGCTCAGGCCGGCTCGACCGCCTCTCTCGATATCGGCAGCGCGGATGCGGGTCGCTCCCGTCAGCCCCGGTGGCGCAGCGTATCCGCCAGCAGCGCGAAGGCTGCGGAAGGCTGTCGCCAGCTCGGATACTAGAGATGGTAGCCCGGAAAGGGAGAACACCCGTCCTCCGGCACGCGCACCAGGCTGCCGTCGGCGACGAAGGCTTCGGCCTGGTCCTCCAGCACGCAGGCGAGGCCAAAGCCGGCCACGGCGGCGCGGATGATCATCGGCACGTCGTTGAACACGAGCTGGCCTTCCACCCGGACCGCCTGCATGCCACACTCGCGCGATGCTGCCGGCGGCGTGGGCGCTCGCCGGCTTTTCGGCGACGAGGAGAGGACGATGGAGATCAGGCGAAACGGCTCGCAGCCATCGGCGAAGGGGCCGGAGGCCTATTTCACCGGCACCGTGAGGATCGATGCGCCGTTCAGCGGCAGCGGCGGGGCCCGCGTCGGCGGCGCCACCGTCACCTTCGAGCCCGGCGCGCGGACCGCCTGGCACACCCATCCTTTCGGCCAGACGCTCATCGTCGTCTCCGGGCTCGGCCGGGTGCAGCGGGAAGGCGGCCCGGTCGAGACGATCCGTCCCGGCGATATCGTTTGGTTCGCGCCGGCGGAAAAGCACTGGCATGGCGCCGCGCCCGATTGCGCGATGACGCATATCGCGATCGCCGAGGCGCTCGACGGCAAGGTCGTCGAGTGGATGGAGAAGGTCACCGACGAGCAATACGGCGCCGACGCGGCCGTGCGGTGACGGCCGCCGCGCCACGGCGAGCGAAGGACCATGACGATATCGCCTCTGCACCCGCGAAGACCGAAAGGAAATGCTCGCGGTCGGCCTCGGTGCCGGTCAAGCACGGCATCAATCCCTGCCTGCCGCTGCTCGACATCGACGGCACCCTGGTGCTCGTGGGACAGATCGGAACGGCCGGACGTTCGCTACGTTTCGTGATCGACATGGCATCGCCACCGGCATAGGCGCCGGTTTCTAATACCGTCCGCGGGAGCCGCCTCCCCGCCTGGCGGCCAGCCGCAACCAGGGTGCCGCATGGAAGGCGCTCATCAGCAGATACATGGCCGCCATGCCGCCCAGCGGCGATCCGCCCTCCCCGGCCGAGCAGAGCATATCCGGCGCGCTGCCGCCAGGAACGCCCGCGAGCAGCGCCATGATGGCGAAGGTCGGCGCCGCCGCGAGGCCGAGCCAGTCGGCCGCGCCGAGGGTGGCGGTGCCGCCGCCCCTGCAAGCCTCACTCATGTCCTGTCTCCCGCTTCGGCATGACCGAGCCACAAAGAGGACGCCTTCCCTCAGGCCCTGTCATACTCGTCATGGCGGCGCCACCAGATGCCCGCCTCGTTGCGGCCCTTGGGGGCGCGGTCCAGCCACTGATACATGCCCCAGATGCCGTCCAACCCGCGCGCATAGGTGGAATAGGTATGGTAGACGACGCCGTCCTCCCGCACGAAGGTGCTCAGGCCCGGCCTGTCGCGTGAATAGGTGGCCGCGTCGGTTCCCGACATCGCCGCGAACTCGGCGACGGGAGCGGGAACCGGTGTGGCGTCCATCGCGTGGCCGCCGCTCCGGTAGTTGTATTCGATGGTTCCCGCGCGCTGCTGCTCCTCGGTGAAAGAGACGTTGAAGTCGAAATTGAAGTCCCCGCCCTGCGAGGAGGCCCAGGCAAACCTCCAGCCCATCCGCTGCTTGTAGGCCTGCAGCTTTTCGAGCGGCGCCCGCGACACCGCCGAAAGCGTGACGTCGTGATTGGCCAGATGGACGACGAATCCGTCGAACCCGTCGGCGATCGACGAGCAGGACGGGCATCCCGCCTTGTAGTCGGGCCCGAACATGAAGTGATAGACGAGAAGCTGCGAGCGCCCTCTGAAGAGGTCGGCCAGCGAGGCCGAGCCCTCATCGGTTTCGAACCGATAGGCCTTGTCGACGCGCACCCATGGCAGCGCCTGGCGCCGGCGCGCCAGTTCGTCGCCGCGCCGCGTCAATTCCTTCTCGGCTTCGAGCAGAGCGAGCCGGGCATCCAGCCACTCTCCGCGGGTTCCCGTCATGTGTGTCGTCGGCATGGGTCTCTCCTTCGTTGGTCTCGTCGTCGCCCGGTGCCGATACGGCTTGCCGCCGGGCGGTCGTGAGATAGGCTAGGACCGGCTGTCGAAGGCTGGGAGTGACAAATGTGGCGGGATTTCCGTGGACTCGCTGATCACCACCGCGGCGCGCGCGCTCGCCGCGGGTGATCCTCTCGGCGCGCTGAACCGGGTCGCCCTGCGCGAGGACGCGCCGGCGCTGGCGCTGCGAGGCATCGCGATGGCGCAGCTCGGCGACTTCGATCGCGCCAGGATCCTGCTGCGCCGTGCGGTCCGTGCCTTCGGCCCGAAGGAAGCGGCGGCCCGCGCGCGATGCGTCGTCGCCGAGGCCGAGATCGCGCTCGTGTCGCGCGACCTCGGCTATCCCGCGAAGGCGCTCGAGGCGGCGCGGGCAACGCTCGAGGCGCATGGCGACCGCGTCAATGCCGCGCATGCCCGCTACCTCGAGGTCCGGCGCCTCCTTTTGATCGGGCGGCTCGACCAAGCTGAGCATGTGCTGTCCGAGCATATGCTGGCCGATCTCGATCCCGCGCCTCTCCCGCCCGCTTCGCAGGCCGCCCATGCCCTCGTGGTCGCCGGCATCGCGATGCGGCGCGTCAGGGCGGGGGAGGCCCGGGCGGCGCTCGCCCGGGCCGGGGAGGCCGCACGCCGCGCGGGCATCCCGGCGCTGACGGCGGAGGTCGAAAGCGCCTCTCTGGTGCTGGAGACACCCGCCGCGCGCCTGATCGCGCGCGGCGAAGAGCGCCCTCTCCTGCTCGACGAGGTCGAGGCGCTGCAGGCATCGAACGCCCTCGTCGTGGATGCCTGCCGTTACATCGTGCGCAGCCGGGGCGTCGTCGTCTCGCTCGCAACCCGTCCGGTGCTGTTCGCGCTTGCGCGGACGCTGGCCGAGGCATGGCCGGGCGACGTGTCGAGGGACGCGCTCGTCGCGCGTGCCTTCGGCGCGAAGGCCGCCGACGAATCGCATCGGGCGCGGTTGCGGGTCGAGATCGCCCGGCTTCGCGCCATGCTGCGGGCGCTGGCGGGCATCGGCGCCACGAAGCGGGGATTTGCGCTGGCGCCGCGCCGGGGCGCCGAGGTCCTCGTGCTGGCGCGCCCGGTCGAGGAGCGGCATGCGGCCGTGCTCGCCTTGCTCGCCGACGGCGAGTCGTGGCCAAGTTCGGCCCTGGCGCTCGCCCTCGGCGCCAGCCAGCGCACCGTGCAGCGTGCCCTCGACCAGCTTGCGGCGGCCGGCAAGGTGCAATCCCACGGCCGCGGGCGTGCGCGGCGCTGGATGACCCCGCCCGTTCCCGCTTTCGCGACGACGTTGTTACTCCCTGCCATCCTGCCGGGCGGCTAGGATCGAGGCTCGACGTTCCCGCTCCTCCGCCGGCAGGACAGAAGCATGAAGCGATCAGAAGCCGAGATTCTCCGCGAGTACGGCCCCTTTCCGGGCGTCTGCAACGTCGCCGGCGTCACGTTCGACGGCCGGCACGCATGGTTCGCCTCCGGCGACAGGCTGAACGCCTTCGATCCGGCCAGCGGCGAGCCGGTGCGCTCGCTCGACGTGGCCGCCGATGCCGGAACGGCGTTCGACGGCCGGCATCTGTTCCAGATCGCCGCGGATCGCATCCAGAAGATCGATCCGCACACCGGGCGCGTGCTCGCCACGATCCCGGCGCCCGGCGGCGGCGGCAATTCCGGCCTCGCCTGGGCGGAAGGGACGCTCTGGGTCGGCCAGTACCGCGACCGGAAGATCCATCAGGTCGATCCCCATACGGGGGCGATCCTGCGCACCATCGAATCCGACCGTTTCGTCACCGGCGTGACCTGGGTGGACGGCGAGCTCTGGCACGGCACCTGGGAAGGTGACGAGAGCGAGGTGCGGCATATCGATCCCCGAACAGGTGAGGTGATCGAGAGGCTCGACATGCCGACTGGTATGGCTGTTTCGGGCCTCGAATCCGATGGCGGCGACCGGCTTTTCTGCGGCGGCGGCAACAGCGGCAAGGTGAGGGTCGTGCGCCGGCCCCGGCGAAACGCCGCGGCTGGCGGCGGTTCTGCGACGACCATCGGCGCCACGGCCGAGTAGATCCTTCGGGTGCTCTTTTCGATCGCTGCGCCACGGCGCGGCGCATTCCGGAGCGGTGGCGGGCTACCCATCGGTAAAGAGGCCGAATGCCGGTGGCGCCGGGTCATCGCGACCAGCCGACAGTCGAAGCGGGAAATCGCTCCGCGGCCCACGGCTCCTTCCGATATCGCTACGCGGATTCGGCTCCCGGGCTGCCCACAGCGTCCACTTCGCGTGGCCGCCCGACAGCCCAGGTCAGCAATGCGTCGAGGGCCGGGCACAGCGCCTGGCCCCAATCCGTCAGGGCATATTCGACCTTCGGCGGGACCTGGTGATGGACGAAGCGATGCACGATGCCGTCCTTTTCCATCTGCCGGAGTTGCTGGATCAGCATCTTCTGCGAGATCGAGGGGATCGCGCGCTCCAGATCCGAGAACCGCAGCACGCGGCCGCCGAACAAATGGAAGAGGATCACCAGCTTCCAGCGTCCCTCCAACAGCTTCAGGGCTCGCTCCACGCCCTCGGCGGCCGTCTCGCGCGTGTAGCCATCATGCTCACCTTTCGGTAAGTACCCAACTTTTTCGTGCGTTCTTGTCATTCTGTCAGCCTAGGGCCAGTTTCGCTCCGACGCAATCGATCGGCCGCAAGCGCGTTGCCGGAAGGAGCCCAGATGACGATCCAATTGCCCGCCCCCCTATCGGCCTATTTCAAGGCGGACGCCGTCGATGGCGAAGCCGTAGCCCAATGCTTCGCCGAAGCCGCCATCGTCACCGACGAGGGCGGCACGCATGCCGGGCGCGACGCGATCCGGCAGTGGAAGGCCGGCGCTTCGGCCAAATACACCTACACCAGCGAACCGTTCGCGATCACCACCGAAGGTGGCCGGATCGTCGTCACCAGCCATGTCACCGGCGACTTCCCCGGCAGTCCGGTGGACCTGCGCTACCTTTTCGTCCTCGATGGCGGCAAGATCGCTTCGCTGGAGATCGTCGCATGAGCTTCGACCTCGATCTTGCCGGCCGTCGTGCCCTCGTCACCGCCGGAACGAAGGGCATCGGCGCCGCCGTCGTCCAGGCCCTGGCCGAGGCCGGCGTGAAGATCGTCGCCGCGGCGCGATCCGTGCCCGAAGTCCCCCCTCCGGACGTCCACTACGTCGCCGCCGACATGACGCGGCCTGAGGGCTGTGCCGAGGTCGCCCGTAGCGTTGTCTCCCATCTCGGCGGCGTCGATATCATCGTGAACGTCCTTGGCGGTTCCTCCGCGCCTCCCGGCGGCTTTGCGGCTCTGGGCGATGACGAGTGGCTCAAGGAGATCAATCTCAACCTGATGCCGGCCGTGCGTCTCGACCGCGCCCTCCTGCCCTCGATGATCGAGCAGGGACACGGCGTCATCATCCACGTCACGTCGATCCAGCACGAATTGCCCCTCCCCGAATCCACCACGGCCTATGCCGCCGCCAAGGCCGCCCTGGCGACCTACAGCAAGAGCCTGTCCAAGGAGGTGACGCCCAAGGGCATCCGAGTGGTCCGCGTTTCGCCCGGCTGGGTGGAAACCGAAGCGGCAGTCGCCCTGGCGGAGCGTCTCGCGGCGGATGCGGGCACGGACTATGAGGGTGGCAAGCTGATCATCATGGATGCGCTCGGCGGCATTCCGCTCCGACGCCCTGCCAAACCGCGAGAGGTCGCCGACCTCATCGCGTTCCTCGTATCGCCGAGAGCCTCCGCGATCACCGGCACGGAATACACGATCGACGGCGGCACCGTTCCGACTGCCTGAAGGCCGTCACGCAGGCCGGCGCTTGTCCGCAAAGCAGGCCGCAGAGTCGCTGGAACAGCCTCAAGACGCGATCCCGGCGATCGAAGGAGAAGTCGTTCCATGTCCGACGCGGCCGCCCCTCCATCGAAGCCTGCCACCTGCTTCACCGCCGAAATCAAAACGGCCCGTACCGCCGAGATGGCTTCCGAGCCCATGGAGCCCAGCACGGTTGCCGCGCCAGGCGTCACCGTCGGCGGCGCCAGAGTGAAGCCATCCTCCATATGGTGCCGCGCGTTACGGGAACGGTCGCGTCATGCACGATCGGCGCGGTATGCAGGCGTCGCCATGCGAAACCGCCGGCCGCCAGCAAAAGCAGCGTGAGCGCGCCGAGCATCCAGATGCGAGGATTGCGCCGCTTGTCGCGGCGCCCCGCATCGGCGGCGCGCTTGGGGCTGTCGGCGGCATCGCGATACGCGGCATGGCCTCTGATCTGATCGTCCATCGCCCGGACTGCGAAACGGCAGGGTAACCTACCGCATTCGGGAACGGCGAGATTGATCCGGATCTGGCCGACATCGAAGCATCATGAAACCGTCATCCTGGATGCGGGCCCTGTCGATTATCCTGGCGGCGGGGAGCAGAATGCCCTGCTCGCAGAGAAAGTCAGACGGTTCTTCAGGGCGACATGAAGCGGGATTATCGGCGCTGGTACAGTCCGCGCCTGCATCGGGACATGGAACTCCTGATCTTCGGCCATGCCGGAGCGAAGGTGCTCATGTTCCCGACGCGGGAGGGGCGCTTCTGGGAATATGAGAAGCTCGACATCGTCACGAGCCTCGCCGGCAAGGTCGGCGCCGGGCATTTGCAGCTCTATTGCATCGAGGGACTGGCGCAGGAGACCTTCTATGCTTCCGGCCGCCATCCGGCCGACCGCATCCGCCGGCACGCCGCCTTCGAGGACTATATCCTCAACGAGGTGCTGCCGCTGATGGCCCAGACCAACCCCCACGATTGCACGATGGCGATGGGCTGCAGCCTCGGTGCATTCCAGGCCGCCAGCCTCGTCTTCCGGCATCCGCATCTGTTCCGCAAGCTCGTCGCCTTTTCCGGCCGCTACGATCTGACGACGCAGGTGGAATGCTTCGGCGACCTGTTCGACGGCTATTACAGCGACGACGTCTATTTCCACACCCCGACGCATTTCCTGCCCGGCCTCGACTGCGCATGGCGGCTGAGCGAGTTGCGCCGGCTCGACATCGTCTTCGTCATCGGAAAGGCCGACCCTTTCCTCGACAACAACCGCCATCTCAGCCGTCTCCTCGATGAGAAGGGCATCCGCCATCAGCTGCATTTCTGGGACGGACGCGCCCATCGCGCCGGAGCATGGCGAAGAATGGCCACCTTGTATGTCTGAAATTGAGGCCGAAGGCGGCACCGACCTTGCCTTTCGTGTCAGACATGATCGGGAAATCCAGCTTGTTCTCGCTGATGGACCCGCAGCCGCTGGTCGCCACCCGCAGCGTGTGCGCTCCATGTCGCAGTGGGGCACCACACGCCGCGGTCAAAACCGACGATCAGCGATCCCTTTGACACAAATTGCCTCCATCGGGAGGATGGCGAGCAAATCGCCCGCCGCCGGGACAAGCCGCACGGATCCCAAGCCGATCCGTGCGGCCTCCTCCGCTCGCCGGCGTTACCTGGCCAGCAGGCGCAGCAGAACGATGTTCTTGCTGTGGTCCTTGTCTTCGGTGCTGCCGGCGACGACGATCAGTTTGGAGCCGTCGATCACCAGGCCGCTGGCCACGTCGTCGCCGGCGCCCAGCGAGATGCCGAACACGCCGTCCGGCGTACCGTCATTGTTGCCGTCCGCGCCGAAGCTCTTGTCCAGTTGGCCGCTGGCCAGATAACGGGCAACAGCGATATTCTTGCTGCCACCGTCGGTGTGGTAGCCGGCGACGACGATCTTGCCGTCGGGCTGGAGGCCCAGCGAAGTGGCGGCATCGTCGCCCTTGCCGAGATCGAGGCTGACGAAACCGTCCGGCGTGCCGTCATTGCCGCCATCCGCGCCGAAGGTGGTGTCCAGTCTGCCGTTGTGCAGGAAGCGGGCGAGCACGAAGTTCGAACTGCCATCCTTGCCGACAGCGGTGCCGGCGATCACGACGCGGCCCTTCCCGTCCAGCGCCACGGCGCGGGCCACCTCATTGCCGTCGCCCAGCGATTCGCTGACCACGCCGTCCGGCGTGCCGTCACTGCCGCCATCCGCGCCGAAGCTCTTGTCCAGCTTGCCGTCCTTGTCGAAGCGCGCGACGATGATGTTGTCGCTGCCCTTTTCCTTGTGCGAGCCGGCCACGACGATCTTGCCGTCACCGTCGATGACCATGCCATTGGCCACATCGTCGCCGGCGCCGAGGTCGAGGCTGACGAAACCGTCCGGCGTGCCGTCACTGCCGCCATCGGCACCGAAGCTCTTGTCCGGGGTGCCGTTCTTGTTGAAGCGCTCCACGACGATGTTGGAGCTGTCGCCCTTCACCGTGTCGCCCGCCACGACGATCTTGCCATCGGGTTCCAGCGCGACGCTGCGGGCGATGTCGTCGCCCTCGCCCAGCGAGACGTTGACGACGCCGTCGGGCGCGCCATCGGCATTGCCGTCGGCGCCGAAGCTCTTGTCGAGGCTGCCATTCTTGTCGAAGCGCGCCACGAAGATGTTCTTGCTCTTGCCGTCCTGGTGATAGCCCGCCACGACGATCTTGCTGTCGGGCTGCACAGCGACGGCCGTCGCCACGTCGTCGCCTTCGCCCAGCGAGACGTCCACCACCCCGTCCGGCGTGCCGTCGGCGTTGCCATCCGCCCCGAAACTCTTGTCGAGCGTGCCGTCGCGATCGTAGCGCGCCACGACGAAATCGAGCGAGCCCTTGGCGAAATGGCTGCCGACGATCACGAGCTTGTCGCCCGGCGCGCGGGCCACGGCGTTGGCGACGTCATCGCCGCTTCCCAGCGAGGTGGAAACCACGCCGTCGGGCGTGCCGTCGCCATTGCCGTCGGCGCCGAAGGTCTTGTCCAGCGAGCCGGCCCCCGCGGCAAAGGCAGCCGGCGTGGCAGCCGCCAGCACCAATGTGGAAATACCCGCCAGAAGATATTTGCGTGCATGCCTGCGCGCGCAGAACGAAATATTCACAGTCTTATCCCCCAAACGCATGTCGTGAAGGGCGCGAATACCCTTCGCCATGCGGCCGGCAACTTATTTTAGGATATGACAGCAACGCTACAGCAAAATATCCTGTTGCCGTGACTAAAATATACGTCCGTATACGCGACACAAAGACAGTCGTGGGCATAAACGACTGTAAGCCAGCGCTCTGCCTCCAGTGTGCGACTCCTTCATCCAGTAAATCCGGCCGTCTTTCCCTCGACGCGGAAGCGTCGTGCCCGCCGCCTTCCGGACAGAAGGCGCCCCGCCACAAGCTGCCATGCGCATTCGGGAACGTCAGGGATGACGATATTCCAGCCGAACCACGGCCCGTCCGCCATCCACCCTCAAAATTGTCTTTTCTTGCAATAGAGGCGGCACAGTAGAGGGCTGTTTCTACAGAGTACTCCCGCAGGGTGGAAGGGACATCTTGCTCCAAGTCATATCTGTCGAAGCGGAAAACGTAATACCTATCGCGGCTTCCCGGTCGTCGATGGTTCGAACTTACCGTTCCACCAATGTTCGGGGGTATTTTCGATTCCCCATCGAGCAATGGCCCTATGATGTGTATAATGAATACATTTCCTGTCAAATCAACATGTTACCACGGTTTTTTCCTAAATATTCCGGAGGCTTCGGCGGGCATGGATCGATATGGTATTGGAAAATACGGCCGGGAGCTTGTCTTCCAGACAGAGCACACTTAAATCTTACTTCTGTCTTCCAAAGGCATGTAAATTTACGCACAACTAGCACCATGAACGATTTGGCCATCGGTGAAAAGATCAGGACCTGGCGCAAGTCGAACGGCATCAAGCAAAACGTGATGGCCGGCGCGCTCGGCGTTTCGCAAGCCACCGTGTCGCGGTGGGAATGCGGCCTCGACATCCCCTCGATCGAGATATCCCACCGGATAACCGACCTCATCGCGACCCAGATCCGCGACGAGCTCGCCATCAAGAGCCGCTTCATCGAGAGACTGTCGTCGGTCCAGGCGATATTCGACCTGGACGGGATTTGCCTCGAGGCGACATCGCAGGGATGCGCCCAGGCATGGCCGCTGTTTTCGAGGCTCGCCGGGCGCTTCCTCGAGCCCCGGATGATCGGCGAGACCCGCATCGCGATCGATGATGCCGATACCAGAAAGGGGATCATCAAGGGTGATATCGCGATGATCGTCGGCGTCAGCACCCGGCATCTCGATTCGGAGATCGATTCGGCGTTCAAGCACCGCTGGATCTCGCGTTTCTGGTTTCATGGCTATCGCGTGCTGGCCACCCTGGCCTACGAACCCTGCGATGAGGCTACCCCGGTCGGGATCGAGGAGATCTTCCGTCTGGACGACGTCTGCAAACGCTGACGCGCTTCGAGTTCGCAGCCGTCGACCAGGCCTGCGCGATATCAGCGGCGGAGCGCACGCTCGTGATAGGCGACGCCTTCGTTGGTCATGGTGACGGACCGCGTCGTCCGTTCGGCGAGCTTGGTGCCGAGATGCGTCTCGAGATCCTGCAGGAGCTTGCCGACCGAGGACCTGGCAGGTTCATCGAGTCCGCCGCCTTGGCGAACGAGCCTGCCTCGGCGACGCGAACGAAGGTACGTATGGCGAGAATCCGATCCAACGGAGGGCCTGCTTCACTTGGGAAGGCAGGGCATCCTGCCTGAGGCGAAAGACGGCAGCTATGCACGTTCTTGCCCCGTAATGCCTATTTTGCGCCTCGATAGAGGGCTGTCGTAGAAAGGGGTTCATCTTTCTAGATCAGAGGGGCCCGAAATACCTCCGCCAGCCAGTCAATGAAGACACGGATCCGCGAGGACAGATGGCGGCTCTGCGGATAGAGCACGGACACCGGCATCGGCGGGGGCGGAAAGGCCTCGAGGACCGGAACGAGCTGTCCGGCTGCGATCTGATGCGCCACGCGATAGCGCGGGACCTGTATCAGCCCCAATCCGGCGACGCCCGCGGCGGTGTAGATTTCGGCGCCTCGGACGACGACGTCGTGGGGCAGCGGGATCTCCCATTCCCGACCGTCCCTCCCGAACTCCATCGGATAGGGCAGCCCGGTCGCGGAGGCGGTGTAGGCGACCATCCGATGGCCATCGAGATCGTCCGGCGCCGAGGGGACGCCGTGGCGATCGAGATAAGCGGGGCTCGCCGCGGTGATCTGCTCGAACATGGTGAGGCGGCGGCCGATCAGAGAGGAGTCGGAGAGATCGCCCGCACGGACGACGCAATCGACGCCCTCGGTGACGAGGTCGACCATGCGGTCGCCCTCGCTGAGGCTCAACGAGATCCCGGGATAACGGGCCATGAACCCGGGCAGCGCGGGCAGCACGAAGAACCGCGCGATGGTTCCCTGCATGTCCACCCGAAGCGGCCCCCTGGGCTCGGCATTCCCGAATATGCTCTCCACCTCGTCGAGGTCCGCGAGGAGCCGAATGCAGCGTTGGTGGTAGAGCGAGCCGTCGAGCGTCGGCCGCACGTTCCGGGTTGTCCGTTCGAGCAGCCGGACGCCGAGATCCGCCTCCAGGCGCTGGATCGCATGGGTGGCGGTCGGGCGCGGAATCTGGAGATCCCGCGCGGCCTGAGCGAAGCTCCCGCGCTCGACGATCCTGACGAAGAGCCGCATGACGTCGATGCGATCCATTATCGTCCCTTAGCGGATTGTTATGTTTTTGGAAACGGTGATGTTAAGATCGACCTTCTATCCCTGAGTTTCAAAACGGCTACCTTTCTCCTTGAAGCGCGTTCCGAGCGCCGATGGCCAGCCTGCGGAGCGCCGGAGCGTCCGGTCGCCGCTTCCATCAACCAGCAGGAGTGAAGATCATGCCGTTTGCCAATTTCAAGGTTCCCGAGGCCGCGCTGAGCCGCGCCCAGAAAGAGGAGATCGTCCACCGGACCACGGCAATGCTGGTCGAGTATTTCTCCGAGGCCGCTCGCCCGCACACCATGGTTCTGATCGAGGAGATCAAGGACGGCGGCTATGCCCGCGCCGACGAGGTGTTCGTGATCCCCACGGACTATCGCGCGAAGGATTGAAGCCGGCTGCAGACAGCCGACTTGACGCGCCCATCGGCGGCGCAACACCACAGTAAAGGAAAAACGACAATGACCACATCCACGAACAGGGTCGCGATCGTCACCGGCGCGTCTCGCGGCATCGGCGCCGCCCTCGCCCGGCGGCTGGCGAGCGATGGCCTCTCGGTCGTCGTCAACTATGCCGGCAGCGCTGATGCGGCCGCCAGGCTGGTCGACGAGATCGAAAAGGCGGGCGGGAGAGCCATATCCTGCCAGGCCGACGTCAGTGACCCGCTGGCGGTAAAGCGCCTGTTCGATTCCGCCGAAGCGGCCTATGGCGGGGTCGACGTGCTGGTGAACAACGCCGGCATCATGAAGCTGGGCCCCCTCGCCCAGTTCGATGACGCGAGCTTCGACCAGAGCATCGCGATCAACCTCAAGGGTACGTTCAACGGGCTCCGCGAGGCGGCGAAACGGTTGCGCGACGGCGGCCGTATCGTGAACTTCTCCACGAGCGTCGTGGGTTTGTACCAGCCGACCTACGGCGTCTATGCGGCCACCAAGGCCGCGGTCGAAGCCCTGACGCATATCCTCGCCAAAGAGTTGGGATCCCGGGGGATCACCGTCAACGCGGTCGCGCCCGGGCCTGTCGCCACCGAACTCTTCCTGGAGGGCAAGGACCAGGCCGTGCTCGATCGCATCAGGCAGATGAACCCGCTCGGTCGCCTCGGCGAGGTCGACGACATCGCGCGTGTCGTTTCGGTGCTGGTCGGGCCGGACAGCGGCTGGATCAACGGCCAGATCATACGCGCCAATGGTGGCGTGATCTGAGCGGCACAATCGTGAAGCAGACAGCCGTCGCCATGATGAGTCTCCCTTCAGCATTCGGACGTGGTTGAGCGGGGGTCTGGAGGGTCAGCCGGCTTCGCGGTCCGGCGCTGGCCCAGAAGGGTCAGGCCGAACAGGACGAGATCGGCGAGCGTGAGGCCGAAGCCGGCGCTGATGGCGAGCCTGCCCGTCCAGGCGCCGAAGGCATTGGCAGCGTTCAGTGAGATGAGGTTCATCGCGCACATCAGGCTCCGCGCTTCCGGCGCGAAGCCGGTCAGGCGCACCTGAATGGTCGAGATCGCCACCATCATCGCCGCGCCGACGCCGAACAGGCCCGGCAACAGCAGCCAGATGTTGGTGCCACCCGCGGCGAGGGCCACCGTCACGACCAGCGCGCACCGCACCGAACCGAGCCCCCGGCTTGGCCATCTTTCTTCTGGCTCTCTGGGGCTTGGCCTCGGGCCTCGCCGCTCCCGCCAACACCGCCGTTCAGGCGAGCCGGGCCGGCTCGGACGCCGGCTTCATATTGGCGTCCTCGGAATCGATGAACAACGGCGCACTGCTCGTGCTGGCGCCGATCGTCGCGAGTTGGGTCGGACGGGGCGACACCGTCAGCACGGCCATCCTGCTCGGCGCCTGTACGCTAGCAGGGCTCGGCATCAATCTCATCGATCGGCAGTCCCGACCGAAAGCCCTCCCCTGCGAGGCGGGTTAGGCGATGATCGCTTCGTGTGCCGTGCGGGCCTTTCAGAACGGCGATGCGAACCCGCTATTCGATCCCCGCGCTTGACCGCGTAGGACACTTGCCCTAGACATCTCTAGGATAAACGTCCTACGGCGCGTTTCACGGCTCTGTCCCCCGCGCCACGATCGTGGAGGCCGGATATGGGCGCGAACGAAACACGCCAACAGATCGTGGATGTCGCCGATCGGCTCTTTTATGAGCACGGGTTCGAAGCGACCTCCTTTGCCGACATCGCCAAGGATGTCGGGCTGTCGCGTGGCAATTTCTATTACCATTTCAAGACAAAAGACGAGATTCTCGACGCCGTGATCGCGCAACGGGCTGCAAACACCCGCGCCATGCTGGACGTGTGGGATCAAGACGCGGAGTCTCCGGCTGACCGTATCCGCAGCTTCGTCCACATGCTCATCGCCAACCAGACGAGTATCATGGCGCATGGTTGTCCGGTCGGCACGCTCTGCAACGAATTGGCGAAGCTCGATCATGCGGCCAAGGATGATGCCGCCGGTCTGTTTTCCCTGTTCCGCGACTGGCTCGCCCAGCAATTCGCCGCGCTCGGGCGCGAAGCGGATGCCGATGCGCTGGCCCTCCACATCCTGATGCGCAGCCAGGGCGTCGCGGCGCTCGCCACCGCTTTCCACGACGAGGATTTCATCCGCCGCGAGGTGGAGGACATGGAGGCATGGCTGCATGCCGAATGCCCGGCCGCCTCAATACCCCATTCCCGCCAACCCGCCTGATGGAGCAGCCATGTTTGTCATCACCCTTCGTTTCACCGACAAGATCAAGGCTCCGCAATTCATGGACGGGCACAATGCTTGGATCAAACGCGGCTTCGACGACGGCGTGTTCCTCCTGGTCGGCAGCCTTCAGCCAAATGCCGGCGGCGTGATCCTTGCGCATGATGCCTCGCCTGAGGAGATCGAGGCTCGGGTGCAGGATGATCCCTTCGTCGCCGGGGGCGTGGTCAGCGCCGAGATCCTCGCCATCGCGCCGAGCCGCGCCGATGAACGGCTCGCCTTCCTGAAAGCCTGAGTCACGAGCGCGACCGTTCCTGGCCCGGACGGCCGCCTGCGCGGCGCCGCCCGAATTTTCGCTTATCACGACACCGCATGGGTTTTCCGGTCGATGACGATCGCCGCCTGTTCGGGAAGCTATGCCTCGAAGGATGGTACTTGGCCACGGACAGCGTCTGGATCAGCGTCGCGAGCGGGATGCGGTCTTTCAACAGAGCACTCTGCTGATCAATCAACTCCCGACCGCTATGCGCTCGTCGCCGCATTGCGCCTGCGATCCCGCTCAGCGCTCGGCGATCGAACGCGGCTGGAACGGCCCAGCCCTGTTGACTTGCGCCGGTCCAGCATTCCATGTCCTCCTTCAGGCCACCGGAGGAATCTCCGCCTCCCGTGCCAAGGCAGATCGGACGGACGCCCGCGCGCCGATCCGTTGCATGTAGCGCGCTGTCGCCGGCCAACGGTCGAGGTCGATCGAAAAGCCTTTCATCCAGCCGAGCACGGTGAAGAGATCGGCGTCGGCGACCGTGAAGCCGTCCCCCGCCAGATAATCCCGAGATGCGAGGTTTACCTCGATGAAGGCGAGGCGCCGGAACAGCCGATCCCGGAAGATTGCCTGCACATCCTCCGGCAAGGCTCGATTGAATAGCGGGCTCGATCCGGCATGGACCTCGCTGGTGATGAAGTTGAGCCATTCCTGGAGCCGGACCCGTGCCAGCGTACCGGCGGCCGAAGCCAATCCCGCTTCCGGCTTCAGGTCGGCCAGATACTGAACGATGGCCGGCCCTTCGGTAAGGACCTCGCCGGTCTCGAGTTCGAGCGCCGCGACATAGCCCTTCGGATTGATGGCGAGGAAGTCCTCTCCCGCGGATGTGCGTTTCGTCCGATTGTTCACGCGGACGAGTTCGTAGGGCAATCCGAGCTCCTGAAGCACGATGTGCGGCGAGAGCGAACAGGTGTCGGGGGCGAAATAGAGCTTCATCGTTGGGGCCTCGCTGAGGGGGGTAGATCGCCACCCCACATTGGCAGGTCTCGTGATATAATAAAAATTACTCCCATATTTTCTTGGTATAAGCTCGCCTACTATGAACCTGACCCAACTCCAGAGCCTGATCGCCGTCGCCGATGCCGGCAGCTTCACCGCAGCCGCGGACAAGCTTGGCGTCACCCAATCGGGAATGAGCCAGGCCCTGGCGGCGCTCGAAGAGAGCCTGGGAGTGAAACTGCTTGTCCGCCAGCCGCGGGGTGTCGAGTTGACCGCGTTCGGAGAGCGTGCGCTCGACCATGCGCGTACGGCGCTCTCGCATCTGGAGGCGATCGAAAGGGAGGCGATGGCACTGATCGGCGAGGAGACCGGCGCCATCCGTCTGGCGGGGTTCCCGAGCGTCTTCGCCACTGTCCTTCCGCCCTTGCTTCGGCGTTTTCGCACGCTCCATCCGGGCATCGGCCTCGTGCCGCTCGAAACCGACGACATAGAAGTGGAGGCTTGGCTCGCGGCGGGATCGATCGACCTCGGCGTCGTTCTCAACCCGTCTTCGGCCAGAAAAGCCGTTCCACTCGGACGGGATGCCTGGGTTCCGATCCTGCCGGCGGCGCATCCCCTGTCACGGCGTAATTCGGTCTCGTTGGCCGAACTGGCAGCCGCGCCCTTCGTTCTCGCCACCGGCGGGTGCCATACGAACGCCCGCTCGCTTGCCGACGCGGCTGGATTGACGCTCCAGAACGTTGAGATCGAGGTGCGCGACTGGGCGAGCGCGATTGCCCTGGTTCGGGAAGGTGCGGGTGTCAGTCTCGTGCCGGAATCCACTTTGCCGGAACAGCACCGCGGCTTGCGGGTTTCGAAGCTCGCTTCACCGTTGCATCGCGAGTTCGGGCTCGTCGCTTCGCCGGTGCGGCCGCTCTCCCGGGCCGGTCGCCTGTTCGTCGAGGTGGCACGTCGCTCGACTGTGCCGGACTTGGCATAGCGCAAGACGCGCGGGCGAACCGGCTGCCGGTCTCCACCCTCATGCTGCACCATCGACATCTCCCCTCCTCCCGAAGGTGAAGAAGCTGAGTGTGGCGAGCCCCCAGACACCGATGGCGCCGTAGAGCATCACATCTCCGAAACCGCCGGCGAGTGCAGCAGGACCGAGCGCCTTCGACGCTCCCTGGGCAGCCTGATCGAGGGCGGCGACATTTCCGGCCGCGATCTGTTTGGCGACGTGCCGAAGCTGCGTGGCGTCGAACGATCCTGACGCCGCACTCAGGCGCTTCAGAACGCCGTCGACCAAAACAAAGCCCATCAGCGCAATGTTGATGGCGAGCGAGATCATCCGGGCACTCATGTCGATACCGGAGGCCATGCCGGCTCTGTCGCTCGACACCGATCCGGTCGTGGTGTTGGTGACCGGCGTGTTGGTCGCCCCGAGGCCGATCCCGGCCAACAGCGCGCCGATCAACGTCGTCGGCAAGGCCGCCGGACCACCGCCTGCTCCGATCTTCATGATGAAAAAGCCGAGACCGATCGCGAACAGTCCCGCCGGAATGACGGTGCCGGCGCCAAGGCGCAGCGAAAGGCGTTCGGCAAAGGGCGGGACGACCAGCGTCGGCAGGGTATAGGCGAGAAGTGCAAGGCCTACGGTCAGCCCGTCGAGACCGAGCCCCGCCTGAAACCAGATCGGCAGATAGATCATGAACGGCCAGAAGCTGAAATTCATGCCCATCGAGCCGAAAAGAGCCCCGGAAAAGGGCCGGATTCGGAACACCGAGAAATCAAACATCGGGTGCGGCGTGATCTGCTCGACAATGACGAAGGCGATGAGGCTGAGGGCGGCTGTAGCGACGATCGCCAGCGCGATCGGGCTGGTGAAACCGAGTTCGCTGCCCTGAGTAATGACGTAGGCGAGGCAAAAGACGGCCAGTGACAGGGTCGCGATGCCGCCGAGATCCAGGTGCCGAGCGGCTGGATCCTTCGATTCCCGAACACCGCGCCAAGCCAGGATGACGGTCAGCACAGCGATGAAACCGTGGGTCAGAAACACCCAGGCCCAACCCATCAGGGCGGCGATCCCGCTGCCGATCACCGGACCGAAGCCGAGACCGAACCCGGTAACGATGCCCCACCAGCCGAAAGCCCGGGCTCGATCGGCCGCCGTGCTGAACTGATGCGAGAGCACTGCGATCCCACAAATCAGCATGGCGCCGCCGCCCGCGCCCTGGAGCGCGCGCCCGGCGATGAGGATCATCATGGTGGGGGCAAGGCCGCACAGGACGGACGTGCCGCCGAACGCAACGATGGCGACGATGAGAAGACGCTTGCGCCCGAAGCGATCCGCCAGTGTGCCGGCAGCCATGAGGACCGTCGCCACGGCGATGGTGTAGGCGTTCATCGTCCACTGGAGCTCTTGAAAATCGGCGTGAAGGACTGTCTCCAGCGTCGGCAGGATCGCCGGAACGCTTGATATTTCGAAGCCGAACATCAGAGCCGACAAGCAGATGGCGGCCAAGGCAAGGTTACCTTGCCGCGAGGAAGCAAAGGACATGATCAGGCCTTTCAGCGCCGAGGTTACTCGGCGTCCCGCGCGCGGCCGTTCACCCCCAACGGCTGAAGCCGGGGTGGCACGGCAGTCTTGCGAGCGACTGTTGTTGATGGACCTGATCGTAGGCGAAACTTGACGATATAAGAATGATATGGCTGAGTATTTCAGAGACAACAAATCTGGATGATCAAAATGGCATCCCTCGATGTCGAGTCGGTCCAGGCTTTCGTGGCCATCGCCGACCTTCAGAGTTTCACGCGAGCGTCGGAAGCCCTCGGCACCACGCAGGGGGCGATCAGCGTCAAGCTGCGACGCCTGGAAGAGCGGATCGGCCAGCGGCTGATCGAACGCACGCCGCGCCACGTCCGGCTTTCCGCACATGGCGTCGTCTTTCTCGACCGGGCTCGCGATTTTCTTGCCGCGCACGAAGCCGCGCTGTCGGCGCTCGCTTCCACGACCCCGCGCCGCTTCGGGCTCGGCATCGCCGCGCATGTGGCCGGACCGGAACTTCCGACCCTTCTGGCGCAACTCAACGCGCATGATCCGGGCCTGCGCATCGAGGTCCGCCTGGAAAATTCGCGCACGCTGCTCGACGCCTTCGATCGCGGAGAGCTGGATGCCTGTATCATTCGACGCGAAGACGACCGGCGCGACGGCGAGGTTCTCGGCCCGGAACATTTCGGATGGTTCGCCGCGCCGAATTTCGAGCATCGGCAGGGCGAACCGCTGCGGTTGGCGGCCCTGTCGCCCTCCTGCGGCGTGCGCGATATCGCGACCCGCGCCCTCGACGAGGCAGGCATCGCCTGGACGGAAGTGTTCCTGGGTGGTGGCTCGTCGGCCGTCGCGGCAGCCGTCTCCGCCGGATTCGCCATGGCCGTCTTTTCCTGTCGACTTGCCCCGCCTGGCACCGTCGAAGTCGGCGAGCGTTTCAGGCTACCGCGTCTGCCCTCGTCCGAGATCGTGCTGCACTCGACGCTCACCGATCCCAAATCGCGTGCCGCATTGCGCACGCTCGCCGCCGCCTTTCGGGAGCATCGCGCGATGGCCGGATAGAGGGCGCGCGGCAGACACCCGTAGCCGGCTGCCATTTTCGGACAGCCTTGCCGGCTTCCCTCGGCCATGTCGGCCTCCATTCGATGTCACCATCCGATCGAGGACGAGGAGGCGTTCGACCGAAGCAATCGAGCGGCGGTCAGGCCCTACACGGTCTGTTGCGGGCCGGGCTTGACCTTGACCGCATCTCGGCGGCGGCCAGCGTTACCGAAGCTCGTCCAGAGGGGAAGATCGAAGGCAGACGCGATAAGAGGTCCACCAAACGGCACGCCTATGCCGTTGTCGGATTCCCTATGCTCGCAAGCTCAGGCGCTGCGAATTCATCTCAATGACCCTTGCCGTTGACCGCTGCGTATCGGTGGCTTTTCAATCTATAAGCGACAAGGCCGTCTCGAGCGCATGCTCGATAGCCCGATCGGAATCGTCACCATCGGGCATGGCGCGTGCGATTCCGATTGCACCAACCATCATGGCGACAATGCTCCAGGCACGTCGCTCACGATCCGCCTCAGCGCCACCAAGTACCGTCGACACCTTCCGGATGAGTTCCGTCATCTTGAGCTGATAGGTCTCCCGAACCGCGGGACTGGCTCGTGCCACGTCGGCGCTCAAAGTTGGCATAACGCAGCCGATGGCGGGATTCTCGCGGTGATAGGCGCTGATGTACTCATGGAGCCACTGTCTGAGAAGCGCACGCCGCTCAGCCACGCTCCCCATAGAATCGATGAAGGACTTTCCCAGACAAGCCTCGATGACGCCCTCCAGGAGCGCCTCCTTGTTCGGGAAATTCGAGTAGAACGCGCCCGACGTCACGCCAGCGGCAGCCGCAAGACCGTCAACACCGATCCCATTAAATCCATTGACCCTGAGTGCCCGCGCTCCAGCTTGCAGGATTGCTTCCCTGGCCTTCGCTTTTTGGCCTGGCGGATATCTCATTCCCAATCTCCGGATCGGCCGCTATCGACCTTGAATTATAAAATCACGTTCGTTATATAACGATCGTTATTCAATTCCGCCAGTGCTCGATAGCCGATCGCGCGGTTCAATCGAAAGGAACGAAGTGATGAGTTTTGAAAATGCGCCAACCAAAGCGATCGATGTGGACGGCACGTCCTTCGTGTATCGAGAAATCGGCGAGAAGAGCGACGTGCCGGTCATCTTCCTTCATCACCTGACCGCGGTGCTCGACGATTGGGACCCCAGAGTGGTCGATGGCGTCGCGGCTGAGCACCAGGTCATCATATTCGACAACCGGGGCGTGGGCGGGTCTGGCGGCGCGACGCCTACCTCGGTCGAGGAGATGGCCCGCGATGCGGTAGCCTTCATCCGTGCACTTGGACTGAGCAAGGTTGATCTACTGGGTTTCTCGCTCGGCGGGTTTGTCGCTCAGGTCATCGCGCAGGAGCAGCCTGACCTCATTCGTAAGGTCATCATCGCCGGTTCGGGTCCTGCCGGCGGTGAAGGCCTCTCGAATATGGGCGCCGTTCTGCAGGACGCCCTTGCCAAGGCTGGCGCCTCGGGCAAACACCCCAAGCACTTTCTGTTCTTCTCTCAAACCGACAATGGTCAAGTCGCAGCCAGTGCCTTTCTCGCTCGCCTGAACGAACGCGAGGGCGATCGCGATGCTGCCATCAGCAATGAGACCATTGGCGCGCAGCTCACCGCCATTCATGCCTGGGGACAGGGAGATCCGTCCAAGCTGAGCGAGATTCATCATCCCGTTCTCGTTGCCAACGGCGACGATGACGTGATGGCGCCGACGATCAATTCGTTCGAACTGGCGCGTAGACTCCCGAATGCGCAGCTCAGCATTTTTCCGGACGCCAGCCACGGCGGTATTTTCCAGTACCACCCCGTGTTCGTTCAGCAGGCTCTCGACTTCCTTCGCTGATGGCTCCGGCCGAGGCGGCAGGTCTATCCGCCTCCTCAGTCGATCGCCGGCAAGCCTCCATCGCGAGACCGCCCTTCGATCAGTTCCGAGAAGACGACGTCCCGGCCTCGCAAGTTCGCCACCGCCTCCGCGATGACCTGACGCACGACGCTGAATTCATCCGGCCAATCCCGCTTCCGTCCGACAGTTTCCAAGAGGAGCCAAACCATGCCTACCGTTGAAGTGACATCCAAGCTGATTACCATCGAACACATCAGAATAAGCTCCAAGCGTTCCTTCGCCGACGTTCGGGCCTCCATCGAGGCCGACCTTCCCAAGCTTGATCCAAATATCAGGGTCATGCTCAGTCGCGGCGATCAGGACAGCATCAAGGAATATGAAGATCACGGTCCCAAGCTCTTCATGTTTCTGGATCGCGATCATGGTGAACTCCTGGCGATCGCCGGGCAGAAGCGCAACGCGGTCCAATACGAGATCGGAAACCCGATCACGGCCTCAACGATGACCCGACATAGTCTGGGCGCTGCGCTCTATGCTCCGCTCCGCGTTGCGCTCTTTGAAACCGAAGGCGGAGAAGTCGTGTTCGAATACGACAAACCTTCCACCTTCTTCGGTCAATTTGGAGACGAGCGCGTTACCGAGGTCGGCCGCTACCTCGATCGAGAACTGGAAGCCGCACTCGTCAAAGCGGCTGGCTGACTGCAGCGGGCGCGCTCTTCATGCCTGGAGCGCGCCTGGTTGCCGCATCGCCCGCTTGATGCGCCCACTATTGCTGCTGGCTCCTGGCCTCGCTTGGCGCGTAACCGAAATGGGCCTTGAACGCACGGCTGAACGCCGCGTCCGAAGCGTAACCACTGCGATAGGCCGCTTCCGTAACTTTCAGTCCACCGCTGCGGAGCAGGTCGGCGGCTATCGTCAGACGCCATCGCGACAGATAGCGTAGAGGCGGCTCGCCGACGGCAGCGGTGAACCGTTCGGCAAAAATGGAGCGGGACATTCTCGCGACCTCGGCGAGCGACTGTACCGTCCACCGCCGGAAGGGATCGGCGTGCATGGCGCTCAGGACGCGTCCGATCCGTTCCTCACCTAACCCTCCGAGCCAGCCCATGCGGTTGGCCTCGCTCGCTGCCCAACTGCGCAGGGTTCGAATGACCAGGAGGTCGATAAGGCGGGAGATCATGAGGGAGGAGCCCGGGTTCGGCTGCTGCGCCTCGGCAACCAGGAAACGCGATATCGCTGCGAGCCAGGGCGGCGCACCACCATCGCCCCGAGGTATATGGATCAAGGGCGGAAGCGCGGACATGACCGCGGGAAGCGGGCTTCCCTCGAAGCTGAAAAATCCTCCGACCAATTGCGTAACCGGCCCCCCTCCCCCGTGCCGCAACACCAGCTCGTCCCGATCGAAATGGTCCGCCGCGACGACGCCGATATTTTCAGCCGGAGAGCTCAAGGCATCGGCGATCACATGGCCCTTTCCCAACGGCAACAAGACAAGATCGCCCTCGTCAACCCGAGTTGGGCTCTCGCCGACTGGCGTTACCCAGGCCTCTCCTGTCTCGATGAAATGAAAGTGGGAGGGTCCGGGCTGAAATTGGAGCCCCCACGGCTCACCGAGAAACGCCGTGTAGACCATTTCGCCGCGTAGACGGATCAGCGTCAGCACCTCGGACAGCACGTCGTTTCGCGCTGCGGACATTCCAAAATCTCGCGTCATTCCGGACGATCCATCATATATTCCGGAGATCACGGCATGTCCCGATCTCCTCATTTCGACTAGTTTTTGTTCATCGGATTTCTCCGAAATTACCATAAAAAACACGAAGGAACAATGAAATGACCTCCGAAAGCTCTGTATCGAACTCGGCCTCGTACATCTCCAACGTGGCTGCAGAAAAGCCGCCCATCATCCTCGTTCATGGCGCCTTTGCGAGCGGTCTCGTTTGGGGGCATGTCGCAGCCAAGCTCCAGGCCGCCGGCCACGAGGTCCTAACGATCGATCTGCCGGGCCGGCCGGCAAATCCGATGGCCCCTGACAAGGTCAGCCTCGATATGTATCGCGATACGGTGCTCGGCGCTCTGAGCAACACCAGTCGTCCCGCGATCGTGGTCGGCCACAGCTTCGCCGGCATCGTCATCGCTGCTGTCGCCGAGCAGGCACCGGAGAAGGTCAAGACACTGGTCTTCGTCGCCGCCTACCTGCCCCATGATGGCGCTTCGCTCCTGTCGTTGGCCCAGCAGGATCACGACGCCAAGATCGGCCCGCACTTGCAGATCGACAAGGAGAAGGGCATCGCGGTCGTCGAATATTCGGCGCGCGCCGAACTCTTCGCCAATGACGGTCCGGCGCCTCTGAAGGCGAAGCTCCCGGACCTCATCCTTGATGAGCCCGTGGCGCCATTGGTGACTCCCGTGCATGTCACCGATACTCGCTTCGGCCAGGTCGACAAGGTCTACGTCCACACCAGCGTCGATCAGGTCATCAGCCCTGCCTTCCAGGCCAAGATGGTCGGCAGCACGCCGGTGCGGAATTCGGTCACCCTCCTGACCGGCCACCTCCCGTTCCTCACCGATCCCGACGGCCTCGCCAAGGCGATCGAGGGCGCGGCCGAATAAAACGCAAACGGGCCTCTTTTGCCTCCCTGCCCTTGCCAACCCCGGCGTCTCGTGACGCCGGGATTACGGCCTTCAATCATCTCCTCCCGACACTATTGGCTGGATATGCCGAAGGCGAGGCAGCCAGCGCGTGCTGTTCGATTCCGGCGAGGATGCGCAGGCCAAAACCGAGTTCGCGGCACTGCCCCACCGCCGGTGATGCTTTGGGATCGCCCGGAACGACCAACAACCATCGGCTGCCATCATGACGGCAAGCCGGCATGAACGTCAGCTTGGTCGAGATCAGTCGGCGGCTACCGCTTCCAGAACGTCCGCCTGCCTTCGGCCGCCGTCGGAGCGGTGAACTGCCCGGTAACGACCGGGCGACAGGCCGTGATGTCGAAGGAACACCTTCGAAAATGCGGCCGTGGTCTCGTAGCCGACACGGGTCGCAATTCGTGCAATGCCGTCGTCGCTTGATTCGAGTAGAAACGCAGCCTCCTCCATCCGCCGGGCGAGCAGATAGCGGTACATGGATTGGCCGACGAGCTTGGTGAAGCGGGCCGAAAAGGCCGAGCGACCCAGCCCCACGCGTTGCCCGAGGTCATCAAGGGTCCAGGGCCGATCCGGTCGTTCATGGATCAACTGAAGCGCCGGTCCGATGTGAGGGTCCGCCATCGCCCCAAGCCACCCGCCTTCTCCGGGACCGAGTGACTTGATCCAGCTTCGCAACACCTCGACGAAGAGCACTTCCGTCAGTCGCGAAAGCGCGACGCCTTGGCCGGGACGCTCACGCGCCGACTCGGTCACCATGCGTCGCAGAATCGCCTCGAGCCATTCGCCGTCCTCCGTCGGCTTCAGGAGAAGCAAAGGCGGAAGTAATTCCAACACGCTACCGCGCGAGGGCCGCGCCACAGTGAACTTGCCGCAGATCATCGTCGAGTACGGCTCCGCGTCGCCGCCGTGATGGACGACGCCAAGATGCGCGGGCGATCGATCGAGGTCGAGAACCGAGAATGGCTTCGTCCGACGATCCGAATAAAACTCATGGGGCTCGCCGCGTGAGATGACGACAAAGTCGCCCGCGGTCATATGGAGTTCTCGTCCCTGTTCGAGTGCGAGGGTCGCCGAGCCGCGACTGAGATAGTGGAACAGGGCGTACGGGCGTTGTGGCAACGCCAGACGCCAGGGATCGCCGAGCTCGAAGTGGAAGAGCAGAGTCCCGCCGAGGCGAACACGATCGATGACTTCGGCGAGAATGTCCATAGCGGTAATGCTAACCCCGCGGACGATCGGACACAATACTTGGACGATTGAACTCTACCGTCCAGGAAATTTTCATATTAGGTCCTGCCGAGCGCGCGGATGCATCGTGCGGTCATCCCTTTTCGAAGCAGCAGATGAAAGAACGGCGACCTTGCTGAAGCGCCTGCCCATCGCCCGCCCCCGCGCCGTCCTTCATCCCAACAGGAGCTATCAATGCGAAATCTTCTCCTTTCCACCGCCGCCGTCCTCATGGCCGGAGCGGCATTTGCCGCTCCCGCCCAGTCGGCTGAGCTGCCCAAGGGGGCGGCTCGCAATGTTGTGCTGGTCCATGGCGCTTTCGTCGACCAGACGAGTTGGAAGCCCGTCGCCGACATCCTGACGAAGAAGGGCTACAACGTCACGCTCGTCGAAAATCCCCTCACCTCCCTTGCCGCGGACGTCGATGCCACCAAGCAGGCGCTGGCGAAGCAGAACGGCAAGACCGTCCTCGTCGGCCACTCCTGGGGCGGCGTGGTCATCACGCAAGCCGGTGACGATCCCAAGGTCTCGGCACTCGTCTACGTCTCCGCATTCGCGCCTGACGTGGGACAATCCCTGGCGACCCTCGCCAAGAGCGGCCCGGCAACCGAAGGCAGCGCGGCGATTCACCCTGACGACAAAGGCAACCTCTACATCGATCCCAAGGTGTTTCCTTCGGCGGTCGCAGCCGACCTTCCCCCGCAGATCGCCGAATCCCTGGCAAACCATCAGCTTCCGTTGAACCACACGGCGTTCGAGGCACCGGTCGATACGGCCGCTTGGCACGACAAGCCGACGTTCTACGTGATCAGCACCAAGGACAAGGTGATCGCACCCGAGGCCCAGAAGTTTTTCGCCGCCGAGATGAAGGCCCGGACGACGGAAGTCGCCGGCAGCCATGCGTCGCTCGTCGTTCATGCGAAAGAAGTCGCCGCGGTGATTGAAAGGGCCTCGCTCGCAAAGTGACCTACCGCTCCCGGCACTTTCGTGCCGGGAGCGCCTACGCCTGCTCAAAGGAATACTGAACGCATCGGACAGCGAACAGTGCGGACCCAGCCAAGACCGCAGAAGCGGCAGCGACGTCCTTGAGGATGGTCTCGGCAGCTGCGCCACACCGGTTCCCGCCATTCGATTATTTCATGCCGAGCATCCGGAGGATGACATGACCGAACTCGATATCACGAGCCAGGACGCCCGCCCTGTTTCAGCACCGCGAGATGTGCGTCAGCCACGTCCAGACCGTCCTGGAAGCATAACCGACGGCTGCATGATCCCTGGCGCGTTCCGACACGATCGGACGCCCTTTAATCCATGAGAGTTGTTGCGGAGGACAAAATGACAATAGAGAAAATGGAGGTCTATCCAAATTGCACCCGCAATCGAGCATTGCCTCTGCAAACCGGCCGGGAGGTGCCGCGCTCGGATTCGATGTGGCGTACAGCAGACATCACACCGCCACGCCCTGCACGGCTGCGGCGAGGGGAGTAAGCGCCTGCATGGCGTCTTCACCGGGGCGAAGCGCAGCCACAGCCAGATTCTCTTCAAGACGCTTGCGTTTGCGTGTGCCCGGAATGGGCACGCAAGCCACCCGCATATCGGCCGCGCCTATGCCGCACCGCTCTATCGCATCGCGCTGACTGCTTTTCTGCCGCTTCTCTACGGAGCACCCATGCCATCGGCTGACGATCCGAAAGCCTTCCGCACCTATATCGCCGATCACATGGACTTCATGGGGCCGCAGAAAAATGCCGAGGAAGCCCTCCTCACTGCGACGCGGCCACCGGCCGAACACGGCGCGCGTCGTCCCGGCCGACCAGCGCCCTAGTCGTTTGACTCGGCATCCGGCTCCGCAATCAGCTCTCCGGCCAGTTCCGATAGCCAAGGCGAGACGTCGTCGATCCGCACCGCATTGGCGTGGACTACGTAATAATCTCCGACGGTCCGACACGTCTCCACTACAAAACAGGTTGCCAGATCAAGGCCGACACTCACGATCGCATCGAGGATTGAGCGAGCAAACCATGCCTTTTCTCGCCGGCCGGTTTGACGCTTGAGCTTTTAGCCCATCGAAGCATCTTGGGGTCGACTGGCCTGACGGACAGATCGGTCGCGCGACTGAAAGGTGGCGCCTCGAGCGCTTGAATTGCGATCACCGGACTGGGATCGTTAGGTCCGGCAGGCAGCCGATCTGCCGAGTTCTGGCTGTCGCGTTCGGCTTCGGCTCGGCGGCTTGACGCAGGCTGCGATACTGGGCGGCGGCAACCGCCCATCGCATCATTCGACGCTCGACGGCCACAGGGGACTCTCGCTTCAATTGCCCCTCTAGTCGCCAGGAACGGACCTCAGGAGAAGACGAAAGCCGAGGTGCTCATTGCGGTCGGACGGCGGGTACCCGTACCGCATGGTGGTCCGACAGGCGAGGCGCCCGGGGTTGCCCCAGCTGCTGCCACGATCGACCCGCCACGAGCCGCTCTTGGGAGGCGAGAAGTCTCTCTGGATGGTACGCGGGAAGCCCGCCTCGTCCCACCAGTCCTCGCACCAATTGAAGACGTTCCCCGCCATGTCGAGCGCGCCGTAAGGCGACACTCCCGTCGGAAAGCTCCCCACGGGTGAGGTGTAAGGGAATCCGTCGTTATGATCCAAATCACGACCACCAAAGGCCGCCATGTGCTCGTCTAGCGTCTTCCCATTGCCCATCATGATTTTATCCCCCGGACACGAGGCGTCCAAGTAGTTCGCCTTCGTAGGGTCCCAGGCGTTCCCCCACGGGTACTTCCGGCCATCGGTGCCTCGTGCCGCCTTCTCCCATTCGGCTTCGCTCGGCAACACGAGCCCGGCCCATGCGCAATAGGCCTTCGCGTCATCCCACGAGACCATGATCACCGGGTGTGGATCCCTGTCCCCAACCAGCTCGTCGTCGAAGTAGGCCTTCTCGGGCTCGGCTCTGCCTGTCGCGGTACAAAACACGCTGAATTGCCCACGCGTCACGTCATTGCGGCCAATCCAATACGAACGCTCGACGGGGTGGATGTGCTTCGGCTTCTCCCAGTCGGGCGCATCCGAATCGTCCGCTCCCATGACGAAGTCGCCCGCCGGCACCGCGACCATCTCCATGTCGGAGCCGTCCGGTAACCGGAACAGGTAGAGTGGCGCCTGCCTCCCATTCGCCGCAGGCACGTCTCGGTCCGCGAGCCGGAGACCCCCGGGCAGCTTCAGTGAGAACGGTTCCCAACTAGGCATGACATCTTCCTTGATCTTCTTGGCTTTCCGTCGCCGCGCTTCAGATTCTCTAGGCAGAGCGGATACTATCATGTACTCAGTTCACATAGTCGAATCGATTGATTCAATACCAATATATATTAAGTACCGTTTCAGCGCTCTTTATGGCGTCGTGTCAGCAACTCCCGACCGGCGATGCCGTAAGCGCCTTGCCACGCGACAAGCCCATCTCCGACGCCGCCACGCGCCTCTTTCGCGAGCACGGCTTCGACCGTGAACGGTGGACGAGATCGCGGATGCGGCAGATGTCGGACGGATGACCGTGTTCAATCATTTCCCCCGCAAAGAGGACATGTTCTTCGATCGCAACGAGGAGGGGATGGAGCTGCTGCGCGAAGCCTTGCGGGAGCGGGATCACCGCGTCGCTCCGATCGAGGCGCTGCGTCTGCTTGCTCATCGGTTGGTTTCCGAACAGAGCCGCTTTGTTGAATTCTCTGCGACGACTCAGAGCTTCAAAGAGACAATCGAGCCCAGCGAGACCCTTAACAGGCTGCGTAGCTGGCATGCAGGGTGGTGCGCCCGTCAATGGCAGAGAGTTGGCTCGGTTTGTTTGGACAGCTTAGCCCTGCCGGATAAGTGGATTTCAGCCCGTATTATGCCGCGGCCGGGATTGGGGTTGGCTGGCTGAAGTAGGCCTGATCGGGTGTCTTCCGGTCAAGGCTCGAATGGGGTCTGCGGGTATTGTAGAAAATCAAATATCGGCCGATCGAGGCGCGGGCCTGGGACACCGTGTCGTAGGCGTGGAGATAGACTTCCTCGTATTTCACCGACCTCCAAATTCTCTCGACGAAGACATTGTCGCGCCAGGCGCCCCTGCCATCCATGCTGATCTTGATGTCGTTCTTGATCAGCAAGCCGGTGAAGGCCTCGCTGGTGAACTGGCTGCCTTGATCGGTATTGAAGATTTCCGGCTTGCCATAACGCACCAGAGCCTCCTCGACCGCCTCGATACAGAAGTCCGCCTCCATGCTGATCGAGAGCCGCCAGGACAGCACGCGGCGGCTGAACCAATCCACCACGGCTGCCAGATAGACAAAGCCACGCCGCATCGGGATGTAGGTGATGTCCATCGCCCAGACCTGATTGGGCTTGGTCACCGGCAGTTCGCGCAGGAGATAGGGATAGATCTTGTGTCCCGGCGCTGGTTTCGAGGTGTTCGGTCGCCGGTAGATTGCCTCTATCCCCATGCGCTTCATCAGCGTGGCGACGTGCAACCGTCCGGCTTGGTGCCCATCGGCAGCCAAAAGACCTTGCAGCATGCGAGAACCGGCGAAGGGATGCTCAAGGTGCAGCTCGTCGATCTGCCGCATCAGGGTAAGGTCGGCGGGCGGCACAGGACGGGGCAGATAGTAGACGCTGCTTCGCGCCAGTCCCAAAGCCTTGGCTTGGCGAGTGATCGGAAGTTCATGCGTGCGGTCGATCATTTTCTTGCGCTCAGAAGGCCGGCCTTGGTGAGCGCTCCTTCTAAAAAATCATTCTCAAGCGTCAGCTCCCCGATCTTGGCATGGAGGGTTTTGACATCAACCGCGGACGAAGCTGGCACGGCCGTGCCACCCGCACCGAATACCCCGGTTGCCCCTTCAAGAAGCTGTGTCTTCCACTGACTGATCTGGTTGGTGTGGACATCAAACTGCTGAGCTAACTCATTCAGCGTCTTCTCGCCCTTGATCGCCGCCAAGGCTACTTTCGCCTTGAAAGCCGGGCCATGGTTCCGGCGTGCTCGTCTCGTCATCGTCGCTCCTGTCCTTGGCATCCTATGCCAGGTTCAGGGCCAAATTCCACTTATCGGTCCTGTCCGTTTTTCCCGAGCCAGCTCTCAGAGCGGCGGTTGGTGGTATTCTGCGCTACATGCGGCGTGACCTTGATCTTGCGCAGGTCCGCAACAAAACCAGCCACGTCATAGGCCTTGTCGGCAGCGACCGTGATGCGATGACGGACGTTGCGGCGCCCGAGCATGCTCAGGGCGGCTTCCCGCTCGGCGGTTCCGGTCGCAAGGGTGAGTTCGGTGTCGACGATCAGGCCGTGGCGGTTCTCCATCAGCACATGCCCCATATGGCACAGCCTGGCCGCCGCCCCACGGCCCTTCTTGAGCAAGATCCCGCCGCGTCGGCATCTCGAAGGCGAAATGACAAAGGCCCGCCGCACTCGCCGGAGCAGGCGTCCCGCCAGGGGCCCGCCCCAGTTCGAGAAGGCTGGTCCGCCGATGCCGAGGACGGCATCTTGCTCGGTCCGGCTCAAGATCTCCAGGCCGATGACCTGTTGGAAGAACAGAATCATTCCTTCCAGATTGCTCACCCGCAATCCCGCACGGTCGATGTACATCGGCCGTCTATGTGCGGGGAGACGATCCGGTCTGCCCGACTGTGCTTTGCCCGTTCCGCAAGCCCCGATCAGAACTCCCGCGCCCCCCGCGCACATGGCGCCTGCTGTTGCTGCCAGCAACGTCCGGCGGTTCGTCCTGCTTCTGCCTGTCGCCGGCATCGTCGCTCTCCCTCTCGTGTTCGGCCGGCTTCAGCTCGTTGCAGGGCTGGAGGGCAGGACGACGACTTTCGCGCCGACGGGGACGCGCCTGTAGAGATCCATGATGTCCTGATTGAGCAGTCGGATGCAGCCCGACGAGACCATCGTGCCGATGGTCCACGGCTCCACCGTGCCATGAAGCCGGTAATAGGTGTCCTGGCCATCGCGATAGAGATAGAGCGCGCGCGGCCCGAGCGGATTGCCGGCACCACCGGGAAGGCCGCCCTTCACGGCGCCGTATCTCTCAGGATCACGCTTGATCATGTCGGGGGTCGGACGCCAGCCCGGCCATTCGGCCTTGCGGGCAATCGTCGCCTCGCCGCGGAAATTGAACGCTTCCTGCTTGCCGACGCCCACGCCGTATCGAAGAGCACGGCCGTTTTCCAGCACCAGATAGGCGTAGCGGGCCGCTGGATCGACGACGATCGTGCCCGGCCGCTCATTCGTCCGATAAGCGACCTCGCGGCGCAGAAACTCAGGCCTGACCTTCTTCAGATCGATCGCGGGCAGAGGAAACGGCTCCGTATCGACCGCCGCATACATGGATACGTAGGATGAATTGATGGTCGGCTCAGCCAAGCTGGGAGCTGCCTGATCGCGCATGGCGCAGCCGGCCAACACAAAGGGAAATGCGGCAACAAAGCCGCGTCTGCTGATACTCATGCTTTGTTGGCACCTCGTGAGAGAAAAAATCCCTGTAATAAGAAACAGATGGCGCGAAGTGCGTCTATACATCATGGTGTAATTGACCTCATAACTGATGGTTATGATGGATCCGCGCTATGGGGTGCGCGCCGGCGCAGAATACCGTTCTTCCGGTTGAGGACGGGATGCCGCGGACGCTGTGCGCCCGCATGTTGGAGCATCGAGGGTATCGCCCATGGATATTGCCGCCGCACTGAGAGCTTTCGTCCGGACCGTCGAGCGCGGCTCCGTGACCGCCGCCGCACGCGATCTCGCGATCTCCCAGCCTGGTGTCACGAAGCATCTTCGTAATCTCGAACGCCATGTCGGCGCACGTCTGCTCGAGCGCTCGGCACGAATCGTACGGCCGACACCCCAAGGTCAGGCCCTTTATGACGCGAGCCGGGAGGCGCTGGCCGCGATCGAGGCGGCGCTCGAAGGTGTTCGACGCGACATGGGCGCGGTGGAAGGCAATTTGCGCATCCACGCTCCGTCATGTCTCGGGGCGAAACATCTCCATGGCATCGTGATGGCCTTCCAGCGGCGCTATCCCGATGTCACCGCAGATCTCGTTCTCGACAATCGCGACGTCGATCTCGTCTACGAGAATTTCGATCTTGCGATCAAATATGGCCGGCCGGTTGATCAAGATCTCATCATCCGCCGGCTTGGCTCAGTCCGACGCATTCTCGTCGCCTCGCCGGAATTTTTGCATCGGTTCGGCCCGATCGACGCCGTGGAACGTCTGTCGGAGGTCGGCATCATTACGAGCGCCGCCCTGCTCGCCTCGCGTGATGTCCTCCCGCTCCGTCATAGCAGCGGCGAGCTGGTCGACGTTCCGGTTCGCGCCATTCTGCGCACCAACAACGCCAACGTCATCGCTGCGACACTGATAGACGGCCACGCCGCCGGTCCGGTCCAGCAGCTTCTCGTCAACGACGAACTCACGCAGGGGCGTCTCGTGCACATCCTGCCCGACTATGAGGTCAAGCCGACCGAAGCCTTTCTTGCCTATCCTTCCGTCCGTTTCATGCGGCCGGTCGTACGTGCGTTCACCGACTTCGCTGTTCCGGCGCTTCGTTCGGTTGAAGGCATCGTGAGCACAGGTGAAGGTCGGTCGGTCGAAGAGCACCCGCAGATGTCCATGTCATGAAGCGAACAAACATCACACGAATGATAAGCCAAAATCTTAAATAAATGCCGAGGCGCTCGGGCGTGAAACCGGACAGGCAGTAACTGATCCGACAAGGCTTATCACCGAATTCTTTACACACGAAAGGCGCTGCTGCAGTGGACATTCCACGGATCTTCAACATCACCGAAAGCGCTCATCGGATCCATAACCCGTTCACACCCGAAAAGCTCGCCACCCTTGGCGCGGCGTTGCGCCTAGAACCGGGGACGCGTGTGCTGGACCTCGGCAGTGGTTCGGGCGAGATGCTGTGCACTTGGGCACGCGACCACGGGATCAGCGGCACTGGAATTGACATGAGTCAGTTGTTCACCGAGCAGGCGAAACTCCGCGCAGAAGAACTCGGTGTCGCTGATCGAGTCGAGTTCATCCACGGCGACGCTGCTGGCTTCGTCGCCGACGAAAAGGTCGGTGTGGCAGCTTGTCTGGGTGCCACGTGGATCGGTGGGGGCGCCGTTGGCACAATTGAGCTTCTGTCGCAGAGCCTCCGCAGCGGAGGGGCCATCCTCATCGGCGAGCCGTACTGGCTGCAGTTACCGCCGACGGAAGATGTTGCCAAGAGATGCCTTGCCGGTGCGATCTCCGACTTTCTCATGCTTCCAGAGCTTCTCGCGTCTTTCGGCGACCTCGACTACGACGTTGTGGAAATGGTTCTGGCGGATCAAGACGGCTGGGACAGGTACGAGGCAGCCAAGTGGCTCACCATGCGCCGATGGCTCGAAGCGAATCCCGATGACGATTTCGCCAAGGATGTTCGAGCCAAGCTGACCTCGGAACCCAAGCGCTACGCCGCGTACACGCGCAAATACCTGGGTTGGGGCGTGTTCGCGCTGATGGCACGGTGATGTAAGGCAGTTGACACGTCCGGCGGATTGTCAAGGGCACGTGCCGTGCAACAGATGTTGCGGTGCTCGAAAGGCCGCAAGCCTTCGAGCACCGCCTATTTCACCTCCGTCAAACCACCTCGTCCCATCGCCGTTCTCGCAAAGCGCAGCTTTGCGGCGGAGTTGAGTATCCACTTTGTCGACAAGGCCCGTGCCGAACGCTTTCGGCGATAATTTTATTGTGGATCAATGACTTACGTAGTACCGCAGCGTAGTTTCGGATACTGCCGGAGGGGTGAAAATCATTCCCACTCGATTATTTCCTGTCGACACATCGCGTTGATTTCATTAATTAAAATAATTTCCTCAGACTTCTATACCGTCATGCACACCGTCAGAAAACGCCGCTCTTGAAAGCATTGGGTTTTTTGACCAGATCTCTGAGAAGCACCTTCCGCCATCTATCGCCAAGCCCGGCTAGGAAGCCCGCGCAAGACCCACTCAAATCGACCCCGCCGATTCCCCGCCCGAATACGCCGAGGTTAGAGCGAAATTGTTCAGACTGTAGAATATCCAGCATTAGAGAAGTAATTTCTGCATTCGGACGGGGAGAAGCGCGGGAGAGTTTTGGCGATTTCGTCCCAGAGATCGTGGATGGATCGGGTTGCAGCCGCGCGCAGGAGAGCTTTGAGCTTTGCGAAGAGGTTCTCGATCGGATTGAGATCGGGGGAGTAGGCGGGCAAGTAAAGCAGTTCCGCCCCTGCGGCCTCGATGGCTTGGCGCACACCCGGGACTTTGTGGCTGCTCAGATTGTCCATGATGACGATATCGCCGTAATTGAGGGTGGGAACGAGGATCTGCGCGACATAGGCCTTGAAGCAATCGCCGTTGACTGGGCCGTCGAGCACGCAGGGAGCTGTCAATCCCCCGCTGCGCAGAGCGCCAATGAAGGTCGTGGTTTTCCAATGGCCATGCGGCACGTAGTCGATCAGGCGCTGTCCGCGCTTGCACCTGCCGTAGTGGCGCGCCATCGCGGTCGAGGCCCAGGTCTCGTCAATGAAGACCAGACGCGAGGGCCTCAGCCAGATTTGGTTGCTGTGCCATTTGCGGCGAGCGGCCGCGACATCGGGGCGTTTTTGCTCGCTGGCGTGGATCGTCTTTTTTTATATGTCAGCCCAAGCCGCTTGAGCATATGCCACATCGGGGCATGGCTGATGCTGACCCCCAATTCTTCCTCCGCCCAGGCCCGCAGATCCGCGACACGCGCATCCGGATCAGCCGCGACCTTGGCCCGCAGAACCTCTTCATGCTTGGCAAGCTTGAGCGGAACATGATTGCGCTGGGGGCGGGCACTGACCTCCCCCGTCGCGCGCCGCCGCGCGGCCGCCTTGTAGATGTAGGACACACTCACCCTGAAGATTGGTGCGATTGTGCTCGCCGACATCCCGCTATCCAGCGCCCCAAGCACACGATCTCGCAAATCCTGCGAATAGGCTTCACCACGCTTCGTCATGCTTCATCTCCGGAATAGCCCGGAAACCTATGAATCACACTAAGCCATCCAGTGGAATCCCTTCCGATTCCACTCAGACAAATTCCGCTCTAGTGGCGACCTGTGAAACTATACCGTCACGGCCGCCCCACCGCCACATGAGCCGCGCGCGCTGCCCTCTTCGAAACAACCCGCTAACCAGACGCTTGCAACCGCTCGCGATGACGGGCCAGCCTCCGCCGATGTTCGTCGTTAAGCGAGATCGGCGAGCACCAGCGCAATTCGCTCCGTGCAGCTTCGCTCAGGGCTGGCGAGAGTTCTGGTTTGCCCTCGTCGTCGAAGGTTACAAGCGCGCGGTCGAAGGCGGCATCCCATAGGGCCGACAGAAGGAGTCCATTGTGCACATCAAGCCGCTCGGCATCACTTTCGCAGTCCGCCCATGGGACGATGTGCGAGGCGCGTAGAAGGGCCGCATCGGAGATACCAGTAAGGGGGCAGCGTCCCTGCCAGTAATCCATCAGGCGCGCCCGAAATATGTCCTGGCCGATCCTCTGCACTACAAGCCGTTCGGCCTCGGTTGATCGGGGCAGATCTGAGACGCAACGCTCAAACTCCCGTAGCGGTGCATCGGGCAGGCTGACACTTAATTCATATACGCGACGTAGCACCGCGTAGAGTGCTCCGAGAGCCTCGAAAAAATAACGAGCGTGGCCGGGACCGGGAACGTCGGCGGCGGGTAAACCCAGTTCTTGGATGACGCCAAAATGGTCGAGGGCCAGAAACCACGGCCCTGACGGTGTTGTAGCAGCTACAAAAATTGAGCCCCTAGCGGTGGTCGAGCCGAAAGCCGCCCAACCCGCTTCTTCCCCGAGAACGCGACGGAAGCCATTCTGCGACGCGACCTTCTGACACTCCTCGCGGACAACGAACGATTGAGGCGATTCGATTGTCATAGTTTCGTCGCCTCCTTTGAGAATCAGATGTCCATTCCAAACAGACGCATCTCCGCCGGCGTCGAGCTCATTCGAAGTCTTATATGATTGTCGCCCTGTAGCTCGGGCGGGGGAGCGGTAGTGGTCGTAACGATGTACTGGAAGCATGGTGTTTCCACCTCTTTCTCCCATTGATGCACAAGGCTGAAGAGGCGGGCGTAGAGCTGCCCATCCAAGTCCGCCTCACGCGGACTGTCGTGAATGAGGAAGGCTGGCAGGTCGGCTTTCTCCTCAATAGCCATGTGCAAAGCGGCAAGATCGAAGGCCACAATCTTGAGGGAGTCCAAGGCGGCGGTTGATACCTCACCTCGTCCCGAGAATTCGGCATCAACTTTCAAGCCGTGGCCATCCAGCTTGATGGTGCCTTCCACTCCGTCGGGGAGCCAGGCGGCCATGATCCCTTGGTATCTCTCCTCAAGCGTCCTGATGGCTGCCCGCGCCCGCGAGCGCCCCGACTCCAACTGTGCGCGAACTGCTTCCAGCGCCGCAGTCCCCGGGGGGGTTGGTTTAGCGGCTGCTTCGGCTGCGCGCAGCGACCGCGCATCATCGAGTATTCGCCTCGATCGATAGATGCGGTCTTGGACCTCCTTCGCAGCCACCTGCGCGGCGCGGCTAGCGGTGTCAGCGGCTTTGGCCTCCGCCTCAAGTGCTTGCCGCCGAGGACCGAGCTGCTGAATCTGGGCTTCGACGCCTTTGGCCGCCTGTTCTGCACCGTTCGCCTCTGCGTCCAGCTCGGCGGCCCTCTTCTGCTTCTCAGCAATTGCGACCTTCAGCGCAGACAGGTCACATGCTTCGAGCGAAATGCCGCACCCCTTCGCCTTAACCTCATCTATGCTGACTCTACAGACGGGGCAGACCCGGATCCGTCCCTGAGTGATATCGATCTCGCCCAAAGTCGCTTCGGAACGGTAACGCCCGGCTTCGTCTCGCTTGAAGCGCGCCTCGTTTTCGAACTGCTGTTGTTTCGCAACGAATACTCCGCGCTCCTCATTGAGTGCGTTCAGACGCCCGAAGATCGAACTGACGTCAGGCGGCTTCGGCAGATCGGTTCGCATGGCGTCCGCCAATGCCCTCTCTGCCAACGAGACCAAGCCTTTCTGGTCAATGGTATCGTCGAAACCAACTTCATCGCCCACGCCCAATGCTAGCCTCACGGCTTTCAGACCATCGGCATACCGCTGCTGCTGATAAGCTTGGCGTCGCCGTTCATCCTCGACAGCAGCCACGAGGTCTCGCTCGCGGCCGGCCGCAGCGCGCTCTTCCGCGTCGAGAGCGCGCAAAGCGAGGCGCACCATCGTCAGCTTAGCTGTTTCGCCCAGCACTTGTGCGCGTGAACGGGTTTGCGTCTGTGATGACCGCCACGCCAGAATGTCGGCAAGACGGCACTCCTGATCGCGCGTCAACCAAGCACGAAGGACATCCCAGACTTGGTCATGGCTGACCTCAGGTGGCGTGACTCCTGCGATCGTCGGGAAAAAGGTGTCGATCAAGACAGGGTCGATGAATGTTTGATCCCCGTCGAGACGGCCGCGCGCGATAGCCTCCTCTATGGACTCTGCTCGAATGGCGAACTCCCCGCCCAGAAATCCTAACGGGCGGACAATTACCCAGCATGCGCCATCGATTAGAACTTCCGCCGCTATCACGCCGTTCGGCAGCCTTGCCATGATCCGAGATCGCTGGGGATCGGTCGCATAGGCGGGCTCCCCCAGACAAGCTCGAAGCAAACGGCAGAAGGTTGTCTTGCCGCTGCCATGGGCCAAGGCGCGGTTGCCGCTGCTCGACATATCTGGCGTCCAGATGATGTTGAGGCCGGGTTTCAACGACACGTCGCGGATGATGGTCTGTGGGTCCTTGAAGACGGCTAGCCGACGAAACCAAAGCCGAGGCCCGACGCGGCCTTCCGGCGCCATCGGCGGGTGCATCGTTGGGGCAAACAGGTCAGGCTGCGCCATGCCCAAACCTCGCCCAGACCACATTGTCCTCCTGCGCAACAGCCGCGGTTAGGCTGCTGACGTCGAGGCTTCGAATTGCGCGAATTACAAAGGCGGCGCGCTGAGCATCGGCGGAAACGGCTTGTAGCCCCGCCGAATTAAAATGCTGCCCCCGTGCCCATGCTCCATCGGCACGTTCCTCCAATTGGCCCGAGGTAAGCAGCGTCTCGAACATCGATCGCCATGCTGCATTGATAGCTGGGCTCAGCCGTATTGCGCCTTGTGCGGGCTGCGCCTCGGCGCCAGCGAGCCTTATCCACTGACTCCGGTCGCTGGTCGTTAGCAGAGGCGTAAGCAGTGCTGGCTCTGCAAGACTGGCAATGACGAAACGCGCGCGTGAGCCGTCGTCCGCCTGATCCATCTGCCAGAGCGCGTATTGCGCCGCGTAGCGGAGACGGTCTCGGGCCTGGACGCTTGCCCCCCACGTCCATGCACCGTCTGGCAGACCATCAAGTGGCGGCAGTTCAATGGAGACAGGAAGCGTGTCGGCCGACCGGTCTACCTCCGTCCGTTTCCACGCTTCTAATACCAGTCGTTCGGTGCGGTACTCACCGAACAGGCGGATCTCCTTTTCCTTCAGCACACGAAAGGTTTCAGACGGATAGTCAGCGCCTTTGACCTTAGTGGGATCGAGGACGTATCGCTGCTCCTCCTCGGTCAGTCCGAATTTTCTGGCAAATAAGACATCGAGCTCGGCGCGCAATTGGGCACGTCGCCCTTCATTCCAAGCGAAGGGTGGGCCGGAATACCCTAAGTCCTCTGCCCATGGCTTCATCATGTGGCTCGTAAAAGTCAATTCCAGAACCCTTGGACGAATGAAGTCGAGGTCATGGGCGGAAAAGGTGGATGGAGTCAGCGCTGCGAACTGTTTCAGATAGCTGTAAGTCAGATGCGTTCCGCCTACGGAGAGCCGGGCGATGAAATCAAATGGCAGCGACAGCCACATCGCCAAATGCGCCGCCGCCAGATCAGCGTCTCCATTCAAAAAGAAGATCGGCATAGTGTGTCCGACCCCGACCTTCGGAAACACGCTCGCAATTACCGTCCTCTCATCTGTCGAACGGCAGATATCCCGCCATCCTATGAGCCAGCGTGGCTGTTTGGCGTCGATCAAGAGTTCGGCAAGGGCCGGTGCATCCTTCGGTCCGTCAGCCATCAAGGTAAGATCAGCCGGCGTCAGCGGCGTTTCCCGCTGCATCTCCGCACTGCTGACGAGCATCTTTGGATCAAGAAGGAAGCGTTCGGGCGACGCTTTCAATGCCCCACGCCAATCGTGCGCACGGCCGAGAAGCCGGAAGATGTCAGCCTCTCGAGCCGGACGGTTCTCAAGGGCGGGGATAGCCCCGGCAAGCCAGGTGACAAGCGCTTTGAGTGCGGCGGAGCGGGCGTTTTCTTGCTTATCCGCATCCGCCTTGCGGCGCTCCTCTCCACCTTCGCCCCGCGTCATTCTGACGGCGCTCTTCAGCGCCGATGGCACGCGGGCGGCTCGTAAAATGACCTCTTCCTCGGGCACCCAGTAACGCGGTGACGGCTCAAAGGCCGGGTTCTGCTTTTCGGCAAGAGTGCAATCGCGGGCACCTTCCTCGTCGTCGTTCGAATCCGCGCCATACGTCGCCCAGCGATGATCGAAGTGGTGGATCATCTTGGCTTGATAGAGGGGTACACGGCGCTCAACGCCTGTTACGACCTGTCGCACCCAGTTCGTTCCCTCGCGCTGCCATCCCTCGGCTTCCAGTTGGGTCGGCGTGCGGAAGAAACTGGAATCGCCGGACATGTGGAACATCGTCTGGAATGAGATGCCCCAGGGGTTGATGTCGCCTCCTTCGTCCTGAGCCCGCTCCTCGATCAGCACTGGGGCGTTCGAGTATATTTTTGCAATCAGATCAGCGTCTGAGCGTGTCCGAAAGACGGGGGCGGTTTTGGTATTCGGATTGATGGCGGCGATCTCTAACGGTGACAAATCAAAATGTCTTCTGCCGTCCGAGAACTCCTCGATAGTGCGAGAGAAGAAGCTGAAAGCCACTCTCATTGGCCCCGTTCCAGTCGCGGCCAATGTAAGTAGAGCAAACTTGAACCGGGCGTGCCCGATCCGGTCGAAGAAGCCGAGTCCTGTCTGAAAATCATGCATGCTTACTAGGCGTCGTTGATCCACCAGCGATGCAAAGAACGGCGCGGTTGTAATATCCGTGGCGATACCGCTGGGCACGATGATTCCCGCCCGTCCGCGCGCTCCAGCCAACCGCGAGAACAACTCAGCGAAAAGGGCATAGGTGTTGACATCGCCGCGGCCGGTGAGTGGATAGCGGCCCGATGACCGCGCAAATTCGCTGGCCGCTTCCGCCGCGCGCTTAGCGAAAACGAAATCGCGCCACAGGCGGCCATCGGCGCTGTCAGGATCGGCCTTTTCCAAGTTGTCGATCAGCTTCTGGCGTTCCGCTTTGTTGGCTGCACTGGCAATCGCTGGTGAGCGCGTCGCGAAGAACTCCTGCTCCTGCAGCTTAATGCGCTCCCAAGGCGGATTGCCGATGACGACGTCGAAGCCGCCATCGCGCTCCATGATCTCAGGGAATTCGATGAACCAGTGGAAGGCACTGACTTTCTCGGACGTCAGGCTGGCGCCATGGCGCAGATGTTCGGCGGGTGCCTGACCGCCCGCCGCTTGCCACACGTGTTCAGTGAGCGGCATGACATCCGCCCCCGTGGTACTGACCGCTTTAGGCGTGAAGAACGCCGCCATGTAGAAATTGGCGGAGATGTACAGATCGCTTGCCGTCTTCAAGCGCTGCCAATCGTCCGACGCCCGTATGGCTTCGAAGTCGCGCGCCTTCGCCTCGACGCTCGCCAGATCGTTTTGCGCCATCTCTTTCAGCTTATGATCCCGATCGGCCAGGATTTCGGGTGGCGACCAGTTGCTGAACAGTTGCGGATGTCCCTTTGCCCGATCCCGCTGTTCTTTGTTGAGGCGAGCATAGCGGCGGGAGAGTTCCTTGTTGTCCCCGGTCAACGGCTTGTAGGCCTCGTCAGGCAATCCTTCGCGGAGCATCGCGCGGTCGAAAACTCCGATCAGGCTGTCGCCACAACGAATCTGCGCATCGAAGAAAGCGAGCGGCCGACCCGGCTCCAGCGCTTCGATCCAGAGCGCCACCTTGGTCAACTCGACCGCCATGGGGTTGCGGTCCACGCCATAAAGGCAGCGACACGCAACTTCCCGTAACGCATGACGGAAATCAGCAGCCGAAGGAATACCACCGGCGCGGTGGCGGGCGACACGGGTGGCGATGCGTCGGGCTGCTGCGAGCAGGAAATGCCCCGATCCGCATGCGGGGTCTATGACGGCGAGCTGCAGGAGCGCTTCGGCCGGATCGGCAGCCCGGGCTTCCCGATCGTCCAGCACCGGATTGAGCGTGGTGTCCAGCAGGAGCTGCACCAAACTGTCGGGCGTATAATAAGAGCCGGTAGTCTTGCGCTGGTTACCCTTCTGCTCGGCGACTTCCGAGGCGAAAATCAGCGTCTTGCCATCACTGCCGAGCTGCGGCTGCAGTTCGAGCAGAGACTCATAGACGGAACCCAACTCCTCGGTCTCCATCGCGCGCCAGTTCACAGGGACCATGCCGGCTTTGTCGGAGAGCCAGGACAGGCGATAGAGCGCTTCCATGAAGGCACGATTGCGCAAGCGGGCATTTTCGAGATGCGGCAATTCCTCGGAGCCGAATAGTCCACCAAGAGCCGGGAGCCCGAGCGATTCCTGTCCGCGAGCGAGGCCTCGGAAGACGACCTTGATGCCCTCGTAGCGGTCGTGGTGCTTGTCCCACGTGGTCGCCCGAGCGCATTGCGCACGTAGCGCGTTGAGGCTGTAGCCTTCGGCGTAGAGCTTGCGCACCTCGGGCTTCGCCGTATCAGGGTGAAGCAGATTCCGGTCCTCGGCCACCATCAGGAAGATGAGGCGATAGACGAGGCGTAGAAGCTCATTGAACCATTCGGTCAGGTTCATCTCGCCGGATTTCAGGCGGGTGGCGAGGTCCGGGTTGACCTCTAGGAAACCGGAGCCGAGCGCCTTCAACGCAATTTCGACCTGCGCCGCGAGCCGGTCGCGAGCTGCCTCGCCTTCGCGCGTGCCGGCCTCACGCCAGCGCTCCAGCGCGCAATCGGTGACGGGCGCGTCGGCCGCGCCGAAACGAGTGCGGTGGATCAGCGACCACAGGACGGCGAAGGACGCCGCGTCCTCATTGGTGAAGATCTGGGCCAAATCGGCTTCAATATAGGCCGGGCGGGTCAACGAGGCGTTGTCACGCAGCAGGCGGATCACGGTCCCATTCGTAACCAAGCCCCACAACGCGTGCTCGCCGTCGTTGAGGTAGTCTTGAAGCGCGAAAGCGGGGGACCGCGAACGATCGGTCGAAAGTGTCGAGCTCCGCCTATCGAGCTTTTCCTCAGAAGGCGGCACGACGACAACGGGCACACGCCCGCCGGCGAGAAACGAGATCACGCCCTCGGCCGGGGCAAGATCGTCGAAACCGAAGGTCTCCGCAAGGAAGCCGCGCACGAAACGACGCGTCCCTTCGACAGAAGGCTGGGCCAGCTTCGCAAAAGCGTCGAAATGGGATTGGCCGACGCGGAAGGCGGTCGAGATCTCCTCGCGGATCGTCAGACCCTTGCGGATACGATAATCCGCTTCAGTCTGCTCGAGCGCTTGCCTTCGGTCGATGCTCGCGACCATGGCAGGTGCGATCAGGTTACCCTCGAGCATGAGCGAGGGCCAGGCCGACATATCAGTGACGGGCTTGCGCGCCATGGCTCAAACCTCCGCCGGCATCAGCGCGAACAGGCCAATCACGTCCGGCGGCAGCACGGCCTCTACCGAGACGCGCGATGCCGAACCCGAGGCGGTGCGAAGCCGCGCATGGTCCGCCATGAGTTCTTGCGCCCGCGAGCGTACGAAATGGTCGATCGGCCCTACAAGCAAGCCGGGCAGTTCCTCCTGGGCCTTCGCGACGAATCTGTCGCGCGCGACAGCCGCTAGGTCAGCCGTGGCAGGTGCGTTCAATAGCTCTCGCGCTGCCTCGCCAGCCGCCACGATGCGATCGCCCTGGATCGCCACGAGTGCCGCTTCTTCTGCCAACAGCAGCCGCTCCTTGCGAGCATGGACGATCAGCTTGAAACGGACGCGCAGCAGAGCGACGCGGGTAATTTGCTGTACGGCGGCGGTTGGCCAGGCGCCCACGCGGCCGATGCCGAGGCCAGACAGGGATTCTGGATCAAGCGACGCCTCGACAAGCGCTTCGGCGAGCGTGGCCGTCAGCGGATGGGTCCGGGTCAACAGCGCCGTGCCAGAGGGCGCGGGTTCGGTTGTCGCCAGACGTACGGTTCCGACCAGATTGTGCCCGGCAAGACGTTCACGAAGGCCGACATCCAGGGCATCGACATGGGCCAGGAGCAAGGTTTTTCGTGTTTCCAGCGGCACGCCGAAGCGCGCCATAGCTCCGTCGACGAACAGCCGCGCATCCGCGGGGGAGCCTAACAGCGTGCGGGCTCTTTCCCATTCCGGTGCGACCTCCTGGGGCTTCATCGCGTTTTGGGCGAAGCGCGCGCGCGACTTCCGTTCGTTCTCAGCCGCATCGCGCCATCGCGCCTCCATGACTTTGCTGCCGTCGTCGAGGCGCAGATCGAGCGTCATCTGGCGGGGCACCCCGCGGCGCAACATCATCGACGCCATTAGCGCATCCGTCACCGGTCCGCGCTCATCAGGGAGCGGAACGGTCACGCCCGTAGCCTCACGAATCTCTTCGGCTTTGCGAAGGATAACTTCGAGCACGGCGCCGTCGATCGCACTGTCCGGCGAAAACATCATGACCGATCGGACAAGCTCTGCCGGTTGACCGAAGCGATTGACCCGTCCCTCGCGTTGCTGATGTCGGGTCGGATTCCACGACAGGTCATAGTGGACGACGGTATCGAAGAGCTGTTGCAGGTTGATTCCTTCGGACAGGCAGTCGGTGGCGACGAGAATGCGCTGAACCTGCTTTTCCTCATCCGCCGGCGCCATGTCGGCCACGCGGTCTCGGCGTTCGTCGGGCGTAAGAACGCCCGTTACGGCTTCGACGATCACCTTTGGGAAGGCCTTGCGCAGGCCATCGCGGACATGTTCAGCCGTCGCCAGATAGCGACAGAAGACGACGGGATTGGCTCCCTTCTTGATGAGGGGCGTCAGCGCATCGACCAAAGCGATCAGCTTCGAGTCGGGTTTGCCGACCAGTTCCTCGGCGCGCTTTATCAGGGCGAGAAGCTCCGGATCAACGTCGAAGGCTGTACCCGGTTCGACGTCGACCGCGTCCTCGTCGTCGCTGTCCTCGTCATAGATTTGCGGCTCGAGGCGATCGCTCTCGCTCGACATACGGTTCCGCAGCGCGCTCTTGGCCGCAGCCGGCGAAGAGCCGACACAACGCATCAGAGCCAACGTGCCCCAGAAGGCCAACCGTCGCTCCCGCTGTCCGGATACTGCTCGGGAAACGATGCCAAGACAGTAGTCGAGCGCGGTTTCCTGGAATTCGAGGTGGGCCGGAGAAAGGCGATAGGGAAATTCAGTTGTCTCATGTTTCGGGAAGGCGCGCTCTTCGTCCCAATCGCCTGAGACGAGATCGATCCGGCGCCGCTGTACGAAGTGTCGTGCCAGACGCTCCCGGTAGCGAGCGTCCTCAAAGTTCATAGATGTGAATGATGGCTCGACTAGAGAGAGAAGGCGCGCGAACGCTTCTTCATCCCCAGAATGCGGAGTCGCGGTTAGAAGAATCATCCGCCGATCCGGATTTCGGGCCAACCCCGACAGAAGCTCAAAGCGCTGTTGCCGACCCTTATGCGTGCCTACGCAGGCATGCGCCTCATCGACGATAACGAAATCCGGGCACGCGCGTGCAAAGTTCTCCCGGCGCTTCTCTGCCTTGATGTAGTCGAGGCTGACGACCGTGAAGGGATAAGCATCGAACACGGTCTGAGCGAGCGGCAGCGTGCGTTCCAGCCGGCTCGCCGTACCTGACGTGACTGCGACAGCTTCGATGCCGAATCGTGCTTTCAGTTCTCCCACCCATTGTTCGACGAGATGCGGCGGGCAGAGCACCGAGAACGCGTCCACCTCGCCCCGATCCATCAGCTCACGAAGGATCAGGCCAGCCTCGATCGTCTTACCGATACCAACATCGTCCGCGATGAGCAGACGTGGCACCGGCAGGCGTAGAGCCATCAGCAAGGGGACAAGCTGGTACGTCCGAGGCTCGAAGGCGAGCTGCGCGGCGGACCGAAAAGGACCCGCACCACGGCGCAGCGTTAGACGCATTGCATCCGCGAGAAGGGCGGCCTTCGCTTGAACCGTTGTGGCGGCGTCAGCAGGCAGATCAAATCGCGCAGGCTCGACCGGGAGGATCTCAAGTGCCGGATCGAGGATAACCGCGTCGTTCTCGCCGCCCGAGAGAGGGCGGAGGACCAGAATGCCATCTTGAGGAGACGGCTGCGCGACCCACTCACGCCCGCGGGCGCGAACCAGATCTCCGGGGGCAAAGTTCACGGTCATCTGATCATGCCCCAAACATCGAAATCATTGCGTGGGGCACGCCCGCTGTGACCGTCTCCGGCAGCTCGAATAGTGTCCAGCCCTTGGTTTCCGCCGCCTCGCGCGTTGCCTTGGTGAGAGGTGTGAGGCAAGCAGCGACGAAATGACTGCGCCAGACGAAGCTCATCTCCTGATTGGAAAAGCTGACAGTGGAGGCGTCGGGAGCCGGAAGCCCTGTTTCCTTGAAGGCGCCTGTCCATCCACCACCGCCCTCAGCCGAATGGCCCGGCGAGGCCGCGAGCACCACCTCGCCTCGCGCCAGATCGATCAGCATCTGCTTTGCTTCATCGCTCGTTCGGTCGATCAGCTCGTGATCAGGCTGGTTGAAGTAGGAGAGCAGGCAACGATAGCACCCGCGAACACAGGCCTCCCCGTCGTGACTGGCAAGCAGCTTGGCATCGCCGGCTGCGATCGCTTCATCGACCTTCTCAAAGTGCATAAGGATGAGCGCCTCTCGGGCGACTTTGCCGAAGGCCTGCGGATCCTCGATTAGACGGCTCAACACGCCTGCGCCACCCTCTGCGGCTTCGTAGGCCAGGACAGCACGGCGGTTGTCGCGGGCGGGCAGTGGCTCGCCAAGGATCTCGCCCTCTTCCAGTTGGAAGACGACGGCAATCCCCCTCATAAGGGCATGCTGGACCGTCGGGATGGTCTTTGGCGCATAGGCCGTGGGTTCGTTGAAACGGAAGAGAAGCGCGTTCTTGTGGTCGCGGACAATGGGGACGATCCGAACCGGCCTCACAACATCTGGTGGCACATCGACATCTGGATCTTCGTCTTCGGACTTCGACCAGTAGCCGCTACGTGGGTCGATATAAAAACCGAACTTGGTCTGTTGTGCCCGGCGTTTCAGCCCTTTGTTGATCCGACTGATCTCGGCGCTGTTGGCATATTGCAGCTTGAGGATCGAGGTATCCTCACAACGAAAATCCGCCTCGGTGATCTGGACCCGGCCGTTGCGCTTTGGCCAGGAGAAGACGGTCTGAATCTCGAAGCCCTGCCGCACGCGCTCTTCGTCATTTGCCGTGATCCGCTCGGTAGGCGCGGCTTCCACATTGTCGATCCGGAGCGTCCTCTGCACCGGCATCTCGCCCGCCATCGGGGCATTGCAGGCGTGGCAGCGCTCGACCTCGCCATCATGACAGCCGCCGCAGTTCGAGCAGATGAAGATATCTCGAGTGGCGAGCTCCGACCCGTCACCCGTTCGGACTTCCGGCGGCAGCTTCGCCTTCATGACTCTGTAAGCGCGGCCTTCGTGATAGATCAGGCTGCGCGGCCCGAACTCGGAGATTGCCAAGAAGCGGGCACGCTGGAGGAACGAGCCACTTTTTCCATCTCCAGGGATGAAGGCATAGAGCGGCAGCCGAGGAAAATTGTACCCCGGCAGGAAGCCCTCGGTCGCGAGATAGCGGTAGGAGTAAAAGTCCGAGCCGTTCGTGGCCTTGCCCTGCTCCAGGATCGTGATCTGGTCGCTCGCCTGCATTTGCGCAGCCTTGATTCGACGACGGTCTGCGCCCGAGAGACCCGTAATCTCGGAGCGGGCATTGGCCTCCATCAGCTGCGTTCGTGCTGAGTTATACAGTTCCCGCCAGCGACCGAAGGCGCGATCGAATTCCTGCGGTGCACGCTCGGCGACCGCGGAGACGAAGTCATCTGGCTCACTCATCCAGACCGGTTTGCGACCAGCCACCGAGCCGAGAATCTGATCGAGAACACGCTTCATAGGGAAATGCGCCGCCATCACCAACTCAGGCCGGTCGATGACGTCGTGGATCCCTTGCTTCAGCGGAGAGCCTGGCTGCGCTAATTCTAGAATGTCAGGGATGTCAGGGGACAGGGCGAGCTTCGCTTCGGCAAGCCAGACGGCATGTAGATGCGAGCGCACGAGCTCTTCATTGGTGATGTCGAGCGCCGGGGGACGAACGACACCAGCCACCATCTCATTGCGCCGTTCGAAGAAATACTGGTCGTGGGGTGATTGAGCCGCGCAATAGGTCACAATGACGGCGGCCTGCCCGGAGCGGCCGGCACGTCCGGCGCGTTGCGCATAATTCGCCGGCGTAGGCGGTACGTTTCTCAGATAGACGGCATTAAGCGCAGAGATGTCGACACCAAGCTCCATGGTTGGCGAACAGAATAAGGCGGGCAGAAACTGCTCCGACTCTCCTGCCGCTTTGAGATCGGGGGCATTCTTCGTGAGGTTCTCCCGGTCTTCCTTCTCAAATCGGAAGCGCCACTCGCGCCATTCGCGCTGTTTTTGGGAAACCTGGGCTGTATGTTCGCGGCCTTCGAGTCCCCAATAGCTGCTATGGCCTGCCTTCAGATGGACAGCAATCTCATTGTAGAGATCGTGAAAATAGCGGTTGCCCTGCGCCGCCCCTGTCCTGATGGCTTCCCCAGGAACGATCCGAACCGCTGACGGTGACAGACGCCAACCTTGCAGGTCGGCCTCGATGTCGACGCGCGACACCAACCCCTCGCGAGCCAGAAGTTCCATCAGGCCCGTCATGACTGTCAGGTAGTCTGTTTTGCTGAGCTTGGTCCCAATGACGCTTTTTCGATTGATGAGACGTCCGATACGGGAATTATGCCCAGCGCGGACGATCGTCTGTTCTTCCCGTAACCCAACCCGGTCCTTGCCCGGAGCTTGCAGAAATAGGGTCGTGCGGCTTCTCGGCGTCTCCTTCGCGTCGATGGCCCAGGGGACGCGCAGGAGATTTCGGGACTTTTGAGCGACGGCGTCGAGGACGGTCAGATCGAGCGCCTCCGTCCCAACCGCCAAGCCGTCGAGCATGGCGCCGAGGAGCAGCTTCAGCATCGCCTTGCGTACGGGCGTATCGAGCGTCCCGAAATCCGGCAAGATAGCCGTGAGGCGGTCTCTATCTTCCGCGATGTCATCGAGCCCAACGAACGCAACGTCGATAAGCTTGAGGACGGAGAGGCTAGGGTTGGTGTAACGCCATCCCCGACGCAGGTCTGTCCAGAGCCGATGGGCGAGAACCTTCGCGAGAGAGCGCTGGGCGTCCTCGCGAACTACAGCGCCCGCCTCAGGATCCAACATCCAATGGACCCGCGCGACCTTATTGCCCGCCGTAAATCCGAGCGCCTTCACGACCCGCAGACCGAATTCGTCCTCGGCTAGGCCATCGTCGCCAGCGTCCAGCACCGCTCGCAGGATCGCACCACGCAATAGGCTGACGAACAAATAGTCGTTGAAGTGGCCAGCCTGGAGGGCGGCGTCCTGCCGGTTGTCCGTGAAACCTAGGAGTTTGCGTTTCTCTTTGGGAACGCCGCTGTTGTTCCCGTTCATCCATTCCAGGGCGGTCGAAACGAGGAGCGTCGTTGCCGAGCTGCGGCCCTCACCCGACAACCCGGTGAGCTTGGTGCGTTCGCGCATGTTGGGATGCGGCTGGTCGAGACAGCACGGGCAGAAACCAAATTTGCCCGGTATGAACCAAAAGCTTTTACCCGCCGAATCGCAGCGCCCATCTGGGGCCACCGTGATCATCTGGGGCATCCTGCGTTTCCTGTTCGCTCGGAGTCGCTCGACGCCGTTGCGCTCCTCGCGCCAGTCCTCGGGGTACGCTTCGACCTCGCCTGTAAAGACGTACTCAGGATCGCCGTCGCCCGTAGTGGTCAGGTAGCCCGCCGTTTCACCCTCTTGATCGTCGAGCGGCGCATCATCGATGCCCCTGGGCAGAAACAGGGTGCCTTTGGCATCCTCCGTCTTCGTAATGACGTGGACCTCATGTCCGCATTCCCGACAGAAGCGGGTGGGATAGAGGCGATGGCCCGGGGCACTTGGATCTTCGAGTTGACCTTCGAACAACACATTCCTGGGTTGGCCAGTCAGTGTAGTGAAAATCTCGCCAGCGCCCGAGATGAATCGATGGAGCTTGAACGCCAGGAATGCGCCGGTTCCCGAGCCGCCACGCTCAGTTTCCGGGAGGCTGACGCGCGTCAGGAATGCCTCGAGCCCGCTTCGGCAGGTTTCGACGTCGACGCCACTATCTTTTGAAAGCAGCGCTACTGCCTTTTCAAAAGGGATCGGCTTCTTGCGCTTGAGCTCCTGTGCGTCGTCCAGGCCAATCGCCAGTTCGGTCCAAACCGCCAGCGGGTGTTCTTTCAGAACCTCATCTGTCAGCTCCGCTGGAAGTACGGATGTCAGGACAGGCGCAAGCTTCCGCCGCACATCGTCGAGCTTCAGCCGATCATCCGTCGCCCGTCGAAGCGACTCGTCTATGACGGATTCCGGCCCGATGGGGGTCCCGAAAAGGCGCGACGCAACATTCGCCACGGCCTCAGCGCGATTGATATCGGATCCTTCGCTTGCCATGGTGGCAGAGGTTCCGATGCAGATAGGTGCCTTGTCTGGTGTGCATCGGTTGCGAAGACGACGAACGAGGATCGCGACATCGGCGCCCTGGCGGCCGCGATAGGTGTGCAGTTCGTCAAGAACGATGAAATTCAGCCCGTTCGCATTCTCTATAACCTTGGTATCGAGCTGGTCCTGCCGCGTCAGCAGAAGTTCGGCCATCATGAAGTTAGTCAGCAGAATGTCCGGCGGGGCGTCTGCAATTCGTTGCCGATCTTCCTGGCTTTCCTGGCCGGTGTAGCGACGCACAACCGGCTTAAGCTCGGTCGGCAGGCCAGACTGCGCAATGAATTTCTCGATCTCGTTGATCTGGCTGTTGGCCAGTGCATTCATCGGATAAACGAAGATGGCACTGGTTCTGCGCGGCCTCCCGGCCTTGCGGGCGCGAACGATCGCGTCGACTACGGGTACGAAAAAGCAAAGCGACTTGCCCGAGCCTGTCCCCGTCGTAACCACGTAACTCTGACCCGCCTGCGCCTTGGCGATGGACTGGGCTTGATGGCGATGGAACCGCAGGGGCTCTGACCCGAACCGGAATATTCTGCCCGTCGCTTCATCAAGATCGCCCGAGTTGACCAGGTCATCGACGGTTGGACCCTCGAGAAACTTCGGGTTGAGAGACAGCATAGCATCCGGCCAGAAACGCCCGGCATCATACTGGCGATCAACCTCAGACTTCAGGTCATCAGATCGAATGGTACTGAAAGACCGCGAGAACCTGGCGTAAGAATCGACGAGGCGGTGATCGAATTCAAACGCCCGCATTGCCGCCCCCTGTCATCGTTTTTCGGTAATTCGCGTTCTCTAGCAATGCGCTACCGTTGCCCCACTGCACGTCCATCTTCAAGGAGTTGGCGAAGTTTCTGATCTTTATCTGTACAATATCCACACTTCCCCCCCCATTTTTCTTTCGTTATTTACAGGCGCTATTGGCGCGCTCAGCTATGTCGGCACAGCTCGTCATGAGAGCCTCGAAAGCCTCGGCGTCTTCCAGAAGAAGTCCGTCGTCGACCATGCGGGCGTAGTCCTCTTCCAGCGCCTTTAGACCATCGCCCACGGGCACAAGCCGCAGACCGCCGTTGACGGCCGCGGCGTAATCGACGGGTGTCCGATCGGACGCCTTCTCGGCGAAGAACATGGTCTTGTGGCGCGCCACTGCGTTCGCCAGGTCGCGATCAGCGAAGGCGGACGCCGCAAAACCAGCTTCGTCCAACCGCGCGACATCGTGCCAGTGACGAGCAAAGCGATCGCCGCGCAGCCGCTCCTGCAGGCAGAAGACATGGATGGCCGTCGCCTTCTCCCAGAAGGTTCGCTCCGCATGCATCACACGCGGACGAGCCGTGGGAAAGGTCACGCCTTCGATCAGACCAGACGCGTCGCAGGCGATGTCGCGCAAGCTCGCGGGCTCGCCCGTCGAACGCGCTCCAAATTCGAGCATCACGCTCGGCGCCACATAGCCCGAGCCGACCGTCGCGGCCTCGTAGTCGATGAACAACTTCTCGCCTTCGACGCGGATGGTGGCCGTCAAAGCTTCAGCAGCGAGCGCCTCTGCGATGATCGGCTGAACGCTTCCTTCAACCCACTCGGGCAGGCGCTTGCGCACCTCGCTGGACCAGCGTTTTTCCTCGCTACGAGTCTTCGGCAACGCTTCACCGTTTTCGCCCACCAGGTCGGGTGCAATCGCCCGAATGTCGTAGGTCAGGTCGACGTCCTCGGAAAACCGCCGGATGACCTGATAGGCTTTGGACAGCGACGTGCCGCCCTTGAACACCAGATGTTCGCCGAGCACCGAGCCGTAAAGGGTGGCGAGCGCCCAGACCACCCACACGTCCTTCTCCAGAAGGTGCGCCGGCCGGCCAGATCGATCGGCCGCGACGCCGAGCGCCTCGCGCCGATCTTCGACCGAGAGGCGGAGAAAGGGATCAGCCATGTGCGGCCTTGCCCACGCTGCGCGCCAGCCAGGTCGGAAGCTGCGGCGCTACCGCAACCAGCTCGCTGAAGGCGCCCGGCGGGAGTTTCCGTTTCAAGGTCCGGAGGGCGGCCTCGGCCCTCTCCGGCCCAAGCCAAGCCAAGGCTCGCACCGCCTCGCCAGCAGGCCGATGCGCCATGGCGAGCTGCCAACGAGGCGCGTGGCGAAGCTCGACGACCTGCTTGCCGAGGTTCATCTTCCTGGTGCGGCCGGAGGTCAGATAGACCGACCGGACCGGCACTTGGGTCGTAAGGCCCAAGGTATTGGCCGCAGCGGCGCCACTCGGGACGATGGTCTCCCCGCGCTGGCTGGCAAGCGCCTCGACAGCCTGTTCCACAGAGGGAGCTCGCGTGCCGAACCGGCTCGTGATTGGGAGGAGATAGACGCCGCGGCCCGCCCGGATCAGATGGCCCCTCTCGCTCAGGCGCGACAGTGCCTGGTCCACCGCGGCGCGGTTGCCGAGGTGGAGCAAGCTTTTAGCCGCGACTGGCGTGCCCTCTGGCAGCCCTTTCGCGTGCGTTAGAATCTGTTCGGTCAAGCGTTGCATGGCCATTCTCCTGTCAGAAACATATACCATTTTCTGACACTTTTCAAGGAGAGCGGCTTAGGAGGTCGATAAGGAGTCGATAAGGAGCTGGCTGCTCGAAAACGCAGGACTTCGGGTGATTTTTGCGATGCCGGCCGCGCGCTCGGCTACTTCAGGAACGGAGCCGCGATCTCCAAGAGTCTCGCGCGCTCCAAGCGACGCTCATTCAGCATCGCTTCCGCCAGCGCGACCACAAGATCCATCGGAAGTCTTCCGGAGAGCTGATGGCCAGCCGCCATGAAGGCCCGATCGTCATCCGCCGGCCAGGTCTTGTCCGCCCCCTCGCGATCCTCGTCAAAGAATTTGATCTTATCGAGCGCGGCATTATTGCCTATAGCCAGGTGGATGAAGGTCTTCTCGCCTATCACGACGCCCGCGGCGTTCGTCAGACGCCGTGCCATGTATAGATTGTACTCGACGGCATAGGCGGCGCAGGCCACCACGCGTCGCTGCTGGGGATCGCCCACGGGCATGCGATTGCGCGCGCGCCCCTGCGAACCATCGCCGTCGACGAACTCGATGAATTCGGGAATAAGGCCGACCATCAGGGCAGCGCAGGCATGACCCGCCTCATGGAGGCAGATCGCTTCGTCAGACGGCGTCTCGAAATCGACCAGGTGCGGTATCCGACTCAAGACAACCTCTCCCCCACTCTGCTGTTCACGTCGCCCGAAAGGCGCTCGCAACCACCCAACCAGTGCCTTGATCAATCAACCGGCTCCGCCAAACCGCCATCGACAGGAGCCGACGCCTGAACCCGTCCCAACAAGAGCGGCAGCTTACTGTTCTTGAAATCCCAATCGGAAAGCGGCGCGAACCAGTCTGGCGCCGCCTCGCCATGGAGCTGGATGACCTGGTCACCATCGACGGTCTGTGCGGCATAGTACCGGCTGAAAATACGGCTGGCCGAGCCGATGCCATCCCAGCCCTGATCGGAGGGCTCTTGCGGTGTCGCGACGAACTCGACACCCGCGAACTCGACACCGTCGGTGACCGCGAGCGGGCCGTCGGTGGACCACTCGCCGTAAAGGAACAGGACCTCCGCGAGCTTGCGATCCCTGGGATCAGTCAGCTCGACGTCGCCGCTATAGAGTTTCGCAGAGCCGATGATGAAGTTGGCCAGTCCCTCCGGACTCAACGAGCGCGGCATATTGGCGGCTGCCCCCAGCACAAGTCGCAGCGGCGTCTTCGTCATGATCATCACCTCGCCGAGCTTTCCAAACTCGTTGGCGACAACCGCGTCCATCATCGTGACGCGGAGGCCGCCGTTCGGACGGCGAAAGCGGTCTGGCGAAATGACCGTCCAGATGTTCCAGAGCGACCAGAATATCGCCAGCTTCAACGGCGTGCCAACCATGTCGGCATATGCCTGGAGCGAGCCCAGATACGCGGCGGACATCTGCGTCTTCTGCTTGAAGGGCTCCTTGCCTCGGACGTTCTTGACCTCGACCAGCCACTGCTCGCCATCGTCGAGCACTACCCGGAAATCCGGCGCGCGGCTGGTGTCGGCGGCATGGACGCGACCAACATCCTCGGTCTTCAGCAATCGAAAGCGGCCCAGGCTGAGGACCGTCGCCTCAAATAGGCGCTCGGTTCGCGAGCCATGAATCAGCGTCGGGTCTGCCAACGCCTCCTTCAGCTTTGGCGTTGCGTCGGCGATGAAGCGCTCAACCAATGACGGATCGTTTAGTGCGATAGCGTGTTCGCGCGCAAAATCGGCGACCGACGCGAGCAGGTCGAAGGCTTTGGTCTTTGGTCGCTCTGGTGGTGCCTGGTCGCTCATGGCCCCATTACCCCGGCAGCGGTTCGACATCGGGCGGGTTCATATAAGCTCGGAAGCCCGCCAGATCGTCATCGCTTGGATTTTCCGCCTCGGGGATGAACCGAATGGTCTCGGCAATGTCGCGACGCGTGACGTAGCTGATGATCGCGCCACCATTGCTAAGCTCATACTCCATCGAGCCGCACCAGCGGTTGGGACGGGCAAGACCCGGCGCGAACGCGATGGGCTTCTTGTTTCCCTTCTTGCTCACCTCGTGCTTGGCGAGCGCGACCCGGATGAATTCGAGCGTGGTGAAGCCCATCTCCGTCCGCCGCAAGTCGCGGCGCATCTGCTCAACAAGTTCGGGCCGCTCCTGGGCATCACGCAATTGCTGCGCGCGCAGCTCGCGATCGTAGTGACGATATCCCAGGTCTCGTTCGAGGTGGGCAGCCTTGAGATCGATCCCCGAATTCTCGGCGAGCTTGATGACGTCTTCGCAGCGCTGACGCCACGTCCGCAGCAACTCGTAGGCCGCGTAGATCCACATGGGCGAGAGCGCGCCCAACAACGCGATCTTCCCACGCGGAGGCTCGTCATCGAACTGATGGCGCATGACCTCCTGCTCCAGGGCGTTCAGCGTATTATCGACGAGGCAAAGCTGGCTCGCCTGCATGGCTAGGTAAGGGTTCTCGGCGAAGCCGGCCAAGCCCGTAAGCGCTTCGTAGAGGTCACCCATGCCGATCTCAGCGATATCGCGATAGCGGGGCTGATCGTCCCGCTCTTCGTCAAACTCGTCGGCGTCCGTCATGTGATTTCCCCGCCCTTTGGCTCGACCCTATATGGCGGGTCGATCACCGCCATCGGCAGAGGGTCGGCCAAGCCCCAGAAACGCGTTGTTGCCCGGATGTAGCGCACGAGGTCGCCCGTCCGGATTCTGAGGTGTTCGCTCGGAGTCGGCGGCCCCGCCAAGAGATCGTAATAGTCGTTGGCGGCATCGTCCCACAGCGCCGGTGCGATCGTCTTCAGCTTTTCGCACGACGAACCTTCGCCATGACGAACGACGTTGGCGACCATGAACATCTCGGTCAGATCGGCTCCCAACTCGCCCTGCCCGACGTCTATCCCAGCTTGCTCGGCGCAGAGCGCCAGGAAATCTTGGAAACCGCGCGACTTGGGCATGTCCGTCGCGCCATCGAGATGGACAGCTCGTGCCCAAATACTCAATTGACGCTCGAAGATAGCAGCGAGGGTCAGCGTGAACGCCTTCGCCGCCTCATTGGCGGTGTAGTTGTCGACCTGGGCCGCAGCGCGATCGAGAAATTGGTCCATCGTCGCCGCCTCGCCGCCTTCGAGCGACGAATGGACCGGCAGCGCGTCCATTGCGGGCTGGATCACCCGCTCAAACAGTCGCGCAAGGTTGGCCTGGAAGATGCGCGGCAACTGATTGTTGATTTGCAATTTTCGCCCCTGTTGCCCTCAATTCGTTCTGTCGCGTCGATCAGCGACTTAGCCCTGCGATCTCAACCAGTAGCCGGCACAGGCTGCACATCCCTGACTTCGCCGCGGCTCCCTACCAAGGCGATCTCGATACCAGCCAAGGCGCAACGCGGCGCCAATCGTTCGGCCAGACGCAGGGTGCCTTCCGTGAAAGGGACGACGGCCACCTGCCGTCCCTGCGACGGTGTCGCCATCAACATGCCGACCGTCTCGCACAACCCCTTGTAGAGCCGAGAAACTTGGCCCGAATGCCTCGTGTTGATGATCCCGCCTTTGCATTCGGCGGAGATGACCTGGTTGCCGACCTCTGCGACCACATCACCCAGCCCCGATTTTGGATTGACGGTGATCTCCTGGCCCGCAGCGTTCCGGTACGTACCGCCATAACTGGTGGTGCCGACGCTTGAGATCTTGATGAAGTCGCGCCGAAGCAGCCAGGCTGCGAAGTCGAATTGCTTGCCGTGCTCTCCATCGGGGTGAACACGGACGTGTTGGGTATCCTGCGTCCGCAACAGGTGCATGGCATAGGCGACCATGACCGCGCCTTCGTAGAGATGGTGTTCGTGTTCGCCGTCGGATTTGCCGATGCGGTTTGGCGGCGGCGACAGCGCCGTAACGAGATCCTCGAAATCCATAACAATCCTCCCCGGCCTTTAGAGTAGCTGATGGGCCGAGAGTAATCGTCCTTCATCACGGAATGGCTCAAGCTACTCGTAGCAGATTGAGCCCCCGTTCGTCCGCACTCTTTCTTCGCGCAGAACATCCGAAACCTTGGGACTGCCAGGAGGGGAAAGCCTTCCCCTGCGCCCGAGCCTTGCGTCTCGGTCGACCCCTTCTGCGGGAGGCCCCGCAACGCCCCTTTGAGAGGAAGAGGACGGACCGGCTTTGCCGTGACGGGTTGAGGGCTGGAGAAGAGGTCTCCGGCGCCCGTCATGGAGATTGGTCCCATGACCCAGGTTTCAGTTCTCGACGCGCGTCGCGACACCAGCGGCGGCTACAAAGTGGATGTCGGCCGCGGCGAGCGGATCGGCCGCGTCTCGTCGGAATGGTTTTCCCGGCCCGCGGACGAGCGCTATCTGTCGCTGTCCGAACTGGCAGTTTCCGTTCGCGACCGCGCCGAACGCAGCCGGACCCGCGTGGTGGAGAGCGCGCTTATCCATGTCGAGGCGAACCGCAGCGACCCGGAACGACTGGCGTTGATCCTGCCAGGCACGGACACGCCCATCGCCCCGACCCATTGGAGCTTCGGCCAACTGGCCAGCCTGGTCGGCGCGCCGGCAGCCTATCTGCGCCAGCTTCCCGCACCGCTCGCCGCGATCAACCTGCAATATGGTCTGACGTCCAATCGTGCGGAGCAGATCAAGACGCTCGAAACCGATAACGGCCGGGTGGAGCTTCGCGCCGTCACCGGCCCGGATTACGGCCGCATCTTCGACCACGAACTGGTCGAGGCGGTGCAACGCATCGCCGGCAACGGCACGGGCGACACCCGCTGGAAGGTTCCGGGCGTGCTCGATTGGTCGACCGGCATCTACAATCCGCGGGTCGACATCACCAAGGATACCACGACGCTCTACGCCTCCGATCGCGACGTCTTCCTGTTCCTGGTCGACGACCTGAATCCGATCGAGGCCGGCCGACTGCCGGACGGATCGCCCGATCTCTATTTCCGGGGCTTCTACTGCTGGAATTCCGAGGTTGGCGCCAAGACGCTGGGCATGGCGAGCTTCTATCTTCGCGCGGTCTGCCAGAATCGAAACCTCTGGGGCGTGGAGGATTTCGAGGAGATCACCATCCGCCACAGCAAATATGCCGCCAACCGTTTCGCCCATGAGGCGGCGCCAGCGCTGGCGAACTTCGCCAATTCCTCACCCTTGCCTTTCGTCAACGGTATCAAGGCGGCGCGCGAGCGGATCGTGGCGCGCACCGACGAAGACCGCACCGACTTCTTGCGCCGACGCGGTTTCTCCAAGGCCGAGACCGGCAAGATTATCGACACGGTCCTGGCAGAGGAAGGCCGTCCGCCCGAAAGCATCTTCGATTTCGTGCAGGGCATCACCGCCGTCGCGCGCGACAAGCCGCATCAGGACGCCCGCCTCGACATGGAGGCCAAGGCCAAGAAGCTGCTCGATCGAGCCGCCTGACATCCGCAAAGCCGGAGATGCGGATTTCCGTGTCTCCGGCTTTGCGCTTCCGCGTGTCCCAAATCCCGTTCCGTGGCGCTGCCCCCTTTTAGAGGAAGAGGCGGCGCTTCGCTTCGTGACGGGTTGGAGGTTGAGAGAGAGTCTCTCGGCCGCCCGTCGTGGAGTATCCCGACATGGCAACCGCCGTTCAGAAGATCGCGTCCCTTGGCGAGCGTCGCGACATCCCCTTCAACAAGCTCATCCTGAGCCAGGCCAACGTCCGCAAGACCAAGGCCGGCGTCTCGATCCCGGAACTGGCCGAGGATATCGGCCACCGCGGCCTTCTTCAGAACCTCAACGTCCGCCCTGTGCTCGATGGCGAGGGTGTGGAAACCGGCATCTTCGAGGTCCCGGCCGGCGGTCGCCGGTTCCGGGCGCTCGAACTACTGGTCAAGGTCAAGCGACTGGCCAAGACCGCGCCGGTCCCCTGCAACGTCCGCGACGCTGGCTCCGCGATCCCCGCCGAGGAAGACAGCCTCGCCGAGAACGTCCACCGCGAGGCGCTGCATCCCCTCGATCAGTTCAAAGCCTTCCAGGCCCTGATCGAACGCGGCATGGGCGAGGAGGATATCGCCGCCCGCTTCTACGTCACCCCGGCCGTGGTCCGTCAGCGGCTGCGCCTCGCTTCGGTCGCCCCGGCGCTGCTCGACGTCTATGCCGAGGACGGCATAGCGCTCGACCAACTCATGGCCTTCACCGTGTCGCACGACCATGCGCGGCAGATGGAGGTGTGGGAGACGATCCAGCGATCCTACAGCCGCCAGCCCTACGAAATCCGCCGCATGTTGACCGAGGGTGCGGTGCGCGCTTCCGATCGCCGTGCGCAGTTCGTCGGGGTCGAGGCGTATGAGGCAGCCGGCGGCGCAACGCTGCGCGACCTGTTCCAGGCCGACGACGGCGGATGGCTGCAGGACCCGGCTCTTCTCGACACCCTCGCCACCGCGAAGCTCGGCGCCGCCGCCGAGGAAATCGCGGCCGAGGGCTGGCGCTGGATCGATGCCGCGCTGGACTTCCCCTATGGCCACACCACTGGTCTGCGCAGGATCTCGTGCGAACGCCCCGAACTCTCCGCCGACGAACAGGCCGCCTACGAGGCCCTGACCGAGGAGCTGGACCGGCTCTACGCCGAGCATGAAGATGGCGAGGACCTGCCGGAGGCAGTCGATCTACGGCTCGAGGAGATCGAGACGGCGATCGCCGCCTTCCAGAACCGGCCTACCCTCTACGATCGGGCCGAGATCGTGCGCGCTGGCGCCTTTGTCAGCATCGACAGCTCGGGCCGGCTGACCGTCGAGCGCGGCTATGTCCGTCCCGAAGACGAGGCGCCGATCGAGCCCCGGACCGATGGCGACGGCGAAGCCGAAGGAACGACGACGACCTCGGAACCTATGCGAGCGGTCATCACCATCGGCGGCAAGCCCGAACCGGAGGATGACGAGGACGATGTCGTCAAGCCGTTGCCCGAACGCCTGGTCAGCGAGCTGACGGCCCACCGCACCCTCGCGCTGCGGGATGCGCTGGCCGGCAACCCGCACGTCGCCATCACGGCGCTGCTGCACAAGCTGGTGCTCGACACCTTCCACCGCACCTCGTCTTCCGGAGGGTGCCTGGAGGTGTCCGTCCGTCACGTCTTCTTCTCCGTCCAGGCCGCCGACCTGAAGGACAGCACGTCCGCCAAATCGGTTGCAGAACGGCAAGAAGGCTGGGAGGCCGACATTCCGCAGGACGAGGATGCCTTGTGGAACTGGCTGGTCGATCTCGACGATGCCAGCCGGACGGCCCTGCTGGCGCATTGCGTCTCTTACGGCGTCAACGCCCTTTCCGAAAAGGTCGACCGCTACGGCGGCTCCGGCATCTCGCAGCATGGGCTGGAGCGCCGGCTGAAGCAGGCCGATCGGATCGCGCGCGCTGTCGGTCTCGACATGGCGGAAGCGGGATGGCGCCCGACCGTCGATAATTATCTCAGCCGGGTGACCAAGCCGCGCATCCTCGAAGCGGTGCGTGAGGCCAAGGGCGACGCGTCGGCGCAGCTCATCGACCATCTGAAGAAGGGCGACATGGCCAAGGAGGCCGAGCGGCTGTTGACCGACACCGGCTGGCTGCCCGAACCGCTTCGGCTCGCTGATCTTGCAGACGATCCCGCAACGGGCGCTGAGAGCGACGGAGAAGACGATGGGGCGGAACTGCCCGACTTCCTGAGCACCGACGAGGAATCGGAACCGCTGGCCGACGGCGAAGACGACGAGCGTCACCTCGTTGCTGCCGAATGAGCGACTCGCGGGGCGGCTTCGGCCGCTCCGCACCTTCCCCCAAATCGAAGGAGTTCTTCGCATGGTGCATTCCAGCCCCGCGCCCGTCCGGCGCGTCGTCTTCCAGTACCTCGTGCCGGTCCATGTCGAGGTCGAGGACGACCTCGTTGTCCGCGTGACCGTCATCGACGAGACGCCTGTCCGCGACCCTGACGTGGTCGAGGGCGATCCCGAGTACCTGGCTCAAGCCGTTGCGGCCGCCGACGACGGCCAAGACGGGCCATCCTGGCAATTCGGCTACTAGCCCCTCCCAACCACGATCCCGACCCATCCGAGCCCGGCCCAGCGCCGGGCTCTTTTCGTTTCAGGAGCCCGATATGCCCGCCTATCTCACCCGGTTTTCCTGCCTGCTCGATGTCGGCTCGGTCGCCAATGTCGCGCGGGCCTTCGACATCTATACCGCGCTGATGGCCGAGAACGCTCGCGAGGACCCGCCTGCCGAGCCATTCCTGCTCTCGCTGACGCCCGAGCATGGCGCGACGCGCCTCTGGCTTCGCGACCCCGGCACCGCCGATCCGCAGTTGCTGATCACCTTCGTCACGCGCTGCGCCGAGGCCTTCGCGCTCACCGGCACCTGGGGGTTTCAGTGGGCCGGCGTCGCCTCGGAACCTGTCGTCGACGGCTTCTCCGGCGGCGCCCATCTGCTCGATCTATCCACCGGCCGCACGATCGAGTGGATGAGCACAGGCCGCTGGTTGGCCGAAGGAGGTGTGCGATGATCCCGGACCACGCCCGCGCCAACTTCCAGACCCTGCTGCGCGCCGCGGAAAGCGGCGATCTGGCGCTGATGGAATGCACGGACGCCGCGACCGGCGAGCCGCGCTACGTCATCTGTGCGGTCGGCCGTGACGGTGACGACTATATGTTCACGCCGTTCGGCCACTTGGCGGACGGAAATCCCTATGACGCGTACCTTCCGCCCAACACGGGCGGCGAAATGGCTGCCTAAATTCTACCAGACAGCCACTTCCCACTGACCGTTGACGCGAGCAAAACCGACCGGCCGGTTCTGGGGTGTGGCGTTTGCCCTGGTCGTGTCCATCGTGAGCTGCGTCATACAGGTCACGCCGGGTCCGACACCGCCCGGCGAACAATCGCCAAGCTTGAGCGTCGCATTGGCCAGCGACGTCCCCGTGAAGAGGCGATGGCGGCGGACGGCTGCGATAGCCTCTTCTTCCGTCGGCTGCGCCACGCCCGCGATCGCGGCGGCCGATGCACCGCAGGGCGCGATCAACGGACGGAGCGCGAATCCCGCCCCGAAGCCCACAGCGAGGCATCCTGCGGCCACCATGCCGATCACACTTCCCTTCATCACCGTCTCCCTCCGGGGCCTCGCTCGGTCGGGCGTACATGCGTCCCCGATCGCCGAGGGCGCGGTTCGCCATGTGCTGGATGAAGATGAAGGAGTGTAGCGCCGCGCGGTCCACCTCGGAAGGCCGCGCGATCAGCCGGTCATGCCGCGCGCCAGAGTGAGAGGGCGGCCGGGACGGGTTCGAGCCGGTCCGGTCGAGAGAGAGCGCCGTCCGGGTCTTCCGATCCCGCTCTTTGGAGAAATCCCCATGCCCGACACTACAAACAGCACTGACGCTTCCTCGGCGCGCGCCGTCGCCCTCGTACCGGAGGCCCGCCGGATGGACTTCCTGCCGCTGCTCTTCGGTCGCCAGCATGTCCTGGTGGCGGAGATGATCGTCTATCACCTGATGGAGCGCCTGAGCCCGCTCGACTATCGTGGCGGCCTTTGGGACTTCTATGAGCGCGACGGCAGGCCGCTATACCTCGCGCCGACCTCGAAGCCCCGCTTTCAGATCGTCTGCGACACCAACGGCTATGAGGGCGAGGTAACGGCCGACGCCGCCGGCATCATCGCGACGCTGTTCGCCTTCTCCCATCTCTCCTTCAAGTACCCGGTCGACGCGATGTCGGAAGGATATGGCCGCCTCTACGACTACGCCGCAGACCATCCGGAATCCGCCGAGATCTTCCAGGCGATCGACTGAAACTTGCCCCCTCCCTCAGCGCCCGGCCTCACGGTCGGGCGCTTTTTTTATGTCGGCGGATCAGAGGAAGAGGACGGCCGGGACGGGTTGAGTCCGGGCGGTCGAGAGAGAGCGCTGCCGGGCTTGTCCCTTCCGCTCTCCCGAGGTTCCTCCCATGAACATTCTGTCTCCCGTGGCCCTTCCGGCCGCGCCCGTCACCCGTGCGCCCCCGATCCTCGCCGTCGCGCACCAGCTTGTCGATCATCTCGAACGCGGCCAGCGCATCGACGCCGCGATCCTCCGTGCAGCGATGGAAGCAACCTTCGGCGCATCCGACACCAGCGGCGCCTGGGACTGGAAGGCGGCCTATGAGGCATGCGAGGTCGCGACAATCCTCTTCCTGCGCAAATACGGAAAGGCGCTTTTCCGCAAGGCCGCATCTCCGGCTGCTCGACATTCCGCTCTTGCGAAGATCGCCGGCCTCCTGCCGACGCATACGCGGCGCTCGGAAGAATCGCAGGCGCTCCAGCAATTCTCGACGCCGGCGCCGCTCGGCCTCGCCGCCGTGGCGGCCGCCGCCATTGCTGCTGGCGACATCGTGCTGGAGCCGTCGGCCGGCACCGGCCTGCTCGCCATCCTGGCCGAGATATCCGGCGGAACGCTCCTCATCAACGAGCTGGCCGAGACTCGCGCCGACCTACTAGCTGCGCTGTTTCCGGCCGTTGCCGTCACGCGCTTCGACGCCGCCCAGATCGACGATCATCTCGCGCCGGGCGCCACCCCGTCAGTGGTGCTGATGAACCCGCCATTCTCCGTCATGGCAAACGTCTCCGGCCGCGTGGCCGACGCCGCCTATCGCCATGTCGCTTCAGCACTGGCCCGGCTCGCCGATGGCGGGCGGCTGGTGGCGATCACCGGCGCCAACTTCAGCCCCGACCACCCGGCTTGGGCAGCGGCCTTCGTCCGGCTTCAGGAGCGTGGCCGCGTCGTCTTCACCGCGGCCGTGGACGGCTCGGTCTACGCCAAGCACGGCACGACCATCGACACGCGGCTGACGGTCATCGACAAGCTGCCGGCCGACGATCGGGCGGCGTTTCCCCCTTCGCCCGGCATCGCGCCCGACATCGAAACGCTGCTCGGCTGGATCGAGACGCAGGTTCCGCCGCGTCCGACTACCACCCTCCCGCCAGTGACAACGTCGGCGTCTACCGCGACGCCCCGCACCGTTCGCGGATACCTCTCGCGTACCGCTGCTATACGTCCCGCCACGCCAGCGTCTATCGAGCCCGAAGGCGTCGAACTTGCCTATGAGACCCTGGACTGGACGCCCGCCGAAGACGGCCGGATCACCGACGCGATTTATGAAGAATACGGATTGCAGGCGATCCGTATTCCCTGTGCGCAGGCCCATCCCACCAAACTGGTCCAATCTGTGGCGATGGCCTCGGTCGCGCCGCCCAAGCCGAGCTACCGGCCCCGGCTGACCGCCAACATCGTCACCGACGGGCTTCTCTCGGATGCCCAGCTCGAAACCATCATCTACGCCGGTGAGGCGCACTCCGACTTCCTCGCGGGATCATGGACGCTCGATGAGACCTTTGACGTCGTCTCGGCCGCGCCAGACGATGCACCGAACGCCGTGCGCTTCCGCAGGGGCTTCATGCTTGGCGACGGCACCGGCGCCGGCAAGGGGCGCCAGTCAGCGGGTATCATCCTAGACAACTGGATGCAGGGTCGCCGCAAGGCGGTGTGGATCTCCAAATCCGACAAGCTGCTGGAGGACGCGCAGCGCGACTGGTCGGCGCTCGGCATGGAGCGCCTGCTGGTCACGCCGCTGTCGCGCTTCCCGCAGGGCAAGGACATCACGCTCTCGGAAGCCGTCCTATTCACCACCTACGCCACGCTACGGTCCGACGACCGCGGTGAGAAGCTTTCCCGCGTCAAGCAGATCGTCGAATGGTTGGGCTCCGATTTCGATGGAGTGATCATCTTCGACGAGAGCCACGCCATGCAGAACGCCGCAGGCGGCAAGGGGGAGCGCGGCGACGTCGCCGCCTCGCAGCAGGGCCGTGCGGGCCTTCGGCTCCAGCACGCCCTGCCGAACGCGCGCGTCGTCTATGTCTCGGCGACCGGCGCGACCACCGTCCACAATCTCGCCTACGCCCAGCGCCTCGGTCTCTGGGGTGGCGAGGATTTCCCGTTCTCGACCCGCGCCGAGTTCGTCGAAGCGATCGAGGATGGCGGCGTGGCCGCGATGGAAGTTTTGGCCCGCGATCTGCGCTCGCTCGGCCTCTATACCGCCCGGTCGCTCTCCTATGATGGCGTCGAGTACGAGTTGCTCGAACACCGGCTTAAACCAGAGCAGACCCGCATCTATGACGCCTATGCCGGGGCCTTCGCTGTCATCCATAACAATCTCGACGCGGCGATGCAGGCCGCCAACATCACTGGTGACGGCGGCACGTTGAACCGGCAGGCCAAGTCCGCGGCCCGCTCAGCCTTCGAGAGCGCCAAGCAGCGGTTCTTCGGCCATCTGCTGACCTCGATGAAGACGCCGACCCTGATCCGCTCGATCGAGCAGGACCTGCTCGACGGCCATGCCGCCGTGATCCAGATCGTGTCGACCGGCGAAGCCCTGATGGAGCGCCGTCTCGCGGAGATCCCCACCGAGGAATGGAATGACGTCCGGGTGGACATCACCCCGCGCGAGTACGTTCTGGATTATCTCGCCCATTCCTTCCCGGTGCAGCTCTATGAGCCGTTCACCGACAGCGCGGGCAATCTCTCGTCGCGGCCGGTGTTTCGCGATGGCCAGCCGGTCGAGAGCCGCGATGCCGTTGCCCGACGTGACCGTTTGATCGAGAGGCTCGCTTCGCTGCCGCCAGTCCCCGGCGCGCTCGATCAGATCGTCCAGCGCTTCGGCACGGATGTCGTGGCCGAGGTGACGGGACGTTCGCGGCGCATCGTCCGCAAGTCGGGTGCCGACTCAATGACCAGCCCCGGCGGCATCGACCGCCTCGCCGTGGAGAACCGCGCCGCCTCGGCCAATCTGGCCGAAACGCAAGCCTTCATGGACGACCAGAAGCGCATTCTGATCTTCTCCGACGCCGGCGGCACCGGGCGCAGCTATCACGCCGATCTGTCGGCGCGGAACCAGCGGCTGCGCGTCCACTATCTACTGGAGCCGGGCTGGAAGGCCGACGCCGCCATCCAGGGCCTGGGTCGCACCAATCGGACCAACCAGGCGCAGCCGCCGCTGTTCCGTCCGATCTCGACGGACGTGAAGGCCGAGAAGCGCTTCCTCTCGACGATCGCCCGCCGCCTCGACACGCTGGGCGCGATCACGCGCGGCCAGCGCCAGACCGGCGGCCAGGGGCTGTTCCGGCCCGAGGACAATCTCGAAAGCCACTATGCTCGCGACGCGCTGCGGCAGCTCTATCTGTTGCTGGTGCGCGGCAAGGTCGATGGGTGCTCACTCCAGATGTTCGAGGACGCCACCGGCCTGTCACTGACGGATTCCACCGGCATCAAAGATGAATTGCCGCCCATCACGACCTTCCTCAACCGCCTGCTGGCCCTGACCATCGAACTCCAAGGCGTACTGTTCACGGCGTTCGAGCGGCTGCTGAACGCCAAAATCGAGGGCGCCATCGCCTCCGGCAGCTATGACGTCGGGCTGGAGACACTCCAGGCCGAGAGCTTCATCGTCACCGATCGCCGAACCATCCACGTTCATCCTGGCACCGGGGCGGAGGCTCGGCTGCTGACCATCACCCAGCGCCAGCGCAACCGTCCCGTGACGCTGGCCGAGGCGTTCGAGCATCTCAATGACCCGGGCGCGAGGCTGCTGATCAACGAGCGCTCGGGCCGTGCCGCAGTGCAGATCCCGACCACCAGCATCATGCTGGACGATGGCGAGATCGAACGGCGGGTCCGGCTGATCCGGCCGATGGAGGCGCACAACATCCCGATCAAGATGATGGGCGAGACCCATTGGGTGCAGGCGGAGCGGATCGCCTTCACTGCGGCATGGAATGCCGAAGCGGCCGAGGTGCCGGAGTATGCCGATAGCACCATCCATGTCGTCAGTGGGCTCTTGCTGCCGATCTGGAAGCGGCTGCCGAACGAGTCGACGCGGGTTTATCGACTCCAGACCGATGACGGTGAGCGCATCGTCGGCCGCCGCGTCTCCCCGGCATGGGTGGCTGGCGCGCTCGCGACCGGCATGTCGGCCCTGACGCCCGACGACGCCTTCATGGCGCTGATGGACGGCAAGACCATCCTCGATCTTGCCGAGGGTCTTCAGCTTCGCCGCGTCCGGGTCATGGGCGCCAACCGCATCGAACTGTCGGGCTTCACCGACGCCATGCGCGATCGCCTGCGCGCCTACGGCCTGTTCCACGAGATCATCTCGTGGAAGCTGCGGATGTTCGTGCCGACCGATGCGACCGGCGCTCCTATCCTGGCCAAGGTGCTGGAGCGCTACCCGGTCGAGCGCATCGGCGAACGGGAGGCAGCGTGATGGCACGGCAGGACGCCTCCGAACTGGCGATCCGTCTCGGCCGACAGGCCGAGGCGGTGTGCCGTCATTATCTCTCGGCCGGGCATCGCGAAGGCCGCTATTGGCTGGTCGGCGATGTCCGCAACACGCCGGGCCGCTCGATGTTCGTGCGGCTGAAGAGCGGCGAGGTCGGCAAGGGCGCCGCCGGAAAATGGACCGACGCCGCCACCGGCGAGCATGGCGATCTCCTCGACCTCATCCGCGAGAGGTGCGGCCTGGTCGACTTCAAGGACGTCGCCGATGAGGCTCGAACCTTTTTGTCGATGACGCATCCCGAACCGGACCGTCCGCATAGTGGCGAGCGTAAATCACCGGCGCCAATCGGATCACCGGAAGCGTCACGCCGGCTCTTCGCCATGGCGCAGCCGATTTCGGGCACGCTCGTAAAGACGTATCTGCGGACACGCGGCATTACGGATTTGCACGGAACCGGAAGCCTGCGCTTCCACCCTCGCTGCTATTACCGACCTGACGAGCACTCTCCGAGCGAGACCTGGCCGGCGATGATCGCATCGGTCACCGATCTCGCCGGACATCAGACCGGCGCGCACCGCACCTGGCTCGCTCCCGACGGCTCGGACAAGGCCCCGATCGACACGCCGAGACGGGCGATGGGCGACCTCCTGGGGCATGCCGTTCGCTTCGGCGTGGCTGGCGAAGTGATGGCGGCCGGCGAAGGCATCGAGACGATGTTGTCGCTCAGAATGGCTTTGCCCAACATGCCGATGGCGGCGGCGCTCTCGGCGGCACATCTCTCGGCCATCCTGTTCCCCGACAGCTTGCGCCGGCTTTACATCGCCCGCGACAACGATCCGGCCGGCGACGGTGCGATGACGACGTTGATCGAACGGGCGAACGCCGCCGGGATCGAGGCGGTGGTGGTGTCGCCAAGACTGGGCGACTTCAACGAGGATCTCCGGCTGGCGGGACTGGACAGCCTCCGGGCAACGGCCCGGGTGCAGATCGCGCCCCAGGACGTCGCACGCTTCATGGCGCTGGCGGCATAGGCCGCAAGGAGAAGGCTGGCGGCGGGAGCGCCGTCGTCGGCATCGCTCGGATGATCCCCAGGTCGGAGAGAACCGCGCCCCGGCCTTCGAGAGGGCGATCGGCCAGCAAACGGGCCGGACCAGCAATGTCTGCGGCGGACTATTTTCCGGCGCGGCCGAGAGCCGCTTTCCATCGCGAAACAAAATAGCGCGCCTTCGCCATCCTCCGCTGTGCTCCGGCCCTCCGCTTCGCTGCGGATGCAGGTCCGGCCCGCCCGCCGGCTTTCGTCGCCATGAAGGCCGCGAGGGTCGCGGTCGACCGACGGAGCATCCCATGAGCGAGCACGACGACTACGAACCGCACCACGCCTCTTCCCCCACCGACCATGTCCTCAGCGAACTCCAGCTTTACGGCTACCGTCCCTTCACGGATGAACCCGATCCCCGGCCGCTTCCGGAGGGCGACCATGTCGCCGGCGCCATCGCCGATATCTTCGACGCCCTGATCGTCACCCTGGAAGACACCCGCCTCGAGCCCGACCTCGACGATCTCCTCTGGTCGACCGTTAACGTCTTCCACCGGGCCACCGACCGGATCGAGCGCGAGCTGGACGACAACGAGCAGGCGCAGCGTCGCGGCCAGCGCGAACAGGACGGCAGCGAAGTGAAAGCTGTCGAGCTGGAGCGCCTGACCGCTGAAGGGCAGACCATGATCGAGCGCCGCAACGCCTTCGAGCTGATGCGCGACCAGGCCGCCGAACACTATGAGCGCCACACCGGATCGAACTGGCGTCCGCGCAGCGGATCGATGGTCAACCATCGCAACCTCACCTCGGCGATGATCGACAGCCGGGACTTCCTCGCCGCCAAGAAGCGCGCCGACAATCAGGTGCTGCTGCCCGCCGGTCCGAAGATCGCCTTTACCGGCGGGCTCGACTTCAACGATCACCACCTGATCTGGACCAAGCTCGATCAGGTCCACGCAAAACATCCCGACATGGTGCTGCTGCACGGCAAGTCGCCGAAGGGCGCCGAGAAGATCGCGGCGAAATGGGCCGACGCCCGCACGGTGCCGCAGGTCGGTTTCGCTCCCGACTGGACGAAACACGCCAAGGCCGCGCCATTCAAGCGCAACGATCAGATGCTCGACGTCCTGCCGATCGGGGTCATCGTCTTCCCCGGCACCGGCATCCAGGACAACCTCGCCGACAAGGCAAGGAAGCTCGGCATCCCGCTGTTCGATTTCCGCCCGAAGAGAGGTGGCGCGTAAGCGCCGCCTCTCACAGCATCTCGGGTCGGAACAGCGATCTGCGGCTGATGATCTTGCCGGACACCACGAACACGCCATCGCCGGTGTAGTGCAGCGTCTCGGGATGCTTTGGCGATGCGGCCACATGCGCCTTCACCACCTCGAAGATGAAGAAATTATACTTCTCGACCAGTGCGTCGTTGTGAAGGCGGCATTCGAAGCTGGCATGGCATTCGCCGATCAACGGCGCATCGACCTTGCTCGCGTCTTCCGCCGTGAGATTGAATTTAGCGAACTTGTCGATTTCGCCCCCCGACGTGTTGCCGATCCCGACCACGGTATCGGTCAGCGATGTCGTCGGTAGGTTGATCACGCACTCCCGGCTCTCGCGGATCATCCGGTGGCTGTGATTGCCGCCGGAGATCATTAGGCCGACCAGAGACGGCGAAAACTCCAGGATCGTGTGCCAGCCGAGCGTCATGATGTTCGTCGCGCCCTGCCACTTCGACGACACCAGCACGATCGGGCCGGGCTCCAGATAGCGCCGCACCTGGCTCACCGGGAAATCGCTCTTCTTAGGCAGCTTCGGCATGGGCATCCTCTTCGGCTGTTGCGCTTCGCATGACCATACCCGGCCATGTCGGCAGCATCACGACCGACAGCATCGCGGCGATGCTTTGGCGCGAAAGCACTGAGTGGGCGTTTCCATCATGGCCCCGGTCATGGCGGAAAACCATCTCCCGCTTCCAATGCGCTAATCCTTGGTCCAGCCGCTGGCCTGACGCCATCAACCCGTAAAGGGTCGGACTACGCAAAGCGTGCCGCCGCTCCGGCTTTGCCTGCGCGGTGATTGCGGCCATCGGCCGGACACATCGGGCGCCTGTCGCGCGGGAGATGGTCTCCCGCCTCCAAGACAGGAGCCGGTCACATGTCCCTCAATCAAGCTCACGCCTACGCCTTCAGCCTCGCCACCACCCTCATGGTCTCAATCGTCATCTTCCAGGCCGGCGACGGCACCATGGGCGTCATGCCGGCCGGCGAATATGACGGCGAAGCCGCCACCATCGTTCACGAGGTCGATCCCTTCGCCCGCTGACCGCGGGCGAGGTGTCACGCCCGCAAGCGGAAATCCCTCGGGATTTCCGCTCCCGTCCTGCCTTCTCTTCGGCTATACTATGAAAGCGCCGTGGTGGTGGTGGAGGCGCAACCGTCAGACCTTTTTCTCGCGGAGAACACCACCATGATCTTTCTTGGCATCCTCTCCAGCATCGCGGCGATCGGCGTTCTCTGCTGGCTGCTGTTCACACTGGCTGTCTTCGCGCTGCCGTTCTTTGCGGGAGTCAGCGCCGGGACATGGGCCTTCCAAACCGGTGCCGGCTGGCTCGGGGCGATCCTCGTCGGCCTCGCCGCCGCCGCGCTGACGCTCGGCCTCGGGCAATTCCTGCTCGCCTTCGTCCGGCCAATCTGGATACGGCTCGCGATCGCACTCGCCTTCGTCGCGCCCGCTGCGCTCGCCGGCTACCACGCGACGCATGGCATCGTGAAACACACCATGCCCTCCGACACCTGGCAGATTATCTTCTCCGTCATCGGCGCGATCGCCGTTGGCGTCACGGCGCTGGTCCGGGTGACAGCAATGGCCGCGCCCGGGCCAACCGGGCAGAACGTCGCGCGCGCCTGACATCTCTGCGGGCGGCGGCAGGACAGCGGGTTGATGTCTTATCTGTCGCGCTCCCCTCGTCAGGGTCGTTGGCAATCGCGTTGATCGGATCGACGGCTAGCCCAACTGACGCGCCATGCCCTCGGTGACGGTGCTGGAGGCAATGTTTTGACGGCGCTCTCGACGATGCAAGTGCCGAGAGGGCGATCTCGCGGGCGGCGGGTAGGAGACGGCGGCACATAGCGTCAGGCAGATCATGTTGAACCGCTGTGTCGAGCGTTGTGGCGGTCATATCGGTCTGGGGTGGTCGCCACGTTCTCCTGTGATGCATCTCTGTCAGTTCGAGCGCTCCAAAACGGCCTCTTCAATGGGCTGATCTGGCCGAAGGTCGGCTGCGCCTCGATCGCCTATGCCGCAACAGCGGCGTCGAAACTTTCTTCCCCTGCCGGCTGCGCCGACATTCCTCGCGCGCCAAGAAAGCCCCTCCTTTGCTGTCAGGCCCCTGCGGGGTGCGCCGTCAATCGCCTCCGGCCCGTCGATCGCCATCGAGGCCGCAATGGTGCGGGCTCGGAACAGAGTTCAAGGAGAACTATCATGGCGACCATCGGCACCTTCAAGAAGACCGGCAACAACGAGTTCACCGGCGAAATCGTCACCCTCAGCGTCCAGACCAAGAACGTCCGCATCGTCCCCGAGGCCCGCGCCACTGGCGAGAACGCCCCCAGCCACCGCGTGTTCGTCGGCCGCGCCGAGATCGGCGCCGCCTGGTCCAAGACCTCCAACGAGGGCCGCGCCTACCTGGGCCTGAAGCTCGACGATCCCAGCTTCAACGCCCCGATTTACGCCAACCTCTTCGACGACGAGGAAGGCGAAGGCTTCAGCCTCATCTGGTCCCGCCCCAACGGCCGCCGCAACGGCGAGTAAGGCCAGCGCGACGCCCCGCCCGGACAATCCGGGCGGGGCCAATCGCCTGCGCGAACCGAATCAGTTCGCGGCAGTGCGATCAAAACCCGGCACCAACAAGCCGGAACCGCTGGCCTTAGGCCGCGAGAACGACTATTATAGCCGTAGTTCTAGCGTGCGAGTAGGTCCAAGTGGGAGGTGATCATGCATGATCACCGCCCGACAATCGCGGGCCGCACGCGCGTTGCTGGGTTGGACACAGGAGACGCTCGCTGACAAGGCCCGGGTATCACTGACCGCTTTGAAGCGTCTCGAATCCGACAGCGGACTTGAGGTGTATGAATCGACTCGCGATCAGGTCCGGCGCGCCTTCGAGGCCAGCGGCATCGTCCTGCTCAACTCCGGCCAAAGCGTGGGGGTGATGCTGGTCAATGGGAAGAATGAAGCCTGACTTCACGGGGCGCAGCGGCATCGCTCAGTCTTCCTTCATCTGCCCCCCGCGACGACGGGACAGCCAAATCATCGTTAACAATCCCCTTCAAAATGGATACATCTATGAACGGGGATCAATGTGACCAAACACGACTTCCTGGACCAACCGCCAAGCGGGGCAGCGCTCACCGCCTATGACCAGGCGCATCTAAAGCTGTACCTGCGTTTGCTTGATGCGGACGCTGACGGCGCCGATTGGCATGAGGTGGTCGAAGTCGTGTTCGGTCTCAACGCTACCGCCGAACCCCAACGTGCCTTCCAAGTGTACGCCGCCCACCTCGCTCGCGCGAAATGGATGACCGAGAACGGCTTTTGCGAGCTTCTTGGTCCTCGTCTGCACTGAGGTGATGCAGAACCTGCATCACCTTGGTCCGACTTCGTTCTTCCCACGCAATACCCAACTTGGGAATGTGACCGCTGCTTGACTCGCGTTGCGTCACAATTGCGCGGAGGCGTTGGAGGATGTCCGAAGATGAAAGTTGGCGGTCGGAGACCGCCTATGACTATATCGACAATCTAAATCCGGGTGACCTTGCTTGGGAATTCCTGCGCCGAAATCCTGACTACCGGAAAGCCTATCAGGATCTTGTGTTCAGCGGCCGGCTTTCACTCGAAACGGCGGAAGAATTTGCGAACCTATGGGGGTTGCGATTTCGGCGCAGACCCGCTCATCGCAGCTCACACCCAGCCGATTTTCTGGACCCCTCAAATCGATCCCGCAGCAATATTATTCGCCGCAGGTCCGCGTCCTGAAGGCTTCTCCATCACAGCCGAGGAGCTCCGGCTCCGCGCCATATTCCAACACGACGCTGCGCTTCTGAGGCTCGACATTCTCGGCGAGCAGTATGATGTTACGCTCTTCGACCCCGACGACGAGAACCCGCTTGCGGCGTTCGTCATGTTCGATGACCTCACACCGGATCGACAGCGCGCGCTGACCCGGTTCTGGAGCGCCATCAAGGGCAAGCGCGTCCCGAACGACCCCCGAATGACGCCGCAGCGCCGCGAGCGCGCGCGACAGATGCTGCGCGCGGTCGACGGACGTCGTGCCGGAGCAACGTATCGATCGATCGGGGAGGCTCTGTTCCCTGGCCATAAAATCGACTCCGCCTCCTGGGCCGGTGACGCGCTCCGCGAAATCACCATCCGCCTAGCGCGCGACGGCTTAAAACTTGTCGGCGGCGGCTACCGCTCCCTCCTGCGCCGACCCCGCCGTTCATAGCTCGCCATCGATCGCCTGAGGCGTGTCGAAATTAGATTCCTATCTTCGACATCGTCCGACCCACCGCCTTCACGCCACCGTGCTCTCGAACCGCCGCCTGACGGCAGCGGCCCCCGATGAGACCACGGAGGCTCGACAATGGCCGAAACTACCGCCGGCATCCCGCCACGCTACCTGCGCACGCAGGAAGCCGCTCGCTTCCTCGGACTGTCCGAGCGCACGCTTGAGAAGCACCGCACCTACGGCACCGGCCCGGCCTACCGGAAGCTCGGCGGCCGAGTCGTCTACGCCATCGACGATCTCCAGACCTGGGCCGATCGCGGCCTCGTCAGCTCGACTTCCGATCCGCGCGGCACCGTGCTCCCCGCCAAGAGGCAGGAGCCCTCGGATCGCCGCTTCGCCGGCCGCCAGCCGCGCTGAGACGACCTGCCATGTCGTCACGTCACACACACGACGAGCGTGCGCAGCTCGATCTGTTCCGGGCACTGCCCGGCGATCTCGCGCCGCGCGATGCGCAGGACCTCATGGCCTATCCGTTCTTCTCGCTTGCCAAGTCGAAGCGCCTGGCGCCGATCGATTTCAAGGCAGGCTCGGTGAAAATCCGTGTCGAAGCCGTGCCCGAACACGGCATGGCGACGATCTGGGACGCGGATGTTCTGATCTGGGCGGCCTCGCAAATTGTCGAAGCCCGTGACGTCGGCCTGCGCCCGTCACGGCTGATGGCGACCACGCCCTATGAGATCCTGAACTTCATCGGACGCGGCGTGTCGCTGCGCGACTACGACCGGCTGAAGGCCGCGCTCGACCGACTTCAATCCACCACGATCGCGACATCAATCCGCCAGCCGACCGAGCGGCGGATGCACCGCTTCTCCTGGATCAACGAGTGGAAGGAGCGTGCCGATCACCGCGGCCGGCCACTCGGGCTCGAACTGATCGTCCCCGACTGGTTCTACGGCGCGGTCCTCGACGATGCCTTGGTCCTCACCATCGATCGCAACTACTTCGGGCTCACGGGCGGACTGGAGCGCTGGCTGTACCGCCTCGTGCGCAAGCACGGCGGCAAGCAGGAGTTCGGCTGGAGCTTCGACTTTCCGCATCTCCACGCAAAGTCCGGCAGCCTCTCGCCGCTGAAGCATTTCGCCTACGACCTGCGCGACATCGTGCGCCGCCAGCCGCTGCCCGGCTACCGCCTGACCATCGAGCAATGCGTCGGCGGTCCCGAAATCCTGTCCTTCGTACCAACCGATCCCGACGCGCTCGGCGTTCCGCGCCGACGCCGCCGCTCGACAACTCGCCCTGGGGATAAGCTGTGAATCATCTCGTGCTATCAGGGACCGGCACTATCGTGCCATCGGGGACCGGACTCTCGTGCTATCGGGGACCGGAATCGTCGATTCATCGCGCTGAATCAGCAGCTTGCGAGCCCCGTAACTTATCTAACCTAGATTCCTACGGAATCTTTCTAACGGAAGCCCGCTTTTCGACCGCTGTGGACGAGTCCCCGATCGCCGGGAGACCGTCATGATCGTCGCGTTCCTCTGTCGGTTTCCCCAAAAACGTGGACGGGGGCCGATAAATGATTAAACGGCTCCTTAAATCGTGGACTGGTGTCCCTTTAATCGTTGAACGGAACTTTGCCCTCATCGCTGGGCGAGATTTCCCTTTAATCGTGGAATCGCGCATCGTCGCGGCTCCATCGACGAGGGGCGCTGACGCGACGCCGGACCCAGGGACCATGCTTGCGCAGCAAGCGGGACGCGACCTCCAGGCTGACTTCCAGCCCGAAGCGACGGAAGATCTCGTTCCTGACGCGGTTCGAGCGCCAGTGCGGCTGGTTGGTCGGTGCCTCGGCGATCCATTGTGCGATCTCGACGGCCTGAGCCTGGTTGAGGGCACCGCGCTGACGATCGAGCGCGGACTCAAGACCGGCTTTCGCGCCCCGCTTCAGCCAGATGTAGAGGGTGCGTGGAATGATTCCGGCAGCCTCGGCCGCCAGTTCGACGGGCATCCCGTCACGCACATCGGCGAGCGCCATCAGGCGGGCCCGACGATGCGGAAAGCGGTCGATCGCAGCGCGGGCGCGCAATTCATCTCCGCTCTCGGGCAGGTTCTCGATCCAGTCGCGCCACCATGCCCGGTCATCGGGATGCTTCTGGTCCGGCCAGATCGCCAGCAGGAGATCGAGCAACACCTGTCGGGTCGCACCATCGAGATGCTGCCAGCGATCAAGCTGCCGGCGTGGTCGCGGTCCCTGCACGATGGCGATGGTCGTTCTCACCCGGTCGGGCCAGCCGTCCAGTATCCACGCAAGGATCAGCAAGCCTTCGTAGCTACCGGCTGGCTCCGGGCCGAGCGTGCCGGGGCCGAAGTCCCGTTCGATCCGTTCGAACAGCCGACGACGCGTAACGGGTCGGGTCTCGATCCAGATCGCGCCCAGCAGCACGTCGAACAATGCGATGGCTTCGGGCCACGCAAGCCGTTCTCTATCCGGCATGACGAAGGTGCCGCTGTCATGCGCGGCGCGGAGTTGCCGATGCAGGGCGACGGCGGCCGGATGGGCCTCGCGCGCCGCCATTGCGGTGAGACGGAAGCCACAGTGCGTGCAACGGTCGGGCGCAAAATAGTCCTGCGAGGACAAAGCTGGCAGCTTCAGCCTGTGTCCGCATTCCGGACAAGCCCCGACCAGCACTTCGGAATGGTCGGGGCAGATCATGGTCCATCCGGTGGCCCAGTCTCGGCGGACATAGGGCACCGGATCATCCATCAAGCAATGCGGACATACGGCAATGCGCCGTTTACGGCGGCTCGTCGCCCCCTGTGCCCGGAAGCGCAGCCCTGCGAAGCGGTCGCGTGGATCGTCCGTCTCTTCGTCTCCCGGCCACAACGTCAGTTCGGTCAGCACCATCGCATCGACGCCGGTTGCTTGCGCCAGATGCTCCAGCAGCGCCGGAGGAGGCCTACGCCACCAGTCGCCGCGACCGGCCAGTTCGATGTCGGCACGGCGCAGGAGCAGATCCTCGGGCGAGACCCCGAAGGGCTCGGCATAACGCAGCAGCCACGATGCCAGTGCTTCATCCCGCAGCGGCACGGTCACGCCCGGCAGCTTCGGTCGCTGCACGATGGCCAGCTCCCCGGCGGGCGGGTCGAACAACTCGACCTCGAACAAATCCTTCTCAGACCACGGCATGACGACGCTCGGAGGGCGCTATGAACCCCAACTCATCCAGCATGTCGGGCAGGATGCATTCCTTGCCCGTGACGACGGCGGCCACCGCCGCGCGCGTCACGATAGACACGACTTCACCAAGGATGCCCTCGGAGATCGAGAGTAACCGCTGCGCCATCGGTGGTGCCGACAGGTTCGAGGCTTCCTTCAACGGCATCGAAGCTTCGAGCGTGTTGAGCAGGCGTGTGAACTCGGCCCCACCTTCCCAAGGGGGCAGGCCGAACGGCGTGAAGCGGTTGGCAAGCTGGTCGTCACTCTGGATCGCCCGCAATCCTTCGGCCGTGCCGACCGCGACCAGCGGGATTTGCAGCTCGTTGCCGAGCCAGCGCAACAGGTTCAGGAACCGCCGCTGCTGGTCGCGCGACCCGCACAGCATGTTGTGGACCTCATCGATGACGAGCATCCGTACGCCTGTCGCCCGCAGCATGCGCACCGCCGTATCCTGCTTGGTCGACAGCCTGTCGTTCAACCGGTCCGGCGCGCCGAGCGCTTCGAGGATCGCCGAGAAGAAGCGCCGCTCATCCGGAGCCGGCGGCATCTGCACTTTCAGCACCGGCACCCGGATTGCGCCGTCGCGGGCGCTTTCCTCCGATCCCGGCAGGTGGCTGCGCCGGAACTTCTCGACGATCATCGTCTTGCCGTTGTTGCTCGGCCCGACCAGCAGCAGGTTCGGCATTCGCGTCCGCTTCGGGAAGGACAGCAGATCCTCAAGTGCCGACAAGGCGGCTTCCGCCCGTGCGTAACCGAGCCAACGATCCGTCCGGATACGCCGTATGCGCGCCTCGTCAGGCGCATCGGCCAGCGCCTGCATCGCGGGCAGCAGATGGGAATAGGTCTTCTCCGTCACAGCCATTCCTCCACGTTGGTGAACAGCCGCTCGTTCTCGGGCAGCGGTTCGAACGCCCGGGGATCGGGTCTGTCAGGTTTTGCCACCGCTGGTTTCACAGCGTTGGCCTTGGCGGCTTGCAGCCGGCGCTCACGCTGCCGCCGTATGGTTTTGGTTTCAATGACCGCCCGTTCGGCAATACTGCGCATCCGGTCGATCGCCGCGAAGATAGCGTCCTCGTCCACCTGGGCGCGGCCGTCCTCACGCAGACGTTTCAGGGCAAGACGATGCTCCCACAGGCTGACCGGCGGTCGCCTGAGATCGGCGTAGTTCAGGTCGTAATAGCGCCCGTCGGGTGCCCAGAGGTAAATCCGGCTGAGATCGCGCGGATCGTAGCGCACGACCATCTTCTCCCGCTCGCCGATCAGCGTGCGCAGCACGTCCGACCAATAGGCGATCGAATGCAGGAATACGCCCTGGCGACGTATCAGCCGCCGTTCCATCGGCAGAAAGTCGATCAGGAACTTGCGGGCATCGAAGACCTGTCGCGTGTTGCCGCGCCCAGGCCGTTCCTCGTTCCCTTCCAACCCACGCTGCCAGGCCACGAGCGGCGTCGCGCCAATGCCGCGATGCAGGTCGCAATGATAGACGCCGGTGATGGCATGAGCGAGCCATCGCTCCACTTCGTCGAGCGTCATCGCCGCGCTCTTCGACGGATCGAGATCACCCTTCACCCGCACGTCGGAGAAGGTCGTGCCTGGCAGAAGATGGACCTTGCCCATCATCGTGCCGATCAGCCGCTCGATATGGCCGCCATAGTGCGGGGTGCGCACCGGCCGGTAGTCGATGTCGATGCCATGTTCATGGCATCCCTGCTTCAGCGCGATCGAACGGAACTCCTTGGCATTGTCGAGGTGCAGACGCTCGGGAATACCGCTGACCGGCCAGTCGCCCTCGACGTCGCGCACCCGCATCCATGCATCCTTCGGCAAGGCGGCATGGGTGATGCACAAGGCGACGCTGACCGCCGAGGGCGGGTCGAGCGAGAGATGGAAGCCCGCGACGCAGCGGGAATGCACATCGATCGCCAGCGTCAGCCACGGCCGCTGGATCGGCTCGCGCGTGCGGCTGTCGACAACGATTACGTCGACCAGCGTGTGATCGATCTGCACCAGCGACAGCGGCCATGGTGCCTCGAGCGAACCGACCGCCGGCGCGTAACGATCCCGCGCGGCCTTGCGGCCATGGCGTTTGCGATGCACGTCCGCAGCCGGTCGCATGCGCAGTCTCAGATCGATCGCCTTACGGCTCGGTGGCGTAAAACCGAGCATCCGGCAGCGCTTGCGCACTTCCAGGACGACATCGCTGATGCGCTGTTTCTGGCGCGTCAGGAACAGTTGATCGATGACCGCTGCAACGATCTCCTCGACCTCGGCGGAGAGGACAAGTTGGCCCTCACGTCGTCCGCGCCGCTCGGGCAACAGGCTGGTCAGCCGTGGATCGGCCTCGTAACGCGCCAGCAGTCGATAGACGAGCGTCAGGCTGATACCCAGTTCGTCCGCAGCCGCCTGTGCCATGCCGCGCGATCGGCGCTCGGTTTCTGCAAGCGGCTTGAGAACTTCGAGCCGTCGCCGCGCTTTCTCCCACTCTTCCAGGCCAATTCCGGACAGATCGGGCGCGGACGACGGCTGGGTCATGACACCCTCAACCGGGTGTCGAACCCGACAGCGAGTTGCGGATCGAAGACAAGATCGCCGCGCGCCATCAGCCGCCAAACAACGCCCAGCGCCATCACGCGGTCGCACGGCATCGCCGTCACCGTCTCGCGCAGCGTGGCGGCACCCATTCGCCTGACAACGGTCTTGGCAGCCTCCGCCAACTCCGCATCCAGTGGCGCCGTGCGCAGCGGCAGCAGCCTGCGCGCATTGTCCAGCCGGGGAACGCGGATTGCCGATTCAGTGACGATCCGGAAGCTGCCGCCATCCTTATGCACAGTGGTTCGGGCAGCAACAAATCCCGGTCGCAACGCGGACCAGTTCGCGCGCAGATCAGCCCGATATTTGATCTCGACGAGTTCGTATCGCCCGTCGCTCCAGGTCACGCCGAAGTCCGGCGTGTACCGACGCGCTCCCACCGGAGTCTCAAACCGGATCGTCGTCGGCTGTGCCACGATAACCGCACCGGGATCATCGAAGGCCGCAAGCAACGCGAAGTCTCGTTCGAGCGCGCTCTCGTGTTCGACGAGGCCGGTCTCGAAACTTCCGAACCCTGTGACATGCGAACGGCGACTGAGCGGGATGCGTCTCATCGCTCCCTCCGACTCATCTGAGTGTCACACGAACGTACACCCAGATGTAGCGGTCAGTCCACGATTTAGGGACAAAATCTATGATTCAAGGGAAATCAGCCAATGGCCAAGAGTCCAGAAAGACTCAGCATTCCTTACCGATCAGATTCGGATTCAAGGAAAAACGACATCCTCAACCAGAAGGGTGGCGTCGGCAAGACGACGCTCGCCCTCCATCTCGCCGGCGAATGGGCTCGGCATGGGCAGCGCGTCACGCTGATCGACGCCGACCCACAAGGCTCGGCCCTAGACTGGTCACAGCAGCGCAGCCGGGAGGGGCTGGAGCGGCTGTTCGGTGTTGTCGGCCTGGCACGCGACACGCTCCACCGCGAAGCGCCGGAGCTGGCGCGCGGCGTCGATCATGTCGTCATCGACGGACCGCCGCGCGTCGCCGCTCTGATGCGCTCGGCGCTGCTGGCAGCCGATCTTGTGCTGATCCCGGTACAGCCGTCGCCGCTCGACGGCTGGGCGTCTGCCGAGATGCTGACGCTGCTCGGCGAGGCGCGGATTTACCGGCCAGATCTCAAGGCGCGATTCGTGCTGAACCGTTGTGCGGCGCGCACGGTGCTCGCCAGAGAGACCGCCGAGACGCTCGCCGATCACGATCCCCCGCCGCTCCTGACCACGATCGGTCAGCGCATCGCCTTCGCCGATGTCGTACAGACCGGGCGGCTCGCGGCCGAGCAGGACGACTCATCGCCCGCCGCGCGGGAGATCGCCGCGCTCGCCGCCGAAGTCACGGGGATCGGGGCATGAGCGAGCAATCCTCGAAACGCCGCTTCGCGTCCCGGCCGGCCGATCCGGAAAGCTGGATCAAGGCGCCGGACCGTCCATCGCCGCGCGCGGACCTCGCCGCCGAATTCACCGCCAGGCTGACGATCGACGTCACCGCCGACATGCGCGGGCGGATCAAGATCGCTGCCTTCCAGCGCGGACAGACGGTCGCCGACATGCTGCGCGCCCTATTTGAGCGCGAATTCCCCACCGATGAAGGAGAGCCACGATGATCGGTGTCGCTGACACGCCGCTGCGCAGCGGCTTGCCGCGCGCGCTCGCGGCCGATGCCCTGACCCATGTCGAGCTGACATGGATCGAGAAGAAGGTCGAATTCTGGATCAGGTTCGGTCGCGAGGCCGCCGAACAGATTCTCGACCGCCGACGGCGCGTGGTGTCGTTCGCGCCGGACAGCGTGTTCGCCTTCGTTCGCTGGACCTCTAATGACTACGGCACCGCACTTTCGCGGCTCGACATTGTGCGCGCCGTCGGTGCCGGCGAACGCCGCCAGACCCTGCCATTTGTGCGGCCCGGCGGCGACATCCTGTTGCGCGCCGATGGCTGGCCGAAGGTCGAGCGCGTGCTCCAGTTCATCGATGCCATCGAGGCGCGTGGCATCGATGCGATGGACGTTTCGCCCGATCACTGGCGACACGTTCACAACCGTCTGGCGGTCGGTGAAGCACCGCGCGCCTACGACGCGCTGCAGCATCGCGCCTTCCTCCTGCGCCGGAGGATCATGCCATGAGCCGCTTTGGATACGTCATGACGACGTACTTGGCGGTGATGCTGATGGGCATCCTCTCGATCGTGTCCTTTGCGCCGAAGCTGATCTGGAATGCCTCCGCCAGCACGCCGATCGGTCTGTACGCAATCAATGCGCCTGGACGGCTCGGTGTCACCGATCTAGTCGCGGTCCGCGCGCCAGAGCCCCTCGCGACCTTCCTCTCGGACGGCGGATATCTGCCACGCGGCGTGCCCCTCATGAAGCACGTTGCCGCGCTTCCCGGACAGCGCATTTGCCGGAACGGAACCGCGATCACCGTCGACGGCATCGCCATGGGGGATGCTCTCGACCACGACCGTCGCGGGCGACCGTTGCCCACCTGGCAGGGCTGCCGCGTCGTCGCGGACGGCGAACTCTTCCTGATGAACTGGCGGGTCCGCGACAGCCTCGACGGCCGTTATTTCGGCCCGCTCCCCATCAGCTCGGTCATCGGCCGGGCCACCCCTCTCTACACCGACGAGGACGGCGACGGCCGCTTCGTCTGGCGCGCGCCGACGCGGTGACCGCGCGCCCATGACCTTGTCCACCGCATAGCAAAGGAGAAACCCATGTCCCTGATCGGTCAATTCACCCGCACCAAGAGCGGCTATGCGGGTCGCGTCCGCACGCTCACCATCGATGCCGAATTGGTGCTCGTGCCGGCAGAGAGTTCCGATGCCGAAAATGCGCCCGACTTCCGCATCCATCTCGGCCCCGACGACGACGGCCCGGAGATCGGCGCGGGATGGAAGCGCACCGGCGAGAAGGCCGGCGACTACGTTTCGCTGCAGATCGACGATCCGACCTTTGGTCATCCGATCCGCGCCAATCTCTTCCAGTCGGCAGACGACAAGTCCGCCTGGGGACTGAGCTGGAATCGCCCGCCGAAGCGCGGCGAGCGGGACTGAGCGATGTCTCTCGTCTGTCACGCGTCTGTCGCCGGAGGGAGCATCCCCCTCCGACGCTCAGCCTTCCTCCTCCTTTCCGGCCTGCTGTTCGTCGTGCCGCTGTGCCACTCGGCGAACGCGCAAGAGACCCCCGCCGAACGCTCGTCACGCGTCGATCCCTATGCCGCCTTCGTAACCGAAGCGGCGCAGCGGTTCGGCATTCCCGAAGCGTGGATTCGGGCGGTCATGCGCGTCGAAAGCCGCGGTGATGTGCGCGCCGTCTCGCCGAAGGGTGCGATGGGCCTGATGCAGATCATGCCCGATACCTGGGCCAGCCTTCGCGCCCGTCACGGCCTCGGCCCGAACCCATACGATCCACGCGACAACATTCTGGCGGGCGCGGCGTATCTGCGCGAGATGCACGACCGCTACGATTCGCCGGGCTTCCTCGCCGCCTACAATGCTGGTCCCGGGCGCTACGAAGAGTATCTCGCCGGCCGTCCATTGCCCGCCGAAACGCGCGCCTATGTCGCCATGCTCGCGCCCGTTCTCGGCGGCGGTGAGAACATCGTCCCTGTCATGGTGGCGACCGGCGATCCGCTCGCCTGGACCCGTGCGCCGCTCTTCGTCGTGCAGTCATCTGGCAGCGGGAGTGTCGTTCCGGTGCGTCGTGAAAGCGAGCCGGATGACGCGATAACACCAGCCCCAGCGCGCGATCAAAGCGCGATTGCGCCACGCACCGATGGGCTGTTCGTCGCTCGCAATGCCTCCGTTGTCCCGCGATGACCGCGTTCGCACCTGATCGGGCAATGGCGTGCTCTGGCGGACGGATGGCGGTCCGAGGAGGAGGAGCAGGCAACACAACCGCACGATGGCGAGATAAAAGCGCGCGAGGTGCGGCTTGGTGCGGTCGTGTGTTTTCAGTGACTTATGGCGCGTCTTCGCGAGGTGCGCCTGATCGGCGCAGCCTGCGCTATCGCGATTTCTGCAAGGATTTCGACAGCTTCGCGCGATGTGCGGGGCCGCGGCCATGAGCGGCGAGGACGATTTCCGCATCCGGCCAGGCCGCATCCGCTCGACCCGGGCGCAGCAGGCGCGGCCCTTCATCGCTCAGGCGCTCGCCGCCGCCCAGCGGGCCGGCGGACGCGTCTCGCGTTCCGGCCAGATCAGCGCAGGCAATCGCTCGCGTTTCGGCCGCGGCCAGCGCGCGACCGTCCAGGCCAATCGGCTGCTCACCAGCCGATCGCGCAACACGGTGATTAAGACCCGCGTTGTCCGACATACCGCGCGGGCCGCGCCGCTTTCCGCCCACCTCAGCTATCTGCGCCGTGAGGGCGTCACCCGGGATGGCGAGAAGGCGCGGCTGTTCGGTCCGGAGACCGAGGACGCGGATCCCAAGGCCTTCGCCGAGCGCACTCAGGACGACCGGCATCATTTCCGCTTCATCGTCTCGCCCGAGGACGCGACGGAGATGTCCGACCTGAAAACCTTCGCCCGCGATCTAATGGGGCAGATGGAAAAGGACCTCGGCACCAAGCTCGACTGGGTCGGCGTCGATCACTGGAATACCGACAATCCCCATGTCCATATCATCCTGCGCGGGCGCACCGATGACGGCCAGGACCTCGTCATCTCGCGCGACTACATCAAGGAAGGCATGCGCGCCCGAGCGCAGGATCTCGTCACCCTGGAGCTGGGGCCGCGCACGGATCACGAGATCCACCGAACCCTCGAACGCCAGATCGAGGCGGAACGCTGGACCAATCTCGATCGCCAGCTTGCCCGCGACAGCTATCGCACCGGCGTCGTCGATCTCGCCCCGCACCCCGACCGCCAGCCAGACGAATTTCATGCGATGAAGGTCGGCCGCCTGCGTAAGCTGGAGACGCTCGGCCTCGCGGATCAGGTCGGCCCCGGCCAATGGGTCGTATCGGAGAATGCCGAGGCGACGCTGCGCGAGCTTGGCGAGCGTGGCGACATCATCAAACGCATTCATCGCGGCCTGACGGAACGCGGTATCGAGCGCGGCGCCGCCAGCTATGTGCTCGCTGGCGAGAGCATCAACGAGCCCGTCGTCGGCCGGCTGGTCGATCGCGGTCTAGACGACGAGCTGAAGGGCACGGCCTACGCCGTGGTCGACGGCACGGACGGACGAACCCATCACATCAAGCTGCCCGACCTCGACGCGGCCGGTGACAGCGCGCCGGGCTCGATCGTCGAGCTGCGGAAATTCGACGACGCGCAGGGGCGCAGACGTGTCGCGCTCGCGGTCCGTTCCGATTTCGACATCTCCGCCCAAGTCAACGCGACCGGCGCGACCTGGCTTGATCGCCAAGCGATCGCCCGCGATCCGGTCGCGCTCGGCGGCGGCGGCTTCGGCGCCGAGGTTCGCCACGCGATGGACAGGCGTGCCGAGCATCTCGTTGGCCAAGGCCTCGCCGAGCGGCAGACGCGCGGCGTCAGCTTCTCGCCCGGGCTGATCGACACGCTGCGCCAGCGCGAGGTGGAGGCGTTGGGCGAGAAGCTTGCGGCCGAGTCCGGTCGGCAATTCTCGAAGGCCGGAACGGGCGAATATGTGGCGGGCACCTATCGCCAGCGCTTTGCGCTCGCGTCGGGCCGCTTCGCCATGATCGACGACGGCCTCGGCTTCCAGCTCGTGCCCTGGTCGCCGTCGATCGAGCGTCAGATCGGTCAGCACGTCTCCGGCGTGTCGCGCGGCGCCGGTGGCGTCGACTGGAGCTTCGGCCGCAATCGCGGCCTCAGCATGTAGCCCAATCAAGAAAGGAGTGCCCGCCATGTCGGCGACCAAAATCCTCTGGGGCCAGATCCTCACTGTCTTCCTGATCGTGCTGATGACGACCTGGGCGGCGACGCAGTGGACGGCCTGGCGGCTCGGCTTCCAGCCGCAGCTCGGACTTCCGTGGTTCGAACTGGCCGGCTGGCCGATCTACTATCCGCCCGCCTTCTTCTGGTGGTGGTACTTCTACGACGCCTATGCACCTCCGATCTTCATCGAGGGAGCCTATATCGCCGCGTCAGGCGGCTTCATCTCCATCGCCGTCGCAATCGGCATGTCCGTCTGGCGGGCGCGCGAAGCCAAGAACGCCGAGACCTTCGGCTCCGCCCGTTGGGCCGATGTCGGTGAAGTGCGCGCCGCCGGCCTGCTGGGCGCGGATGGCGTGGTCCTCGGGAAGTTCGATCGCGACTATCTCCGCCATGACGGTCCCGAGCATGTGCTGTGCTTTGCACCGACGCGTTCCGGCAAGGGCGTCGGCCTGGTCGTGCCATCGCTGCTGACCTGGCCGGGCTCGGCGATCGTCCACGACATCAAGGGGGAGAACTGGCAACTCACCGCCGGCTATCGCGCACGGCATGGCCGCGTGCTGCTGTTCGATCCGACCAACGCGAAGTCCGCCGCCTACAATCCTCTGCTCGAGGTCCGCCGCGGCGAATGGGAGGTCCGCGACGTCCAGAATATCGCCGACATCCTGGTCGACCCGGAGGGCTCGCTGGAGAAACGGAACCACTGGGAAAAAACCAGCCACGCATTGTTGGTCGGCGCGATCCTACACGTCCTCTATGCCGAGGCCGATAAGACGCTCGCCGGCGTCGCCGCCTTTCTCTCCGACCCGAAGCGGCCGATCGATTCAACGCTCGCCGCCATGATGAGGACGGCGCATCTCGGCGAGGCTGGACCGCATCCGGTAATCGCCAGCGCCGCGCGCGAGCTGCTGAACAAATCCGACAACGAGCGGTCCGGCGTGCTGTCCACCGCGATGTCGTTCCTCGGCCTCTATCGTGATCCTGTCGTCGCCGAGGTCACACGCCGCTGTGACTGGCGCATCGTCGATATCGTCGGCGGCAAGCATCCGACCACCCTCTACCTTGTTGTGCCGCCATCCGACATCAACCGGACCAAGCCGCTGATCCGGCTGATCCTGAATCAGATCGGCCGGCGGCTCACGGAGGATCTGAAGGCGAATGGCAACCGCCATCGCCTTCTCCTGATGCTCGACGAATTTCCGGCCCTCGGTCGTCTCGACTTCTTCGAAAGCGCGCTCGCCTTCATGGCGGGCTACGGCCTCAAGGCCTTTCTCATCGCCCAGTCGCTGAACCAGATCGAGAAGGCCTATGGGCCAAACAACTCGATCCTCGACAACTGCCATGTGCGCGTCAGCTTCGCGACCAATGACGAGCGGACCGCCAAGCGTGTCTCGGATGCGCTCGGAACCGCGACCGAGTTGCGTGCCATGAAGAACTATGCCGGTCATCGCCTGTCGCCCTGGCTCGGCCACATGATGGTCTCGCGCTCGGAGACCGCCCGGCAACTGATGACGCCCGGCGAGATCATGCAGCTTTCGCCATCCGACGAGATCGTCATGGTGGCGGGTACACCGCCGATCCGGGCGAAGAAGGCGCGATATTATGAAGATCGCCGGTTTCAGGAACGCATCGTAACGCCGCCGAACCTGGTGAAGCCGACAACCGCCCGACCGGACGACTGGAGCACGCTGCCTCTGCCAACGACGCCGACCCTGTTGACCGCGACATGCGGCGGGAGCGGATCTGAGGATGAGGATACGACCGACTCCGAGCGCCGACACCAACCAGAACTGAGCCGCGCAAAGCCCGTCGAGCCGAAGCAGCCCATCGAAAACGAGTTCGAGATCGATCCCCGCGACGATGCCGATGAGGATGCCGCACGTCTCTCGCGCATGAATCAGACCATGCGCCAGGTCGCACGCCAGGCGTCGCTCGATCCCGGCGACGGTATCGAGCTTTAGGAAGGACAATGGCAAAGCCTCCCAAAAAGCAGCGGCTGTCCGTGTATCTCGAACCGGACGTCATGAAGGCGCTCGCAGCGCACGCTGCCCGCCGCGATCAATCCCTCTCGCTGATCGCGGAAGCCGGCATCGCCTCTTTCCTGTCGCCTGACGCTGCCGAACGACAGGAGGCGGCGACGACGAAGCGGCTCGACCAACTCGACCGGCGGATGGCGCGGATGGAACGCGACCTGGGCATCGCCGTCGAAACGCTGGCCGTGTTCATCCGCTTCTGGCTGACGACGAACCCACCGCTACCGGAGCCCGCGCAGGCCGCGGCGCGTGCGAAGGCCGGCGAGCGCTATGAGGCATTCGTCACCGCGCTCGGCCGGCGACTCGCTCACGGCCCGAAGCTCAGGCAGGAAATTGCGGAGGATCTTCCCTCCGGCGACGCACCAACATGACCCTATCAAAAATTCATACCGAACAAGCTGCGCCCTGATCGCCTCACGCCACGGTGTTTTCGTTTGACCATCGTAATCTAGTGATCAGGGCGTGAACTGACGGAGGTATGCGAGCGCCGGATCGATAAATTCGGGATTCTCCCACGTCGGATAGCGACGCCGAAGAATAGCGCGCGTCTCAGGCGTTGACCTGTCTCGAACCTGCGAGGTCTCGCGAAGGAATGTGAAATAATCTTGCACCCCTTGTACGATTTCTGTCGCCCCTAAATTCCCGTGTCCCGGAACTATGAGTCGCGGTTCCAGCCCCTGGATGTCGTTGAGCGCCTGGATCCATCGAGACAGGTCGATCTCTTCGGCAGTAATCATCGGCGGATAAAATGGTACGATCGGAAACATCCGCTCTTCGATGAGATCACCGGCAAACAGGATTCCCTCCTTCGGGAGGAACACGATCTGGTCGCCCGGTGAGTGGGCAGTTCCCCACGTGCGGAGTTGTGCTTCTCGGCCGCCGAGATCGATGATCGTCTCGGGCGTTTCGTAGACGCCATGCGGCGGCGTCAATTCAATCCCGTCAAGCAGATGTTTATGCGCCGCCGGCAGCACGTTCGCTCTGAAACCGTCGAGCAGCCGCTGGCCAGAGCGCAAAAAATAGTCACGTTGCGCACTGTTATAGTAGATGCGCGCGTCTTTCTTGAACACTTGCGCCCCGAATCCATGCTCCGGATGGGCGTGCGTTACCGTCAGGATGATCTTCCTTCCAGGTGCTAGGCGACGCGCAAGCTGCAGAACGTTCTCGGCGCTGTCGACGCCGAGCCCGCAGTCTACGACCAAGGCTTTGTTCGCGCCGACAATGATGCCGATGTTTGGAACGAGCGGAATCCTCCTGTCGGGAAGAATGAACACGCCCGGCGCTACCTCGGCTGGATAGCGAGCGTCCACGGTCGGCATGGGACGTGAGGGAGCGAGTTCCCGCTCCTGCGCCCGAGCGGGAAGTGGGAACGCACCGCCCAATCCAGCCAAGATAGACAGCTTGAGCAGACTGCGACGATCGGCGCTTGTGGCTGGATACGTCTCCATCAAACTTCTCCTGATGCTAACAAACCCTATGGCGGCAAGCCCGGGCCTGCGCCGATGCAGCAACGCCCAATGAGGAAACAGAAGCTGCGCCAGCCGACCCAGAACCGGCTGGCGCAATCGTGGTCAGTCGATGACGACGATGATTTTGCCGCGGGCGCGGCCCGATGCCTGATGCTCGAACGCCTCGGCAAAGTCGCCGAGCGATTGCTTGCCATCCAGGAGGACCTTCACACCGCGTTGATCGATTTCCTCCACCACCCGCCGCAGGCGTTCGGCGTCCGACGCGTGAAAGACGAACCCAGCGCTCACGTTATGGGCCTTGGCCAAAGCGTCGTCTGGCGGCAATGCGGTCGCAAGCAACTGACCGCCGACACGAAGCACCTGATAGGATCGCTGCTCCGTTTCGCCCCCGATGGTGTCGAGTACGATATCGACGTCCGAGACGGCCCGGGTGAAATCCTCCGAACGGTAGTCGATCACCTTGTCTGCACCGAGTTGACGAGCAATCTCGACGCCGTCGCCGGAGGCGGTCGCGAAGACGCGCGCGCCAGCATTTCGCGCGAATTGAATCGCGAAGCTGCCGACGCCACCCGCACCCGCATGAATGAGGATGGATTGACCGTCGGCCAGCCTGGCCGATTCAAACAGCGCCTGCCATGCCGTGCCGGCGGCAGTCGGTATGCCCGCAGCATCCTCGATGGCGATCGTCGAAGGCGCCTTTGTCAGATGGGACACGGGCACAACAGCATATTCTGCAAATGCGCCGCCCGCGGTCGGATCCGTCCTGCCGACGATTTTGTCTCCCGGCGCCCAGCCTTGAACATCCGGTCCGACTTGCTCGATCTCTCCCGCCAAGTCTGTACCTTGCGTGTAGGGGAACTGCAGCGGGAAGAACTGGTCCATGTAGCCGCGCTGCAGCTTGACATCGAGCGGGTTGAGCGCAGCCGCCTTGACGCGGACGAGAACCTCGCCAGGGCCCGGTGCGGGCTTCTCAACATCTTCAAGTGCGGGAGTGGCATTATAGCCGTTGATGCGGATCGCCTTCATTGTGCGGTCTCCCCACTGCCGACGGGCCATGCACCGACCTGGAACAGCCACCCGAACCAGTCTTCCAGGTGCCATGTGTGGGTCAGCTTCCCGTCGGCGATGCGATGAAATTCGTGGATGGGCATCACGAATGACTTCCCGGTTGGCGCGATGCCGAACCATTCGCCGAGATGGGTGCCAGAGATCGTCGCGCGAACCGAGGCACGCCCCGGCGCTCCAATAATCTCTTGAATGGTGACTTCGACGTCAGGAAAGGCCGCCTTGAACCCGTCGATCAGCGGCTTCATTCCATCGCGCCCCGGCTGCTGACCCGGCGCAAGCGGGATATCCTGCCAGTCCTCGGTCACGGCGCTGTCGAGCAGCTCGGGGCTCCCCCCGAAAGCTCTGTAGAAGGTCTCGACGGCGCTTCGCTCTTCAGGCGTCAGACCGACGACCTCCGGTTCTGTGGTGTTCGTCATATGGGCGTCCTTTTTCGATTGACCGCCCAAACACTAAACAGCCCTCTAGCATACTTGAAATCGATATGAGATATGCGTAATCATTCATGGCATGGATTTACACGGGATCGATCTGAACCTTCTTGTCGCGTTCGATGCGCTGATGGCCGAGCGCAGCGTGACCCGCGCGGGAACGCGAATTGGGCGAACCCAGCCTGCGATGAGCGCCGCTCTCTCCCGATTGAGATCGCTGCTTCGCGACGAGCTATTCGTGCGCGGACCGAACGGGCTGCAGCCGACCCCTCGGGCGTTGGACCTTGCCGAACCGATTTCGCATGCTCTTGGTGAGATCCAGCGCACGTTGGAGTTCACGCGGGAATTCGTCCCGTCAACCTCGACAGTCTCACTGACGCTGGGGCTATCCGACCATCCCACGTTTCTTGTGCTGCCACGTCTCGTTGCGATCCTGCGGGAGAAGGCGCCTGGGATTGCGTTGAGCGTTCGCAATTTCACCAACCGGGACGACGCCATCTCCATGCTGGACGCTGGCGAAGCCGACATGACGATCGGGGTTCCGCCCACATCTACGGGACGCATCCTGAACGTCCGGCTTTTCGACGAACGCTTCGTCTGCATCTTGCGGAAGGACCATCCGGCCGCCAAGCACTTGGACCTGAAGACCTTCCTGTCCCTGTCGCACCTGCTCGTTTCGCCAGAGAATGAGCGGTTCGGCGTGGTGGACGCCGCGCTGGCGAAAAAAGGGCTGAAACGACGCCTCGCCCTGACGCTTCCCCACATGTACGCCGCTCCGGCGCTTATCGCATCGTCGGATATGGTCGCCACAATCATGGAAGGTGTCGTCGCGGCCTCCGGACAAGCTGAAAAGCTGTCTGTTGTGACGGTGCCCCTCGAATTAGCTCCCGTGCAATTCACGCTGTCCTGGCATCGAAGGAATGACACCCATCCCGCTCAAGCATGGTTCCGGAGTTGCGTGAGCGCAGCGTTTCCTGAAATCCTCTTGTGACGGTTCCCAGCTTCAGCGCTTCGGCCTAGTTGCTGACAGCCGAACCTACCCGCGACCTCACCTAGGTCCGGCCGACCCGCCCTTACTAGGAACTCGCGTTAGGTGCCCGCTCCGTAGCGGAGCCCATCGACGAGAAGTGCGACCATGCGTTCCGCCCGGCCGGAACCGGCGTTGTGAGACGACATACATAAGCTTGCCACCGCGCCGAGAAGTTCGTCTGCGTCGACATCGGTGCGGACCCCGCCGGTGGCGACCGCGGCGTCAAGAAGCTTGCGGAGCGCGGGCCGCAGACGTTGATCAAAATAACCGGGCAGGCTGTCGAACGCCGGATCGCCGGAGTGCAGAGCTTGGGCAAGCCCGCGTTTGGTTCCGACAAACGCGGCATATCGCTGCATCCAAGTCGCCAGCGCATCGAAAGGCGGATGCGACTTCGCAAGTAAAGGCGCCATGTCTGCGCAGGCGTCTATTTCGCGACGGAAAACGGCGGCGATCAGATCGGCACGCTGCGGGAAATGCCGGTAGAGGGTGCCGAGGCCAACTCCGGCCTTATCCGCAATCTCCCGCACCGGCGCATCGACTCCCGAGGTTGCAAATACCTCTTTGGCCGCAAGCAGCAGAGCGTCGAGGCTGCGCTGCGCATCGGCGCGCACCCGACGCTCCGGTTTGCCCGACGCTCGGGCGCCGACATGATGATCTTCTGGTTGCTCGACCACGAGGCCCCCTTGCAAAACGGAACAATGATCCATATTAATGCGGAACATTGATCCGTCTATGTATGTAGCGAAGCCTCGCGTAGGTTTCAACGCAACGCGAAGTCCCGGAGATTGCCATGCAGGACAAACCCGTAGCCCTCGTAACCGGGGCCAACCAAGGCATTGGCCTCCAGATCGCCAAGGACCTCGTGGCGCACGGCTTCACGGTGCTAGTCGGGTCGCGCAACCCAGACCGCGGCGAAGCTGCGGCCAAGGAGGTCGGCCCCGGCGCGCATGCGCTCCAACTCGACGTCACCGATCAGGCATCGATCACCGCAGCAGCAGAGCGGGTCCGGAGAGAGTTCGGCCGTCTCGACGTGCTGATCCAGAACGCTGCCATCTCGAACACGAGCAAGCAGCCCGACCAGTCCGTTGAGGAGTACTCCAAGACGGCCCGCCCGAGCGTCGTGTCTCTCAATGAGATGCGCGCGGTGTGGGATACCAACGTCTTCGGCGTCCTCGCCGTCTACCAGGCGGTGCTGCCGCTCCTGCGTGTCACCCCGGGCTCGCGCATCGTCAATGTGTCGAGCGGGGTCGGGTCGCTGACCACCAACTCGGACCCGGCCTTCGCCTATCGCGGAATCTTCGGCCCCGTCTACCCGGCGTCCAAGACCGCGCTCAACGCCCTGACGCTGGCCATGGCGATCGAACTGGAGCCCGATGGGATCAGGGTCAACGCGGTCTCCCCAGGATACACGAAGACCAACCTCAACGGATATTCGGGCACGGAGACCGTAGAGGACGGCGCTCGCGAAGCAGTGCGCGTGGCGCTGCTCGGCTCGGACGCGCCGACGGGCGCGTTCACGGGTTCGGGAGGCAGAATCATCCCGTGGTGACAGAAGCATCTCAGCCGGCGCGCGTTCGCCTTATCAGCCACAACCCCACAGATAGAGAGACAAGCCATGCAATACCGCACGCTGGGAAGAACCGGCATCAAGGTCAGCCCCTACTGCCTGGGTGCGATGATGTTCGGCGGCATCGCCAATGCCGATCACGACGATTGCATCCGTATCATTCACAAGGCCTTGGATTTTGGGATCAACTTCGTCGACACCGCTGATCGATACAGCAGCGGCGAGTCGGAGGAGATTGTCGGCAAGGCGCTGAAAGGGCGACGCGACAACATCGTCCTGGCGACAAAGGTGCATGGGCCGATGGGTGAGGATCCAAACCAGCAAGGGGGCTCTCGACGCTGGATCACCCGGGCCGTCGAGGATTCGCTCCGCCGTCTGCAGACCGACCACATCGATCTCTACCAGATCCACCGGCCGTCGCCGGATACGGACATCGAGGAGACGCTGTCGGTGCTCACCGATCTGATGCGGGCGGGCAAGGTGCGCGCGATCGGCTCATCGACCTTCCCGGCCTCGGAGATCATCGAAGCGCAGTGGGTGGCTGAGCGGCGAGGGCTGGCACGCTTTCGCACCGAGCAGCCACCCTATTCGATCCTCAACCGCAGCATTGAACGAGAGGTTTTGCCGATTTGCGAAAGGTACGGGATGGGCGCCTTGGTATGGAGTCCGCTTGCGAAGGGCATGCTCACCGGGCGCTATCGCAAAGGACAGCCGCTGCCCGAGAGCTTGCGCGTCAAAGTTTTCCGCGAACAAATGGCCGACGAACGCAACCTCGATGCGGTCGAACGACTCATCCCTATCGCGGAGGCGGCGGGGCTATCGCTGACGCACATGGCGATGGCGTTTGTAATGGCGCATCCCGGTGTAACGTCAGCGATCCTTGGTCCGCGAACCGAACAGCAACTGGACGATCTGCTCGCCGGGGCAGAGGTTGTCCTGAGCGACGAAATCCTGAATCAAATCGATGACGTGGTTGCGCCCGGAACCGACGCCGGACCGATGGGCGCCGTCTATTCGCCGCCGGCGGTGACGCTGACCAGTCTGCGTCGTCGTCCTCTCGCCGAGCGTCGTGCCGCGTGAATCGCAGAGGCTGGACAACGCTTTAGATCAACGATTCAGGACACCGTCCCACACACGGATGGCTCATTCCGTTCCGACACGAACGATGATGTCGGGCGGGTGGTGTCTTTGATATTCCGCCCGGGCGATTGCATCGTCCAGCGCAGCGATGCCGCTAGAGCGGTCTCGGGCAATGTGTCTTGTCTATCAACGGAGGTCGCCAATGCCGAAGGTTTTTCAAGGTAGGGTCGTACTTGTGGCAGGCTTGGCCAGCGGGCTCGGCGAGGTCATCGCGACGCGCTTTGCCGAGGACGGTGCAAAGCTGATTCTGAGCGATCCCACGGCCGACGTCGCGGCAATGGCCCGCAAGATCCAGGGGGACCACCCGACCTGCCAGGCGATTGGGGTCGTCGCCGACTTCACTGACTGTCCATCATGCGAGCGCTTGGTCGCCACTACGATGGAAAAGTTCGGCCCAATCGACGTGCTCATAATCGCAACCGTGACTCTGCACATGGGGTCGGTGGTTTCGACTGAGCCCGACGATTGGGATCGCGTAATGGCGTTTAATGCCAAGGGGCCGTTCTTGCTCTGCAAGACGGTCGTTCCGAAGCTAACGCGACCAGGCGGGGCGATCGGCGTGATCGGCTCCTTCACCGCGCAGATGGGTTTTGCAAATGCCGCTCTGTATAGCGCCTCGAAGGCTGCGGAGATGTCGCTGGTGCGCACGCTGGCCGTGGAACTTGCACAAGAGGGAATTCGCGTCAACACGGTTGCCCCTGGCTATCTCTGGTCGAATGTGGATCAACAAAGCCTGGAAGCCGCAGCGCAGAAGACCGGGAGAACGCTCGAGGAGGTTCGCGCCGCCCGCGATTCGACGATCCCCATGCGCCGCCAGGCGGACGCCCGGGAAATCGCGGAGGCCATGCACTTTATCGTCTCACCCGCGGCGTCTTACATCACTGGCGCCTGCCTTGACGTGAATGGCGGCTTGCTCGTTCGTTGAGCCCCTTCCAGTCTTGCACACAAAGGATTTCCCGTGGAGCCCAGCAAAAATTCGCGGATAGGCCTTGTGGGGCTAGGCGCAATCGGCAGGCTCATGGCACAAGCATCTGCGCGAGGCGAAAGCGTGGCCTCAGCTTCGATCTGGCAATCGGCGGCATTTCGACCGTTTTGCTTTTCGTCAGGGCTTTCATGACGACACGTGGAACTTCGAAAGAAGGAAGCGCTAATCCCGCCGCCCCAGACGGCGGCGCTGGCCTCCGCGAAAGCATGGAAGGTAGTTGGAGGCCTTCCAGTCAGCGTTCGAACCACATTCGTGATCTGATCGGCCATGCCTGCCGCAATCGTCGCGTAGCCAAAAGCCAAGAATCGCGCGGTGGCTTCCGGAAGACCGCGCGCGACAAGACGCTCTCCGCGCGCTGCTTCATCGCCTTCGAAAATGCTAGCGCACAGCTCCTCAGCGGGAACTGGCCGGCCGTTACCGCCTCATCGCCTCCATAAACCAAAATGATGCGAAGACATATTCTGTATCGATTGGCGATATGACGGGAAGGACCTTAGGTTTTCCGGACGATGAGAGATGTTGGACGGATCAAATGAGAAGCGCGGTTATCACAGGCGGATCGAGAGGCATTGGGCGAGCGAGTGCAAGGGCGCTGGCAAACAAGGGCTACGCGGTCGTCATCAACTATGCTGGCTCCGCAGAAGACGCCGAGCACGCGGTCAGGGAGATCGAGGAGGCTGGCGGAGCAGCGACTGCTGTGCGCGCAAATGTGGCCTCGAGCAGTGAAGTCGAAGGCCTCTTTCGAGAAGCTATACAAGCCTATGGCGGCATCGATGTTGTCGTGGCAAGCGCAGGCGTGATGTCCCCGTCACCGCTCGCCAATGCGACCGACGAGGATTTCGACAACCACTTCGACGTCAACGTCCGCGGCACGTTCAACGCCTTTCGCGAGGCCGCGCGGCACGTGCGCGATGGCGGCCGCCTGATTGGATTCTCCAGCACGACGCTCGCGCTCAACGCTCCCGGTTACGGAGTCTACAACGCCACCAAAGGCGCGGTGGAAGGCATGGTCCGCGTCATCGCCAAGGAACTTGGCCCGCGAGGCGTGACAGTCAACGCCGTTGCCCCCGGACCGGTCGAGACAGATTTGTTCCTGCGCGGGAAATCTCAGGCCGACATCGAGCGGTTGGCGGGCTTGGCGCCGTTGAAGCGGCTGGGGCAGCCCGAAGACATCGCGCACTTGGTGGCTTTCCTCGCCTCTCCGGAGGCGGCCTGGATCAATGGGCAGATCATTCGCGCCAACGGGGGGATCGCGTGATGGAGGCGCCCGTGGACAAGCACGTCATTCTTGTTACCGGTGCTGGCTCTGGCATCGGCAACGCCATTGCCACCGCGCTCGCTCGCGCGGGACATATCGTCTACGCGAGTCTGAGGCTTGCGCGACCGGACGGACAAAAACGCGCAGCCGCCATTCGAGACTTGGCGGCGGCCGAAAAGCTGGACCTGCGCGTCATCGATCTCGACGTGTTGTCCGAGGCGAGCTGCCGGGCCGCGGTCGACCAGGTGCTCGTCGAACAGAACCGCATCGACGTGGTCGTCAACAATGCCGGCATGCTGATGACGGGCGTCACCGAAGCCTTCGATCCGGATCAACTCCAGCACATCTTCGATACCAACGCGACGTCATGGCTGCGCGTCAATCGCGCGGTGCTGCCAGTGATGCGGCGGCAGGGTCGCGGCACGCTCGCCTACGTGAGCAGCACGACCGCTCATATCCCCGAACCCTTCCTGGGCCCCTACGTCGCCGCGAAGGCGGCGGGCGAAGCCCTGGCCGAGGTTATGGGCATGGAGGTGCGTTCCTTTGGAATCGACACCGTCATTATGGTGCCTGGCGCTTTCACGAGTGGCACCGAACATTTCGCGCACGCCAACACGCCCGCTCTGCCCGCCGTTGTTGCCCAATACGGGGCATTCCCGGCGCGTGCTGAAACGCTCGGTAACCGTCTGGTAGCGATCGACGCGGCGCACGATGGCTCGCTCGACGTGTCCGCAGTCGGCGAAGCTCTTCGCGATGCGTTAGCCAAGCCATCCGGTGAAAGGCCCTTTCGCATCTTCGTCGATGCCCAGCGCAAAGGTGTTGAGGACATCCTTTCGGTCCAGGACGCCCGTCAGGCCGACCTCCTGCGGCAGTTCGGCCTTTCCGATCTCGCGCCTCCGGCGTGGTGACGCGTCGCCGTTTTCACAAGATCGCACCAAGGAGCAGATGCCGTGGAAAAGCTAACCATCGCCGCGGGAGCATTGGCCGCTCTCACCTCTTCCGGTCCACACGTAACGAACTCACCTCCGCTCAACCCCAACCATGTCGTCCAACTCGTGCAGCCGCTTTACGAGGCATTGACGGCGTCCAGTTCGGAAGAAGTTCGTTCGCGTCTGGAGGCAGCGACCTCGCCTGATTGGCAGAATTGCGGCGACAACCAAGTCTGCGAAACGCGTGAGGCGACGATCGCGCGCTGGAGCGCCCGCATTTCGCGCGTCCCCGACTTCCGCTTCGAAATTCGAGAAGTTCTCGTGTCTGGCAACAGGATCATCGTGCGTAGCGAAGCCAGCGGCGCCCCGACCGAGACGTTCATGGGCGTTGACGCCCAGGGGCGATCATTCCGGATCATGACGCTCGACGTCCACGAGATCGATGGGGCGAAGGTTGTCCGCACCTACCACGTAGAAGACTGGGGTCGGGCTTTACGTCAATTGCGCGGCGAAACCCCGTGATCATGGTTCTGTCCGGCGGCTGTACGCGCGGCAGGCTTCGGTCTGCCGCGTCCCCACGTTTCGTCACGCGGAGCGAATGCAAGTCTCTTATGAAGGAGGGCTCTCGGCGCCCAAGCCGGTGAAGACCAGCGCCAGCAGTCGTGCCACCCTCGCTTCTCCTTCTGGCGTTGGCGGGATTTGCCATAAGAACCCCAACAGCATCAAGAAATCCTCGGCGTCGGCGCCGGGTCGGATTTCCCCTGACGTTTCGCATGCCCCGATAAGCTGACGGACGGCGTCGAGCATCGGCCAGTAAGTTTCCTGAAAGTCTTTCTCTGATCGGGCAGCACGAAGCAGATCTGCAACCCCATGCTTCACGCTGCCGAATTTTGCTAGGCGGTCGCACCACATGCGGAAGGCTTTTAGCGGCCGATGCTGAGCCAGGAGAGCCGGCGCGAGTGCGACCAGCGCGTCGATCTCATTGCGATACACGCCGAGCACCAAGGCTTCGCGGGTTGGGAAGTGGCGGTAGAGCGTTCCAGCGCCCACACCCGCGGTCTTGGCGATGGAATTCAGAGATGCGCTGGGGTCGGCAGAGAGTGCATCTCGCGCGACATTCAGAATGCGGTCGCGGTTGGCCCGCGCATCGGCGCGCAGGTTCTCTTCTTCCTCAGCCATCAGCCCTCTTGACGAAACGGAGAGTTCTCCGTTAATCCACAGGAAAGCGGAGAGTTGTCCGCTTATATCCCGGTAAGGAGGTTCCATGCAATACATTAAGCTCGGCTCTACTGGTCTCGACGTCTCGCCGATCTGCATAGGATGCATGGGCTTTGGTGACCCGTCCCGCGGCCATCCGACCTGGGCTCTTGGCACGGAAGCCAGCAAGCCGATCATTCGCCACGCCATCGAAGCAGGGATCAACTTCTTCGACACGGCGAATCTCTATTCGCAGGGCACTAGCGAGGAAACGCTCGGCACCGCGCTCAAGGAGTTCGCCAATCGCGACAGTGTCGTTATCGCCTCGAAGGTCGCAGCGCCTTTGCGGACCGGACCGAACGGGCGCGGTTTGTCGCGCAAGGCAATCATGGCCGAAATCGACCACAGCCTGAGGCGGCTGGGCACCGATTATATCGATCTCTACCAGATTCATCGTCGCGACCCGACCACGCCTTGGGAAGAAACGCTGGAGGCGCTCCACGATCTCGTGAAGATCGGCAAAGTCCGCTACCTCGGAGCCTCCTCGATGATGGCCTGGGAGTTCAGCAAGGCACTGCATCTGCAAAAGGCCAACGGCTGGGCGCGTTTTGTGTCGATGCAGGATAACTACAGCCTCGTCGCCCGCGAGGAAGAGCGCGAGATGCTACCGCTTTGCGCTGACGAAGGGATCCAGACGGTGGTCTACAGTCCGCTAGCTCGCGGTCGCCTGGCCCGGCCATGGGGCGAGTCGACCGCACGTTCGGAAGCCGAGCCTTACGCGGCAAAGCTCACCGAGGCGACCGCCACAAGCGATCAGGAAATTGTCGAGGCGCTCGGTGCTGTCGCGACCGAGCGCGGGGTCAGCCGGGCGCAGATTGCGCTCGCATGGTTACATCGCCATCCAGTCGTTGCCGCGCCGATTGTCGGGGCGCTCAAGACAAGTCACATCGATGAAGCGATCGCCGCCCTGTCGATCAGGTTGACAGACGAGGAGGCCAACCGCCTCGAGGCTCCATATACGCCACGTGGCGACATCCAGGGGATATCCGATCCCGTTGTGCTGGCCCGTATGGCAGCAGCAGTCGGTGTGAAAACAGCCGCTGCTTGACGCCGTCGATACGATCCACTGCCGCAGTGACGGCTTGGATCGTCTTCTTGTCGCTCTGCTGGCAAGGCAGGATGTCGATAAGTGTTCGACGATAATTGTCTACAATCTTTGAAAGAGACGTCGTGGCAGGAAGCATCATGATCTTGGGAGCGAATGGACGGGCTGGTCGCGTCATCGCTCGCGCGCTTTCAACGAGAGAACACGCCGTGATTTTGGTGGGGCGGGACGAAGATGCCCTGTCGACGCTTGCCTCGACATTACAATGCAAATCTCGGACCGTCGTCGCGGGCGACCTCAAAGCCATCATTGCTGCTATTGCCGATCATCGTCCCGCCGTTGTGGTCAATACGATCGGGCCGTTCGGCGAGACGGCGCTGCCTATCATCGATGGCTGCCCAGCCGGAACCCATTATCTAGACCTTGCCAATGAAATGCAGGTCTTTGAGTCCATGATGGTCGCTGAGCCGCGCATCAAGGAGCGGCGGCAATGCGTCGTCACGGGCGCAGGCTGGGGGGTCCTCGCCACCGAAAGTATTGTCTTGAAGCTTTGCGCCGATCAGCCACCTGCAAAGCGCGTTCGGATCGACAACCTGGCGTCCGTTAAGGCGGATGGTACGCTCGGCGACACTGTTGCCGCCACTATCGTCGACAACCTCTCTTATGGCGGCCGCTGCTATCAGGACGGTCGGCTGAAGCGCGTGCGGATGGGATATCAGCCGGATCGATTCGCCGTTCCAGACGGGACCAACGCAGTCACAGGCGGGGCGTCCACAGCCGATCTGGAAGCCGCGCGTCGAGCCAGTGGCGCTTCGGACATCGTGGCGGGGGCAGAGCTGGCGCCGACGTCCCCCGTCATAGCTGCCTTGGCGGGCTTTATCGGTGCATTGTCCCGTTTCGGCTTCATCCGACGGCAACTTCAGCGAAGCTTCGCGAAAATGCCGAACACGCCGCCCAAGCGAAATACCTCGTGGGCGAGAGCCGTGGTGGAATGGCCTGGCGACAGGCGACGGGTCGGCTGGCTACGGGCTGGTGATGCTTACGATTTTCTCGCCAAGGCTTCCGCTGAAACAGCCACTCGCCTTGCTGATCAAAAGGGCAAGCCCGGCGTCTATACACCAGGAGGCCTGTTCGGCGCAGAACTCGCTGAACTCGCTGGTGCCATGTTCATTCTTGAAGACGCCGGCTCAGCGTGATGGCGGAAAGTGGAGCGACGCGCAAGAATCGCGCCGCATGGTTGCCGGGTAAGTTCCAGCGCCTGAAGGTTTCCCAAGCACCCTACACGCCGCCCAGGGAACATGAGGTCGTAGTCCGCAATCATGCCGTCGCGATCAATCCCGTCGACTGGTTTAAGCAGGCCCTTGGCGACTTCATGTTCCAGTGGCTGAAATATCCCTGCGTGCTCGGGTCCGATCTGGCAGGCGTGGTCGTCGAGATCGGCCCCAAAGTGGAACGCTTTCGCGTGGGGGACCGTGTTCTCGGGCATGCTGTCGGGATGGATCCCCAGCGAAACAGAGCGGCGGAGGGCGCGTTCCAGATCTTCACAGTGTTGATGGAGAATTTGGCCACACCGATACCGGACGACATGCCCTATGAGGCAGCTACGGTGCTGCCACTGACTCTTTCGACAGCCGCCTGCGCCTTATTTCAAAAGGACTATCTGGGGCTACCGCCGCCGTCAGTCACGACAACACCGCGGAACGAGGCGGTCCTGATTTGGGGCGGTTCTACGAGCGTCGGCGGGAATGCGATCCAGTTAGCAGCGGCCGCCGGTTACGAGGTGGTCACCACGGCGTCTCCCCGAAATTTCGACTATGTTCGCGGGTTGGGCGCTGCTCACGTCTTCGACTATCGCGACCCGTCGGCGCCGCGCGACATCGTCGCTCTGCTGTCAGGAAAGCAGTTCGCCGGCGCCGTTGCGATCGGAGATGGCTCCTTATCGAAGTGCATCGACATCGCCGGCCGGTGCGTCGGTCGTAAGTTCGTCGCGCAGATCAGTTCGCCTGTGTCGTTTGACAAACTGCAAGAGCGGCCGGGAGCACTTCACATGCTCTTGCGCTTTCTTCCTGCCATGCTTTTCGAAAATATCAGATTGGCGTTCAAAAAGCGGCATCGCGGGGTAAAATCCAAGTTTGTCTTTGGCAGTTCCTTACACGGCAACGAAGTCAGCAAACTGATCTATAAAGATTATCTGCCAATGGCTCTGATGGCGAAGAGACACCTCGTCGCTCCACCTCCCGTGATTGTCGGGCATGGTTTGGAGGCAATCCAAGATGGATTAGACCTCCTTCGTAGCGGTGTGACGACACAGAAGGTTGTCGTCTCGTTGTGATCGGCGGTATTGGCCGGCCGAATAATTGTCGTGGTGAATTGTCGACCTTGAACCGGCGACTCGTGTTGGCGCCCGAATTTCGTGTTCACCGATCCAGATCGGCTCGATATTGGCGCAAGTAGTCGTCTGACAACTCCGCCGATCTCCTGTCTTTGTACGCTAGAGTACGACGACCACATTTCGGTTGTTGTAATGCCCTGATTTCTGCCTCTTCTACTCATCCCCGATCCAGGGCCGCACTTCGCGGACCCGCAAGAGAACGGGGACGACGTGGCGGCCACTCACCAGAAATCGGAGGCGATCCTTCGCGGCGCGCGCATGCTGCGGACGGCCCTCGGGCCGGCGATCGCCCGTTTTCTCGAAGACCCCACGATCGTCGAGGTGATGCTCAACCCCGATGGGCGGCTCTGGGTCGACCGGCTCTCCGAAGGGCTTTCCGACACAGGTGAGTTGCTGTCGCCTTCGGACGGCGAGCGGATCATCCGTCTGGTCGCCCATCATGTCGGCGCCGAGGTTCATCCCGGCGCGCCGCGTGTCTCGGCCGAGTTGCCCGAGACGGGGGAGCGGTTCGAGGGGCTGTTGCCTCCCGTGGTGTCCGCGCCTGCCTTCGCGATCCGCAAGCCCGCCGTCGCCGTGTTCACGCTCGACGATTACGTCGCCGCCGGGATCATGGCCGCAGCTCAGGCCGAGACCTTGCGCCATGCCGTCGCCGACCGGCGCAACATCCTCGTTGCCGGCGGCACTTCGACCGGCAAGACCACGCTCACAAACGCGCTGCTCGCGGAAGTCTCGAAAACCTCGGACCGCGTCGTCCTCATCGAGGACACGCGCGAGCTGCAATGCGCCGCGCCCAATCTGGTCGCGATGCGGACGAAAGACGGCGTCGCCTCGCTCTCCGATCTAGTCCGTTCCTCGCTCCGCCTGCGCCCCGACCGCATCCCGATCGGCGAGGTGCGCGGGGCCGAGGCGCTCGATCTGCTGAAGGCCTGGGGCACCGGACACCCCGGCGGCGTCGGAACGATCCACGCCGGCACCGCCATCGGCGCGCTACGTCGCATGGAGCAACTCATCCAGGAAGCCGTCGTCACCGTTCCGCGCGCGCTGATCGCCGAGACGATCGACCTGGTCGCCGTGCTGTCCGGTCGCGGCGCGTCGCGCCGCCTCTCCGAACTCGCCCGCATCGAGGGTCTCGGCCCCGACGGCGACTACCGCGTCACCCCCGCTAGCCAGCCCCTCACAGGAGACCCGTCATGATCCAGCATGCTTTGCGCATCCGCCGCCACATCGCCACGGCGGTGTCCGTCAGTTTTCTCACGCTGGCGCTCGCGCCGGCCGCCCACGCCTCCGGCTCGTCGATGCCCTGGGAGGCACCGCTGCAATCGATCCTCGAATCGATCGAGGGGCCGGTCGCCAAGATCATCGCGGTGATGATCATCATCATCACCGGCCTGACGCTCGCCTTCGGCGACACGTCGGGCGGCGCGCGTCGTCTGATCCAGATCGTCTTCGGCCTGTCGATCGCCTTCGCCGCGTCGAGCTTCTTCCTGTCGTTCTTCTCGTTCGGCGGCGGAGCGCTCGTCTGATGGCCGACGGCGCGGACCGTGGCGGCGAGTTGCCGGGCTTCTCGGTCCCGGTCCATCGGGCGCTGACCGAGCATATCCTGCTCGGCGGCGCTCCGCGCTCGCTCGCCATCCTCAACGGCACGCTGGCGGCCGCGCTCGGCCTGGGCCTGCGCCTCTGGCTGGTCGGCCTCGGCCTCTGGGCTGTCGGGCATTTCGCGGCCGTCTGGGCTGCCAAGCGCGATCCGCAGTTCGTCGACGTCGTGCGCAAGCATCTGCGCATCCCCGGCCACCTGTCGGTCTGAGGAGCGACGCCGATGATGAACCTCGCCGAATATCGCAACCGCAATACACGGCTCGCCGACTTCCTGCCCTGGGTGGCGCTGGTCGGCGAAGGCATCGTGCTGAACAAGGACGGCAGCCTGCAGCGCACCGCGCGTTTCCGCGGCCCCGACCTCGACAGCGCCGTGCCGGCCGAACTGGTCGCCGTCGCCGGCCGGCTCAACAACGCCTTCCGTCGCCTCGGCTCCGGTTGGGCCATCTTCGTCGAAGCGCAGCGCCATGGCGCCGCGACCTATCCGGCCAGCATGTTCGCCGACAGCGCATCCGGCCTGGTCGACGCGGAACGCAAGGCAGATTTCGAAGAGGCCGGCGCGCATTTCGAGTCCAGCTACTTCCTGACCTTCCTTTATCTGCCGCCGGCCGAGGACGCCGCACGGGCCGAGACCTGGCTCTACGAGGGCCGCGATCACACCGGCGTCGACGCGCACGAGATCCTGCGCGGTTTCGCCGACCGCACCGATCGCATCCTCCAGCTTATCGATGCCTTCATGCCGGAATGCGCCTGGCTCGATGACGGCGAGACGCTGACCTATCTGCACTCGACCGTCTCAACGAAGCGGCATCGCGTCCGCGTCCCCGAGACGCCGATGTATCTCGACGCGCTCCTCGCCGATCAGCCGCTCACCGGCGGCCTCGAACCCCGGCTCGGCGATGCGCATCTTCGCATCCTCACCATCGTCGGCTTCCCGACCGCGACCACGCCCGGCATCCTCGACGAACTGAACCGCCTGGCCTTTCCCTATCGCTGGTCGACGCGCGCGGTGCTGCTCGACAAGACTGACGCTACCAAGCTGCTGACCAAGATCCGACGGCAATGGTTCGCGAAGCGCAAGTCGATCGCCGCCATTCTCAAGGAGGTGATGACTAACGAGGCCTCGGCGCTGGTTGACACCGACGCGGCCAACAAGGCGGCCGACGCCGACATGGCGCTGCAGGAGCTGGGCGCGGACTACGCCGGCCAGGCCTATGTGACCGCGACGATCACCGTCTGGGACGACGATCCGCGCATTGCAGCCGAGAAGCTGCGGATGGTCGAGAAGGTCATCCAGGGCCGCGACTTCACCGCCATGCCCGAGACGATCAACGCGGTGGACGCCTGGCTCGGCTCGCTGCCCGGCCATGTCTACGCCAATGTCCGCCAACCGCCGATCAACACTTTGAATCTCGCCCACATGATCCCGCTGTCGGCGGTGTGGGCGGGTCCGGAACGGGACGAGCACTTCGATGCACCCCCACTGCTTTACGGCAGAACCGAAGGCTCGACCCCGTTCCGGCTTTCCATCCATGTCGGCGATGTCGGCCATACGCTGATCGTCGGCCCAACCGGCGCCGGCAAGTCAGTGCTGTTAGCGCTGATGGCGCTGCAATTCCGGCGCTATCCGCAATCCCAGGTCTTCGCTTTCGACTTCGGGGGATCGATGCGAGCAGCCGCGCTCGCCATGCGCGGCGACTGGCACGATCTCGGCGGCGGCCTCACCGAAGGCGCGGATGACAGCGTATCCCTTCAGCCGCTGGCCCGCATTGACGATGTCGCCGAAAGTGCGTGGGCCGCCGACTGGCTGGTCGCGATCCTGGGCCGCGAAAGCGTAGCGGTTACGCCCGAGGTCAAGGAGTACCTCTGGTCGGCATTGTCGTCGCTAGCCTCTGCGCCAATCAACGAGCGCACGCTGACGGGCCTGTCCGTCCTGCTCCAGTCCAATGACCTGAAACAGGCGCTCCGACCCTATTGCGTCGGCGGTCCCTATGGCCGTCTGCTCGACGCCGAGGCCGAGCATCTGGGCGAGGCCAATGTCCAGGTCTTCGAGACCGAGGGTCTGATCGGCACCGGTGCCGCTGCCGCCGTGCTCGCCTACCTCTTCCATCGCATCGAAGACCGCCTCGACGGGCGGCCGACGCTGCTGATCATCGATGAAGGTTGGCTCGCGCTCGATGACGAGGGCTTTGCAGGCCAGCTTCGCGAGTGGTTGAAGACGCTCCGCAAGAAGAACGCCAGCGTCATCTTCGCCACGCAGTCGCTCTCCGATATCGACGGCTCGGCGATCGCGCCCGCCATCATCGAGAGCTGTCAGACCCGCATTCTGCTGCCGAACGAGCGCGCGATCGAGCCGCAGATCACGGCCATCTATCGACGCTTCGGGTTGAACGATCGCCAGATCGAGATCCTCGCGCGGGCGATGCCCAAGCGCGATTACTACTGCCAGTCCCGGCGCGGCAACCGGCTCTTCGAGCTGGGCCTATCGGATGTCGCACTCGCGCTCTGCGCCGCTTCGTCCAAACAGCACCAAGCGCTCATCGCCACGGTTCACGCCCGCAGCGGCACGGATGGATTCCTTGCCGAGTGGCTCGCCGAGAACCGGCTCGCCTGGGCCGCCGACCTCATCGCCGACCTCACCAACGTCACCCCCCAAGCCGATCAGGAGGCACACCCATGACCCGTTCCATTCGTTCCCGCTCGCGCGCGCTGCGCATGACCGCCGCCCTCCTGACGGTTTCCGTCGCCGTGATCCCGTTTATGGCGGCGCCCGCCCACGCGCAGTTTGGCGGGATCGTATACGACCCCACCAACTACGCGCAGAATCTCCTGACCGCCACGCGAGCGCTTCAGCAGATCAACAATCAAATCACGTCGCTTCAGAACGAAGCGACGATGTTGATCAACCAGGCACGCAATCTTACGAGCCTGCCGTTCTCGTCTCTCCAGCAGCTCCAGCAGTCCGTTCAGCGCACGCAGCAGCTTCTCGGCGAAGCGCAGCGCATCGCATACAACGTGCAGAACATCGACCAGGCCTTCCGCACGACCTACGGCAATGCGTCGATGTCGGCCTTGGACCAGCAGCTTGTCGCCGAAGCACGCGAGCGCTGGCAGAATACGGTCGGCGGCCTGCAGGACGCCATGCGTGTCCAGGCGGGTGTTGTCGGCAACATCGACACGAACCGGACCCAGATGTCGGCGCTGGTCGGCCAGAGCCAGGGCGCGACCGGCGCGCTGCAGGCGACACAGGCGGGCAACCAGCTTCTCGCCCTGCAAGCGCAGCAGCTCGCGGACCTGACGGCTGTCGTCGCCGCCAATGGTCGGGCGCAGAGCCTGTCCGAGGCCGAGCGCGCGGCCGCGGCTGAGCAAGGTCGCGAGCAGCGCCGTCGATTCCTGACGCCGGGCAGCGGCTACCAGCCGGGCAACGCCCGCATGTTCCCGAACGGCAACTGAGGACGCGGTCATGGACGGCAAGACGCTCGCACGGCTTGGCGCCGTCGTCTTCGTCGCGGTCGCGATCACCGCGACCGCGATCGAGATGAGCCGGAAAGAAGAGGCTCCAGACGCTTGGCCGTCCGGCCGCGCAACGGCGACCCAGGCCGATCCGCTGCGCGACGAGCTGATCCGCTGTCAGGCGTTGGGCGAAGCAGGGCCTCGCGATCCGGCGTGCCTGCGGGCCTGGGCGGAGAACCGCAACCGCTTCCTCGCCCCCGGCGCGCGACCTGCCGAGCGACTGCCGAACTTGCCGCCAGCGCCGCGAGACAACGCCGCTCCCCAATCGGATCGCACCGATCAGCCGGCCTTGGAACCCGCCGCACCGATCGCGCCGCCTCAGCTCGGCGAGGCGAGGTAACATCATGGGCGGCACCGGCGTCATTGACCACTTCCTCGAAGTCTTCACCCGCTACATCGACAGCGGATTCGGGTTGCTCAGCGGTGAAGTCGCCTTCATCGCCACCACCCTGATCGTCATCGACGTGACGCTGGCAGCACTCTTCTGGAGCTGGGGTGCCGACGACGACATCATGGCCCGCCTGGTGAAGAAGACGCTGTTCGTCGGCGTCTTCGCCTACATCATCGGCAACTGGAACAATCTCGCCCGGATCATCTTCGAAAGTTTCGCCGGCCTTGGTCTCAAGGCAAGCGGGACGAGCTTTACGACTGCCGATCTGTTGCGCCCCGGCAAGGTCGCACAGACAGGTCTCGACGCCGGTCGACCGCTGCTCGACTCGATCTCAAGCCTGATGGGCTACTGGTCGTTCTTCGAGAACTTCATCCAGATCGCCTGCATGTTCCTGGCCTGGGCGCTGGTGCTGCTCGCCTTCTTCATCCTCGCGATCCAGCTCTTCGTCACGCTCATCGAGTTCAAGCTGACGACGCTCGCCGGCTTCGTGCTGATCCCGTTCGGCCTGTTCGGCAAATCGGCCTTCATGGCCGAACGCGTGCTCGGCAACGTCATCTCCTCCGGCATCAAAGTGTTGGTGCTGGCCGTCATCATCGGCATCGGCTCGACGCTCTTCTCCGAATTCACATCGGGATTTGGCGGCCAGAACCCGACGATCGACGAGGCGATGGCGATCGTCCTCGCGGCGCTGTCGTTGCTCGGCCTCGGCATCTTCGGTCCCGGCATCGCCAGTGGCCTCGTCTCCGGCGGTCCCCAGCTCAGCGCCGGGGCCGCAGTCGGCACCGGCCTCGCCGCGGGTGGCATGGTCGCGCTCGGCGCTGGCGCCGTCGGCGCCGCCGCATCTGGTGGGGCTGCGCTCGCTGGTGGTGCCGCCGCGGCTGCTCGCGGCGGGGCTGCGATCGCCGGCGGCGCGTCTACCGCCTACAGCCTTGGCGCAGCCGGCCAGTCCGGGGCGGCCGGGGTCGCTTCCGGGCTTGGCGGAGTCGCCCGTGCCGGTGGCAGCGCCGCCGTCTCGCCCCTGCGCCGCGCCGCTTCGCGTGCCGCCGAAAGCATGCGCTCCAGCTTCAACGCTGGCGGCAAGGCCGCGTTCGAGGCGACGGGGGGCACTTCTACCATGGGCTCGATTGGCGGTGACTCCGCCGGTGACGGCGCCGCTTCCACCAACGCTGGTGGTCCGCCGGCCTGGGCGCAGCGGATGCGCCGGTCCCAGCACATGACCCATGCCGTCCAGGCCACGGCCCATGCCGTCCGCTCCGGCGACGCCCATGGCAGCGGGTCTTCTGTCAATCTTTCTGAAGGCGATCGCTGATGTTCAAACGACCCTCCACCCATTACGGCAAGACGCCCGAGCCGGAGACACCCTATCAGCGCGCCGCCCAGGTCTGGGATGAGCGCATTGGCGCCTCGCGCGTGCAGGCCAAGAACTGGCGAACGATGGCGTTCGGTTCGCTGATCCTGTCGGCCGGCTTCGCCACCGCGCTCGTCGTACAGTCGGCGCGGGGGACGATCGTTCCATGGGTGGTGCAGGTCGACCGGCTCGGCCAGGCGCAGGCTGTAGCGCCGGCCGTCGCCGACTATCGGCCAACCGATCCCCAGATCGCCTTCCACCTGGCGCGCTTCATCGAGCAGGTCCGCTCGATCCCGTCAGACGCGATCATCGTGCGCCAGAACTGGCTGCGCGCCTACGACTTCACGACCGATCGCGGCGCCATGGCGCTCAATGACTATGCCCGAGCGAACGACCCGTTCGCCAAGGTCGGCCGCCAGCAGATCGCCGTCGATGTATCCAGCGTCATCCGAGCTTCGCCCGACAGCTTCCGCGTCGCTTGGGTCGAGCGCCGCTACGAGAATGGCCAACTCGCCGAGACGACCCGCTGGACCGCGATCCTGACGATCGTGGTGCAAATCCCGCGCAACGCCGATCGGCTCAGGGCGAACCCTCTCGGCATCTATGTCAACGCCATCAATTGGTCACGGGAGCTTGGGCAATGAAGCCGTATTTCCGTAAAGCCGGAAACCCGGCTTCACACATCATGGTATCTCCGGCTCCGCGCAGATGCGTGTTGCCGTTCGTGCTCCTAGCGACGACCGCGCTCGCCGGATGCGCCACCACCAATCCGCCGCCGGAAATCTCATACGATAACGCAGCGCCAGCCGTGCAGACCGTCGATCCACCAGCGCCCGTCACCGTGGTCGAGCTGCCCCGGCCGCTGCCGCTGCCTGGTCAGTTGCAACGCGTCGAGCCTTCCCGGCGCATGCCGGAGCCTGCCGATCCCACGGCCAGGGTGAACCAGGCCAATGCCGCCGCGCGCATCCAGCCGGTGCGCGACGGCTTCATCAACTCGATGCAGGTCTATCCGTTCACGCAAGGCGCGCTCTATCAGGTCTATACCGCCGTCGGCCAGATCACCGACATCGCGTTGCAGCCCGGTGAACAGCTCGTCGGCTCCGGTCCGGTCGCCGCGGGCGACACGGTTCGCTGGATCATCGGCGACACCGAGAGCGGATCGGGCGCGACCCGCCAAATCCATATCCTCGTGAAACCAACGCGCGCCGAACTGATGACGAACCTCGTCATCAACACCAACCTGCGCACCTATCACATGGAACTGCGCTCGACCGAGCGAACCTATATGGCGTCCGTCTCCTGGCAGTACCCGCAGGACCAGCTCATCGCGCTACGCCGGCAGAATGCCGACGCGCAGGCCTCCCAGCCGGTGGCGAGCGGCGTCGATCTCACCAACGTCAACTTCCGCTACACCATCGACGGTGACCGTGCGCCGTGGCGACCGCTGCGCGGCTTTGACGACGGCCGCCAGGTCTTCATCGAATTCCCGCGCGGCATCGGCCAGGGAGAGATGCCGCCGCTCTTCGTCGTCGGACCCGAGGGCAAGACCTCAGAGTTGGTCAACTACCGGGTGCGGGGCAACTATATGATCGTCGATCGGCTCTTCGCTGCGGCCGAACTGCGGTTCGGCTCCGGCGATCGACAAAAACGCGTCCGCATTACCCGCACCGATGGGAGGCCGGCGTCGTGAGCGAGAACGAGCCCCCGAACGAGCAAACGCCGCCCGACGATACACAGCCCTTGACCGGCGAGCCGGTCAGCGCCGCGCCGATGCGACTACGCGCCGAGCCGCCCCGTGTCACCCGGCTCTCGCGCAAGGTCCTCGCGGGAATCGGCCTTGTCGCCAGCGTAGGGCTCGGCGGCGCCCTCATCTATGCGCTTCAGACCCGTGATGGCGGCCGCCCGAACGAGGAACTCTATTCGACGGACAACCGCTCGACCGCCGATGGGCTCGCCGGCTTGCCGCGTGACTACAGCGGCGTGCCTCGCCTTGGACCGCCCCTGCCAGGCGATCTCGGCCGCCCGATCGTCGGCGCACAGGAGCGGGGTCAGCCCGTTCCAACGCCTGGCATCGCCACCCCCAATCCCGGCATCGGTCCAGAAGAGCAGCGCAGACTGCAGGAGATCGAGACGGCTAGGACCAGCCGGCTGTTCTCGAGCACCGACACGCGCGCTGGAGCCTCGGTCGCGGCGTCCGCCGCCGCACCACCACCAGCGCCCGATTTGGCGAGCCTCGGCCTTGCGCCTCCGCCGGCGACGCCCTCAGCGCAGGACCGCCAGAACGCCTTCCTCAACGCAGCCCCGGATCGCCGCACGGTCGCGGCAGATCGTGTCGCCGCGCCGGCGTCGCCGAACATCCTCCAGGCCGGCGCGATTATATCGGCCGCGCTCATCACCGGCATCAGGTCCGATCTGCCGGGCCAGATCACTGCGCAGGTTACCGAGAACATCTACGACAGCCCGACCGGCCGCATCCTTCTCGTTCCCCAGGGCACGCGCGTCATCGGTCAATACGACAACAACGTGCAGTTCGGTCAGAGCCGAGTGCTGCTCGTCTGGAACCGCCTGATCTTTCCGAATGGTCGCTCGATCGTTCTCGAGCGTCAGCCAGGCGCAGACGCCGAAGGATTCGCCGGCCTTCAGGACGGCGTCGACTATCACTGGTGGGATCTTGCGAAGGCGGCAGGGCTCTCGACCTTGCTCAGCGTCGGCACGGAGCTGGCCACAAACGACGACGATCGACTGATCAGCGCGATCCGCAACGGCGGGCAGGACACGATAAACGACGCCGGCCAGCAGATTGTGCGCCGTCAGCTTAACATCGCCCCGACCCTGACGATCCGACCGGGCTTTCCCGTGCGCGTCATCGTGACACGTGACCTCGTACTTGAGCCTTACGGAGGCTGAAATGACGAAGCTAAAACTCGGCGCGATCGCCGACGACAAGCCGGTGAAAGTATCTGTTGAATTGCCTGCGACCCTTCATCGGGACCTCACGCGATACGCTGAAGTCCTGAGCCAGGAGCATGGGGGGCCGATTCAAGATCCTGTTAGGTTGATCGTGCCGATGCTCGAACGGTTCATTGCGAGCGATCGTGGGTTCGCCAAAGCCAGGCGTATCGGCGTGGAAAAATGAGCCGCATAACGAACCTCCAAATCGAAGAGCTTCCGTCCTAGCCGGAGCGTGTTCGAACTTCGCCGACCAGGCGATTTGTATCAGCAATCTTTTCCGCCAGGGCCAACAGACGCCGCAAGGCGGGATTTCGGTTGGCTGCCAACCATATAACGCTGGAGCGCACCACATCTGTGCTGCTCCCAATGGGGACAACGACAACGCCGGGATATTTTTCGCTGGCTGTCGAACTCCAGGTCAAGGTGATACCTAAGCCGCGAGCCACCAGGTTCAGAAGGTTCTCCCTACCGACCTGCTGGGCGACGATTTTCGGTCGAGACCCAAATTGCATGACTCTGTGAAGCAGATAGTCCTCAATATCGGGTCCGGCGCCTTCTGCATTGACGAGGAAGGTCTCGTCGCGGATGTCCGCCCAACTGATTTCCGTGTTGCGCGAGAACCGGTGATCAGCCGGAACGCACAAATAGATTGCCTCATTCCAGAGGTGCTTTCTTTCGCACGCGAGGAACCTTGGCTCGCCCAGAATGAAAGCCGCGTCGAGGTGGCCATCCTGCACCTTCGCGGCATTGGCTTGTGAAGTGGATTCGTGAAGCTTGAGGGCGATGTTTGGATAGTGCTCAGTGAATGCGTCAAGCAAGGCCGCGAGCGAACCATGCGCCAGCGAGGCCGCTATCCCGATGCGGATCTGGCCGGCTTCGCCGCGCAGTGTGGTCGCAATGCCATTGATCGCGTCGTGGATTTGACTCGCGCCGATCGCCGCCTCACGCAGGAACCGTTGGCCTACCTCCGTCGGTCGCACACCAATCCGGCTGCGCTCAAACAGCAGGATACCTAGCCTTCTCTCCAGCAATTGAACCCGTCGGCTCACGGTCGACTGCGAGAGATTCAAGACGAAGGCCGCGCGGCGGAAACTTCCTTGCTCGGCGACCAATACTGCGAATTTCAGGTGCCGCAGGTCCAAAGCGAGATCGCTCATTGGGTTCGCGTGAAGAGCACGCGACGCGGAGGCCATTTCCTCGATTGATAGTGCTCCATTGGTCGATGTGGGCGACGCCAGGCCGCCCCCCAAGGGCCAACAAGGCTCGTTCATTCGCAAATTGACGCTCAGGCGATCGCTCGATGCGGCCCGACATTCCTAACGCGACGACGCTAAAAGCGCTCGCCAACGAGCGCCTCACTCTTTGTCCAAAGCAGCTTGGCGCGTTCTTGATCGAGCGCGTAGGACATCACCCCGTCGCGGAAGCCCGGAACATCATCAACGGGGGCAACTTGGCAATCCTGCAAATAGCGGCCGCCGACCTCGTCGGCATCCGCAACGAAAGCGGCCCAAACCGAGGTCGCCGCCATTTGAGGAAGTGTCTTATATTCCATGGGCGCCAAGCCCGCGCCGGCGCGAGCCGCTGCGATGGATTGCCCCAACGCCGCCAGATCGTCCTGCGACAGATGCCGGGCCAGACCGGTGGGGCTGACGCCGGGCATCACGGCGCAGGCCCGCACGCCACGGTCGCGATGCCGCCGGTCGAATTCGACAGCGAACAAGGCGTTGGCAGTCTTCGATCGGCCGTAAGCGACCCATCGATCATATTCCGTGTGTTCGAAGTTGGGATCATCCAGATCGACGTCGGCAGCGCGATGTCCGTTCGAGGACAGATTCACCAGCCGGCCATTATCGGCGATCAGCGGAGCGATACGGTTGACCAGCAGGAAGTGTCCGAGATGGTTGGTGCCGAATTGGGTCTCGAAACCATCCTTGGTGCGGCCGAACGGCGTGGCCATGACACCGGCGTTGGCGATGATCGCGCTGAACGTCCGACCATCAGCCATCAGCGTGTCCGCACAGGCCCTAACGCTTTGTAGCGAAGCGAGGTCAAGCTCAATCAGTTCCAGGCTGCCGCCGCCTACTTCGGCTGCCGCGCGGACACTGTCTGTTGCGCTCTCGGCCTTTGCGATATCTCGTGCAGCGCCCACGACGCGAGCTCCATGCGCGGCGAGCGCCCGCGCTGTTTCAACGCCGACGCCCGACGAAACGCCCGTCACGAGAACGCGTGATCCGTTAAGATTTATGCCAGCCAGAACCTCGTCCGTAGTCGATTTCGCATCAAAACTTCCCGCCATTCTCTCATCCTCAATTGATCCATAGGGGTCACGATCGGCGCACAGCCGATTTGCCTAATATATTGCGTGGAGCAGAACCCGAGCGCCGGATTCGATCGATTGTTTGCCTATTTCGATCACCGATCTTGTCTTCGGCAGAGAATTGGTCAAAGTAGGGCCATGCAAGATATGCTCAATCAGATGCGTGACAGGGTGTTGCGTCACGCCGACCCCATGCGCCGCGAGACCGCGATCCCCCGGCTTGGCATTGGTGTTCTGCGGCAACATAGCGTTCCAGCGACGACAATGTGCGGTCCTGGAATTTGCCTCGTGTTGCAGGGCGCTAAGCAGATGCTCGTCGGCACCAAACTGCTGCGCTACAGCGCCGGCAGTTGCTTCGCCTCGCTGATCGAGCTGCCGACGACGCGCATCGTGTTCGAGACCGAGGGTAGGAAGCCGTATGTTGCGACCAGCCTGACGATCGACCCCGCTCTATGCCTCGCGGTGCTGAGCGACCTTCCTGCCGCTCCGTCGAACAAGACGGTCCCGGCCTATAATGTCACGACGGTCTCCCGTGAATTGCTTGCGGCGTGGGATCACCATTTGGCACTCCTCGACATGCCGAACGACATCCCGGCTCTCGCCGCGCCCAGAGAGCGCGAACTGGTCTATCGCCTTTTGCAAAGCTCTCACGGCCCCCTGCTTCGGCAAATCGCCCGCGACGAGGGCAAGCTCGCGCAGGTGCGGCGGAGCATCGATTGGATGCGTCATCATTTTGCTCAGCCTTTACCGATGAAGGAGTTGGCCGAAATCGCGGGGATGAGCGTCCCATCCTTTAATCGTCACTTCAGGGCAGCGACTTCGACCAGCCCTTTGCAGTACCAAAAGACACTCAGGCTCCAGGCCGCGCGCCGGTTGCTCGCAACCGATGCTGACGCCGCCCACGCGGCTTATGCGGTGGGCTATGAAAGCGCGTCGCAGTTCAGCCGCGAATATTCCCGCCTGTTCGGCCAACCACCCAAACAACATGCGTCCCAGTTGCGCGCAAACATCGGCGAGATTTCGAACATCATGATCTGATGCGCGTTCCTACGACGGCAGCGGCGCCGATAGGCCAGCAAATCCGCGAACGCTGCAGCCCAAACGGTGCGCCGGTGACGCCATAAGTCATTAGGACGGGGGACCGCCCTCCGAGCCGCCCTTCAGCCGCTTCATGAACGCGCCGAAATGCGGGAAGAACTCCGCGAACAGAGGCTCACGGCGATGTCGCAGCATCACCTCACTGAATAGCTTCAGGCCTATCGTAAATTCCGCTACCTCATCCTTCGGAAGGACTTGTCGAGCAGCGACCCGATCCACAAGTCCAAGAATCTCGTCGTGGTTTGTCACGTCGAAGGTCAGGCCTGCCTCGCTGACGGTATCCTCTGCACTCAGGCTCTGAACGGTCACGCGATAGGTATGTTGCATCGGATGCGATCGACTCTCAGTTGATGCTGTCAACTTACCCGATGGATTGATAGTGTCAACCGATGGGTTAGAGTGCTGCGATGGACGAACTAATCGATCTCCTCGCCGAGGTTTCTAGCGGCTTTCAATTGCGGCTCAACGACCTCAATTCGCCTCGCGAGTTAAAGCTCGCGCCGTTTCAGGCAAGGCTGCTCGCTGTCATCGGCCGACGCCCGGGATGCTCGCAGCAGGAGTTGGCGGCACGGACCGGTCGCGACAAGGCCCAGGTGGCGCGGACAATCAAGGAATTGAAGGCACGAGGATTCCTCGCTCGCTCTGCGCACGCATCCGATTGGCGATCGCACAGCCTGACCGTCACCGCTGAAGGAGAACGTGCCAGCGCACTCATTTCGAGAGACCGTGCGGCCTTGGGCATCGAGACGACACTGGATCTCACGCCCGAAGAGCGGAGGGTTATGATCCAAGCGCTAGCGAAGATGAAACGGCGGCTGGTCGCGGTCGATGCCGGACCGGAGCGAAGCTAATCGCCGTGGGAGGATGCCCTCCACATCAACGTCAAACCGACTTCGTCGCCAGATGGGCCGCGAAGTTGTGTCATGCCATTTAAGGAGATGGTGCGGGTGGTCGGAATCGAACCGACACTCCTTTCGGAACCGGATTTTGAAGTGAATCGCGGGTTCCACCGGGCTGAAATTCCATGGTTGGCGCCGCTTCGAACAATAGCCAAAGGGTCGGCCGCCGCTCCTAGACGACACTTGCCCGTTGAGACCACCCGTCCGATGTACACGCCATAGCCCGATATTACCGCACACGTTCACGCGTGGGCTTCAAAGCGGAGGATCTATCGCCTTCTATCTCCACAAGAGCAAAGAAGTGGAGATACGGTATGAGCACTGCCCCACATGTCGCCCGAAGAACAATTCGCCGGCAGCAGTTACGAGAGATCGTACCGCTTGCCGACAGCACGATCTACGACATGGAGCAGCGGGGAGAATTCCCGCAGCGCTTCTATCTCACCTCGCGCTGCGTCGTCTGGGACTTGGCAGAGGTGGAAGCCTGGCTTGATGCTCGGCGTCATGCCTCTCGCGCAAATGCGATCAAACGTGCTCCAAGCCCTGACGTCAGGCTGCGCCGTTCGCGGCCCGTCAAACACTAGGCTCCAACTCAAGCAATTCCATTGTAGCCGGGAGCAGCGTCGGACGATACTTCTGACCCAAGACCCAGGCGTCCAACATATTGGACCACTCCTGCATCATATGGCGGCGTTGATGCTCGTACTCCGCCTTGTTATAGACGCCACGCGAGGACCTTCCGTCCTCATGCGCCAAGCACTTCTCGATCCAGTCGCTATTGAAGCCCAGCTCGTTCAGCAGGGTAGAACCTGTGCGTCGTAGGTCATGGACAGTGAACGGTTCGAGCGGCAGCCCCTCTTTTTTCGCTCTGACGACGACCGCTGTCGTTATCCGATTGAATGTCGCCCGCGACATCGGTGCGTCAGCGTCGTATCGCGAAGGAAGGACATAGCGCGAGTTACCCGCGCAAGTTTTCAGCGCGACAAAGATGTCCACCGCCTGCTCCGACAGGTAGACGTTGTGTGCCTTCGACCGCTTCATTCGCTCTTTTGGGATCGACCAGACAGCGTTCTCGAAATCGACCTCATCCCACGTCGCGTCCTGCAACTCGCTTTTTCTGACCATCGTCAGAAGGAAGAGCTTCATTCCCAGCCGTATAGTCGGCAGGGTCGGGACATGCTCGAGCTGACCGAGCATGACGCGGATCTCCGCGGGTGATAGCGAACGATCCTTCGGTACGAAGGTTGCGATAGACGCGGGCCCAACTTCATCCGCCGGGTTGGCGACCTTCTCGCCATGCAAGATCGCGAACGCAAAGATCAGCTTCACGATATCCCGCACATGGACGGCTGTAGCTGGAGCACCGCGATCCTTCACTTTTCCGCACATCATGCGGAGATCGTCAGGCGCGATCTCCGACAGGAGCCTGTTTCGGAATGTTGGCAAGATGTCGCGCTCGTAGATGGAACGCCGCATAGCCCGCGTGCTGTCGGCCATACGCGACTCTTGGAACCACTTTTCGCCGAACTCGCCGAACCGCTTCGCCTCTTTCAGTCGACGCTTGTCGTGCTGCTTCTCTTGAGCAGGCGACCGTCCCTCTGAAATGGCCCGCTTCGCATCGATCAGCTTCTCGCGAGCCCTGGCAAGCGAGAGGCCGTCGGGGCCGTATCGACCGAGCGTCAGCGTCTCGCGCCGTCCGTTGAGTCGATAATCGTACCGGAACACGATCGCACCTGACGGCTGGACCACGACGTACATACCGTCACGATCACTCACCTTGTACAATTTCTTCTGTGGCTTCAGTGCCTTAACCGCTGTGTCAGTAAGCATGGGGGCCTCCAAATCTGTCCAAAAACAGCAGAGAGACGCCAATTATACCGTCAGGCCAAAACGGGGAGCGCTATAAGCGAATTTCCCTCGTTTTTTCAAATATTTACGGCCAAAAACTATACCGTCGGCAGCTCTCTTAGCCGTGACGGTATAGCGAAATCTCTGATCGAACAAGCTCCCCCATACCGTCCTCTATACCGTCAAATCGGAACGCTGCCCCTCGATAGATCGTGATAGACGATGCGAGATTTATTGTTGTTATTCAGCTAGTTAGGTAGTACTATGGCGTACAAACGGATACTGCCGGAGGGGTAAAAATTATTCCCACTCGATTGTTCCCGGCGGCTTGCTCGTCACGTCGTACACCACACGGTTGATCCCCTTCACCTCGTTGATGATGCGCGTCGCCGCTCGCCCCAGGAAGTTCATGTCGAAGGGGAAGAAGTCGGCCGTCATGCCGTCGACGGAGGTGACGGCGCGCAGGGCGCAGACGGCGTCGTAGGTGCGGCCGTCGCCCATGACGCCGACGGTGCGGACGGGGAGCAGCACGGCGAAGGCCTGCCAGATCTTGTCGTAGAGGCCGGCCTTGCGGATCTCGTCGAGATAGATGGTGTCGGCCTGGCGCAGCGTGTCGAGCTTGTCGCGGGTGACCTCGCCGGGGATGCGGATGGCGAGGCCCGGCCCCGGGAAGGGGTGGCGGCCGACGAAGGCTTCGGGCAGGCCGAGCTCGCGGCCGAGAGCGCGCACCTCGTCCTTGAACAATTCGCGCAGCGGCTCGACGAGCTGCATGTTCATGCGCGCGGGCAGCCCACCGACATTGTGGTGCGACTTGATGGTGACGGAGGGGCCGCCGGAGAAGGAGACGCTCTCGATCACGTCCGGGTAGAGCGTGCCCTGGGCGAGGAACTGGGCGCCGCCGATCTTCTTCGCCTCGGCCTCGAACACGTCGATGAAGAGGCGGCCGATGGTCTTGCGCTTGGCCTCCGGATCGGAAACCCCGGCGAGCTCGCCGAGGAAAAGCTCGGATGCATCGACGTGCACCAGCGGAATATTGTAGTGGTTGCGGAAGAGCCCGACGACCTCGTCGGCCTCGCCGGCCCGCATCAGGCCGTGGTCGACGAAAACGCAGGTGAGCTGTTCGCCGATCGCCTCGTGGATCAGCACCGCCGCGACAGCCGAATCAACGCCGCCCGAAAGGCCGCAGATCACCTTGCCCGAGCCGACCTGGGCGCGGATCTTGCCGATCATCTCGCGACGATAGCCCGCCATCGTCCAGTCCGGCTCGACACCGGCGATCTTCTGCACGAAGTTCTTCAGCAGCTTGCCCCCGTCGGGCGTGTGCACCACTTCGGGATGGAACATGGTGGTGTAGAAATGCCTGGTCTCGTCGACGGCAATGGCGAAAGGCGCGTTCTCGGAGGTGCCGACCACTTCGAAACCGGGAGGCAGCCGCGTCACCCGGTCGCCATGGCTCATCCAGACGGGATAGCGCCCGCCGACCTCCCACACGCCCTCGAACAAGGGGCTCGCCTGCTTGATCTCGACATCGGCGCGGCCGAACTCGGCGGGATGTCCTCCCTCGACCGTGCCGCCGAGCTGGGTGGCGAGCGTCTGCTGGCCGTAGCAGATGGCGAGGATGGGAACCCCGGCCTCGAACACCGCTTCGGGCGCCCGCGGGCTGCCGGGCTCGGTCACCGAGGCAGGACCGCCGGAAAGGATCACGCCCTTCGGCTTCATCCGCTCGAACGCGGCGGCGGCCGACTGGAAGGGATGGATCTCGCAGTAGACGCCGACTTCGCGCACGCGGCGCGCGATCAGCTGGGTGACTTGCGAACCGAAATCGATGATCAGGATGCTGTTGGTGCTCATGCGAGCGAGGTAATCGACGGCGGCGGGAGATGCAAACGAACGAGACCGCCATTCTTGCATGGCAGCAAGGAAAAAACGGACGGGCGCGGTATGTTGTGCGTTGGTGCACAGGCTGGGCGCTTGCCTGCCTCTCGCCGTCTGACTTGCGCCCGGAGGTGCCGGACCGAGCCGCGTCGCTTCAGCGGGTGGCGTGGTGGTTCCAAGAGGCGGGCGGGACGCCCACGGTCCCAGGGGAATGGCGCCTTCCTGGGGAGCGCGGGCGTCTCGCCCGCCTCTCGCCGTCCGTCTTGCGCCCGGAGGTGCCGGACCGAGCCGCTTCGCTTCAGCGGGTGGCCGTGGTGGTTCCAAGAGGCGGGCGGGACGCCCGTGGTCCCCGGACGATCAGCGCCTTTGCAGGACGGCGACGAAGAAGCCGTCGGTGCCGGAGCGTTGCGGCGAGAGCTGCAGGCCGAGACCGCCGGCCGAGGCGAGCCGGCCGAAGCCGGAGAAGCCGGCACTCTTCGCAAGGCCGCCGAGCGGCATGGCGGTGAAATCATCGTGGTCGGCGAGGAAGGTGCGGACCGAGGCGTCGTTCTCGTCGGGCAGGACCGAACAGGTGACGAAGACGAGGCGGCCACCGGGCCGCACGGCCTGGGCGCCGGCCCTGAGGACCTGCGCCTGGTCCTTCTGGCGATCGGCAAGGCTCGAGGGACGCAGGCGCCATTTCGCGTCGGGGTTGCGGCGCCAGGTGCCTGAGCCGGAACAGGGCGCGTCCACCAGCACCATGTCCATGCGGCCGGCGAGATCATCGATCGGCAGGGCGCCGCGCGGGGTGCGGACCTGAACGTTGCGCACCCCGGCCCGCTCCAGCCGTTCATGAATGGGGGCGAGGCGGCGCTTGTCGTTGTCGGTCGCGAAGATCTGGCCCTTATTGTCCATCGCCGCGGCGAATTCGAGCGTCTTGCCGCCGCCGCCGGCGCACAGGTCGAGCACCTGCTCGCCGGGACGGGCGGCAGCGATCAGGCCGGCGAGCTGCGAGCCCTCGTCCTGGATCTCGAACCAGCCCTTCCGGAAGGTCTCCTCGCTCTGCACCGACGGGCTGCGCCCCTCCGGGCCGAGCGGCACGCGGATGCCGAGCGGCGACAGCAGCGTCGGCACGGCGCCGAGCGGCTCCAGTTCGGCGAGCAGTTTCTCGCGCGTGGCCTTCAGCGTGTTGACGCGCAGGTCGACGGGCGCTCGTTCGGCGAGCGCCCTGCCTTCCTGCACGGCGTCGGCGCCGAAGGCCGCCTCGAAGGAGGGCCAGAGCCAATGCGGCACGTCGGCCTGGATTTCGGGAGGCGCATCCTCCAGCCTGCGGCTGGCGAGGGCGCCCTGCTCGTCCGCGCTGAGCGCTTCGGGAGAGAACCGCTCGCCCGAGAGCAGGCCGGCCAGGGTCTGCGCCGTCTCGCCGCGCTGGAGGACCAGCATGCCGATCAGCGTGGCGCGCGGCGTATCGGCGCCCAGCAGCCAGCGCGCGGAGGCGCGCCGGCGCAGCGCGTCATAGACGAGGCCGGCCAGCGCCGCCCTGTCGCCCGAGCCGGCGAAGCGGTGCGAGAGCCCCCAGTCCTTGAGGACATCCGCCGCCGGCCTGCGGCGGGCTTCGATGTCGGCCAGAATCTCGATGGCGGCGGAAAGGCGGGAGGCTGGGGTCAAGCGGGGGTCCCGAGAGCGCGGACATCCTGTCCGCATCGTGGAGGCGAGGTATATCGAAGAGAAGCGGGCGTGACGCGCTCCCGGCCTCAGGTCCGGCCGGGATAATTGGGGCTTTCGCGCGTGATGGTGACGTCGTGCACATGGCTCTCGCGCAGGCCCGCGGAGGAGATCCGCACGAAACGCGCGCGCTCCTGGAACTCCTCCACCGTCGCCGCGCCGACATAGCCCATCGAGGCACGAAGGCCCCCGGCGAGCTGATGCAGAACGGTCGAGACCGGGCCCTTATAGGCGACCTGGCCTTCGATGCCCTCGGGCACCAGCTTCATCGAATCCTTGATGTCGGCCTGGAAATAGCGATCGGCGGACCCGGCCGACATCGCACCGATCGAGCCCATGCCGCGATAGGATTTGTAGGAGCGGCCCTGGTAGAGATAGGTCTCGCCCGGCGTCTCGTCGGTGCCGGCCAGCATCGAGCCGACCATTGCCACCGAGGCACCGGCGGCGATCGCCTTGGCGAAGTCGCCGGAGGTCTTGATGCCGCCGTCGGCGATGACCGGCACGTCATGCGCGCGCGCCACGTTGGCGGCATCGATGATGGCGGTCAATTGCGGCACGCCGACACCCGCGACGATGCGCGTGGTGCAGATCGAGCCCGGCCCGATGCCGACCTTGATCGAATCGGCGCCGGCATCGATCAGCGCGCGGGCGCCCTCGCCGGTCGCCACATTGCCTGCGACCACCTGCACCGCATTGGAGGCGCGCTTGATGCGCGACACCGCCTCGAGCACCTTCTGCGAATGGCCATGGGCGGTGTCGACCACGATCATGTCGACGCCCGCATCGATGAGCATCTCCGAACGGGCGAAGCCGCCGTCGCCCACCGTCGAGGCGGCCGCCACGCGCAGGCGCCCCTGCTCGTCCTTGCAGGCGTTCGGATAGAGCGTCGCCTTCTCGATGTCCTTGACCGTCATCAGTCCGACGCAGCGATATTCGTCGTCGACGACGACCAGCTTCTCGATGCGGTATTGATGCAGGAGACGCTTGGCCTCCTCTTGGGCGACGCCGGTGCGCACCGTGACGAGGCGTTCCCTCGTCATCAGCTCGGCCACCGGCTGGTCCGGCTTGTCGGCGAAGCGCACGTCTCGGTTGGTGAGGATGCCGACCAGGATGCCGGGCAGGCCCGGCGCAGCGCCGGTGACGACCGGAATGCCCGAAATGCGGTGCCGCTTCATCAGGCCGAGGGCGTCTGCGAGCGTGGCCTCCGGCGGGATGGTGATGGGATTGACCACCATGCCGCTTTCGAAGCGCTTGACCTGGCGCACCTGCTCGGCCTGCTCCTCGGGCGTGAGGTTGCGATGGATGACGCCGATGCCGCCGGCCTGCGCCATGGCGATCGCCATGTTGGCCTCGGTGACCGTATCCATGGCGGAGGCGAGCAGCGGCAGCTGGACCGTGATGGACCGCGTCACGCGCGAGCTGATGTCGGCCTGGGCCGGCATCACCTCTGAATGTCCCGGCATCAGCAGCACGTCGTCAAAGGTGAGCGCTTCAGGGAAAAGCGATGAATCAACGATGCGTGCCATTGCCAACTCTCAAAGTATGAAAAGCGTATGCCGCCCCGTCCTCGAATGCACGGCACCCGAAGCGGCGCGAACTTGGTTGGCGCGATCGTTTAACATCTGGGCTTGACGAGTGGAAGACGCCAGCCCGTCTTTTTACGGCCGGTCAGCTATGCAGTTTTCTGCAGGGGCAGCACATTGTGCAGGGTCTGGTCGGCGCCATCCATGAATTTGCGGATGTTGCGCGCCGCCTGGCGGATGCGCTGCTCGTTCTCGACGAAAGCGATGCGGACGAAATCATCGCCATGTTCGCCGAAGCCGATGCCCGGAGCCACGGCGACGGAGGCCTTTTCGATCAGGAGCTTGGCGAATTCGACCGAGCCGAGATCGCGGAATTTCGGCGGAATCGGCGCCCAGGCGAACATCGAGGCGGGCGGCGTCGGCACGTCCCAGCCGGCCCGGCCGAAACTCTCCACCAGCGCATCGCGGCGCTTGCGGTAGGTCTCGCGCATCTCGACGATGCAGTCCTCCGGACCGTTCAGCGCCGCGGCGGCGGCAACCTGGATCGGCGTGAACGCCCCATAGTCTAGATAGGATTTCACGCGGGCGAGTGCTGCGCAGAGCCGTTCGTTGCCCACGGCGAATCCCATGCGCCAGCCCGCCATCGAGAAGGTCTTCGACAGCGTGGTGAATTCCACCGCCACCGCCATGGCGCCGGGCACCTGCAGCACAGACGGCGTCGGCTCCGAGCCGAAATAGATCTCCGAATAGGCCAGATCCGACAGGATGAAGAGGTCGTTCGCCTTGGCGAAGGCGACGAGATCCTGGTAGAAATCGAGCGTCGCCACGCAGGCGGTCGGGTTCGCCGGATAGGAGACGATGACGGCGATCGGCTTGGGGATCGAATGCTTGACCGCCCGTTCCGCCTGGCGGAAGAAATCCTCGTTCGGCTCGGCCGGAACCGAGCGGATGACGCCGCCGGCCATCAGGAAGCCGAAGGCGTGGATCGGATAGGAGGGATTCGGACACAGGACGACGTCGCCCGGGGCGGTGATCGCCTGCGCCATGTTGGCGAAGCCTTCCTTCGAGCCGAGCGTAGCCACCACCTGCCGTTCCGGGTCCAGCTTCACGCCGAAGCGCCGGGCATAGTAGTTCGCCTGGGCGCGGCGCAGGCCGGGAATGCCCTTGGAGGCCGAATAGCGATTGGTGCGCGGCTTCTGCGCCGTCTCGATCAGCTTGTCGGTGATGAATTTCGGGGTCGGCAGGTCCGGATTGCCCATGCCGAGATCGATGATGTCGGCTCCCTGCCCGCGCGCGGCCGCCTTGACCCGGTTGACCTGCTCGAACACGTAAGGTGGCAGACGGCGGGTGGAATAGAAGTCGGACATGGCAAACCTTCGCGCGCGGCGATCAGGGCGGGGTGAAGCGGGAGCGTCTTCTAGAGCATTTCAGCCGATCATGGCAAAAGAATTGCCGGCCTGAGCCGAATTCAATCTGCCGCCGGTACGGGCTTGTGCTTCCCGGCGGGGGCCTTTTTATGCTTCTTGCCAGCCGGCTTGGCAGGCGTTGCCTGCCGTCCCGGCGTGGCGAGAAGGCTGCTTTCCAGGGCCTTGCGCTGCTCCATGGAAAGAACGCGGTCGCTGCGGGCGGGCGGCGTGGTGCCGACGATCGGATAGACCTTGCTTCCGGCGGGGCGCGAGTCGACGATGAAGGGCTGGGGCTGGGGCAAAGGCCCGGAGGTGAGCCCGAAAGTGTGGGCCGTATCGCGGGACGTGGCCGCGCAACCGGCAAGGCCTGAACCGGCGACGACTGCGACGACGATGGAAAGGATCCGCATGGCTATCTCACATTCTTCGTGATCGGACTATATGCTGTCCCTATCAGGCGAACAGGGAAAATCCGAGCAATTCAATGCATGGTTCACACCGAACGGAAAATTGCCTGGCGAGCGGCGGTCCGACAATTTGGCGGGACGCCCGTGCCACCGCCCTCCATGACCTCGTTCCGGCTCGAACCACAGGTGGCGACAGGCCTCGATGAAGAACGACAAGACATCCGGCGAAAAGCCGTTCACCGACGCCGCCTCCCCGTTCGGCCAGATCGACGTCGAGGCCCTGGCGCGAAACATGGGCCGCGCCGTCGAGGAAGGCGGCAAGGCGATGGCGGCCTATCTGCGTCCCCGCGAGGACGGCCGGGCCGGCAACGAACTGGCGGACAGCGTTTCCGACGCGGTGACGACGCTCGGACGCCTCGCCGAATACTGGCTCACCGATTCCCAGCGGGCCGTCGAGGCACAGGCGAACCTCGCCACCGGTTTCATGGCGCTGTGGGCTTCATCGCTGCAGCGGATGGCCGGCGAGAACACGCCTCCGGCGGCCGAGCCCGACCCGCGCGATGCCCGGTTCAGGGATCCCGAATGGAGCCGGAACCAGTATTTCGACCTTCTTAAGCAGGCCTATCTGATCACCACGCGCTGGGCGGAAAAGCTCGTCCGCGACGCGGACGGCCTCGATCCGCATCTGCGCCACAAGGCCGATTTCTACGTCCGCCAGATCTCGGCTGCCCTCTCGCCCAGCAATTTCATCGCGACCAACCCCTCGCTGCTCCGCGACACCCTGGCCGAGAACGGCGAGAACATCGTGCGCGGGCTGCATATGCTGAAGGAGGATATCGATGCCGGCGAAGGCGAGCTGAAGATCCGCCAGTCCGACACCTCGACATTCGACGTCGGCGTCAACCTGGCGACCACGCCGGGCAAGGTGGTGTTCCGCAACGCCACGATGGAACTGCTGCAATATGCTCCCTCGACGCAGAACGTGCTCAAGCGCCCGATCCTGATCTGCCCGCCCTGGATCAACAAGTTCTACGTCCTCGACCTCACGCCGGAGAAGAGCTTCATCAAATGGTGCGTCGACCAGGGATTGACGGTGTTCGTGATCTCCTGGGTCAATCCGGACGAGAAGCAGCGCCATAAGGGCTTCTTCGAATATATGAAGGAAGGTCCCCTCGCCGCCCTCGACGAGATCGGCAAGATCACGGGCGAGAAGGACGTCGCGGCCGTCGGCTATTGCGTCGGAGGCACCCTGCTCGCCGTCACGCTCGCCTGGATGGCCGCCCAGGGCGACACGCGCATCTCGTCGGCGACCTTCTTCGCCACGCAGGTCGATTTCGAGCAGGCGGGCGATCTGAAGGTGTTCGCCGACGAGGATCAGATCCAGTCGATCGAACGGAAGATGGCCGAGCACGGCTATCTCGCGGGATCCAAGATGGCGGCGGCCTTCAACATGCTGCGCAGCCAGGAACTGATCTGGCCCTACCTCGTCAACAATTACGTCCGGGGCAAGCAGCCGACGCCGTTCGACCTGCTCTACTGGAACGCCGATTCCACGCGGATGCCGGAGAAGAACCATTCCTTCTACCTGCGCAACTGCTACCTGGAAAATCGCCTGAGCAAGGGCGAGATGGTGGTCGGCGGCGCGACGCTCGATCTGCGCAAGGTGACGATCCCCGTCTACAACCTCGCCACGCGGGAAGACCATATCGCGCCGGCCACCTCCGTCTTCACCGGGGCGGGCGCCTTCGCCGGCCCGGTTCGCTACGTGCTGGCGGGATCGGGGCACATCGCCGGCGTCATCAACCCGCCGGCCCGCGGCAAATACCAGTATTGGCTCGGCGGCCCTCCCGCCGGCACCTATGCCGACTGGCTGGAAGTGGCCGTGGAGCATCCCGGGTCATGGTGGCCCGACTGGTTCGCCTGGCTCAAGGCGCAGGCGCCGGCTGAGATCCCCGCCGCCAGGCGTCGGCCGGGCGGGCGGCGCAAGCCCCTCGGCGATGCGCCGGGCAGCTATGTCAAGGTGAAGTCGTAGGCGGGAGGCCGGCGCGAATCCGGCGCCGCCTGGCGGCTCCGGACGTCACGCGGAGGCCTCGCCCGGCCCCCTGAAGCGCCTGGCCTGCGGCAGGGAAGGAACGAACGGGACGGCCCGAGCAGCGGCCCCCGAAACGCCTTACCCCAACAGGGCGGCGACGGCCTCATAGGCGTTCGGGCCAGCCGCCGCGATGCGGTTGCCAGCCGTCAGCCCGTCATTCGCCAGGAAGTCGTTGGTCCGGCCGCCCGCCGCGCGAATGATGGCGATGGCGCCGAGGCAATCCCATGAATTGATATGGGATTCCACATAGCCCAGCAGCCGGCCGCAGGCGACATAGCACAGGCAGAGCGCGCCCGAGCCGTTGCGCTGATAGGTGCCGCCGGCATGGAGGAGGCGGCCCATCACGGCGAGGAGATCGTCGGGGGTGATGCGGTTGTTGTAGCCGATGCTCACCACGCCGTCGGTGAGCCGCGCTCCCGCCTGCGGGTGGATGATCCTGCCGTTCAGCGTCGCGGGCGCCTGCAGGCCGCCGACGAAGAGTTCGTCTTCCTTCGGGCTGTAGACGAGGCCGAACTGGAGTTCGCCGTCGAAGAGGAAGGCGATGGAGACGCACCAGCAGGACTGGCCGCTCAGGAAGGGTTGCGTGCCGTCGATCGGGTCGACGACCCAGACGCCGCGGGCGCCCTGGAGGCCGGTGGCGCCCGTCTCCTCGCCGAAAAAGGCATCCTCCGGATAGGATTCGGCGATACGCCGGCTGATCAGGAGTTCCGTCTGCAGGTCCGCCTCGCTGACGAGATCCTGCAGGCCCTTGCTCTTCACCGTCAGCGTTTCGAGGCGGTTGAAATAGCCGAGGGCCAGCGCTCCCGCCTCCTTGACGATACCGTGAGCGAGGGAATAGCGCTGATAGATCGGATCGGTGCTCATCGGCATGTCGTGGCTTTCGGAGGGAGGTCAATACAGCCGCGCGGCGCAGGCCCGCGCGGCGAAGACCATGACCGTGCGTCGTGACACGATCATGATCCGGCGCTCTGCGGTCAGTCGATGTCGTCCACCGCCTCGGGGCCGCCGCCATAGACGCGCTGCGCCAACGCCGCCTTCATGAAGTCGTCGAGATCGCCGTCCAGCACGTCGCCTGGCGTGCCCGATGTCAGGCCCGTGCGCGTGTCCTTCACCATCTGGTAGGGCTGGAGGACATAGGAACGGATCTGATGGCCCCAGCCGATGTCGCTCTTGCCGGCATGGGTGGCCATCGCCGCCTCCTCGCGCTTCTTCAGTTCCGCCTCGTAGAGCCGCGCCTTCAACATGGCCCAGGCCGTGGCCCGGTTCTTGTGCTGCGACCGGTCCTGCTGGCAGGCCACCACGATGCCGGAGGGCAGATGGGTGATGCGCACCGCCGAATCGGTCCGGTTCACATGCTGGCCGCCGGCGCCCGATGCCCGGTAGGTGTCGATGCGGCAATCCGATTCGTTGATCTCGATGTTGATGGAGTCGTCGATCACCGGATAGACCCACACGCTGGCGAAGGAGGTGTGCCGGCGCGCATTCGAATCGAAGGGCGAGATCCGCACCAGGCGGTGCACGCCCGATTCGACCTTGGCCCAGCCATAGGCCTTTTCGCCCTTGATCTGGATCGTCGCCGATTTGATCCCCGCGGTCTCGCCGTCGGTGAAGTCGATGAGGTCGACCTTGTAGCGATGGCGCTCGGCCCAGCGCGTATACATGCGCAGGAGCATGTTGGCCCAGTCCTGGCTTTCCGTGCCGCCGGCGCCCGAATTGATTTCGATGAAGGTGTCGTTGCCGTCCGCCTCGCCGGAGAAGAGAGCCTCGACCTGGCGTTCCTGGGCCTCGGCCTTCAGCTTGACGAGGGCGGCCTGCGCCTCGTCGACGATGCCTTCATCCCCGTCCGCCTCGCCGAGTTCGGCGAGTTCGAGCGTTTCGGCCAGGTCCTTCTCGATCCGCACCAGCGAAGACAGCCGGTCGTCGAGATCGGTGCGCTCGCGCATCAGCTTCTGCGCACGTTCCGGCTCGTTCCAGAAATCGGGAAGTTCGGTCAGATGGTTGAGTTCCTGCAGACGGGCATAGGATGCATCCCAGTCAAAGATGCCTCCTCAGCAGTCCCGCAGACTGCTTGATGTCGTCCGCGAGGGACAGAATTTCAGCGCGCATGATTGAATCGCTCGGATAAGACGGAAAGGGGGCGGACCATAGAGCATTTACCGGCGCCGTGTGAACTGCCCGCCCTCAAAAAAGGCCCGACGTCGCCATTGCCCGGAGGCAGACCACGCCCTTCATGTGGGGAGGGGCCGGCAGGAAGGTAAGGTCAGTAGAGGCTGCCGGTGCCCGTGGTCACCGATCCGCCCGCCTGAGGCGCATCGTCCATGGCCCTGCCGTCCCCGCCGCCGCCACCCGAGCCGATCACCGAATAGCTGTCGGGCGGCGCGGTCCCCGTCTTGAACGCCTCGAGGAAGGAGTTCGAGCCGTTTCCGGCGGACCGCATGCCGCTCTTGCGGTCGATGCGGATCAGCTTGATGCCGGGCGGCACGCGGAAGGGCACCGGCGGCTTGTCGGCCAGCGCGTCGCGCATGAATTCGCCGAAGATCGGACCCGCGAGGCTGCCGCCCGTGATGCCGTTGCCGATATGGCGCGGCGTATCGTAACCGACATAGAGACCGCAGACGAGATCGGGCGAATAGCCGACGAACCAGGCGTCCTTCTCGTCGTTTGTCGTTCCGGTCTTGCCGGCGAGCGGCCGGTTGAGGGCCTTCAGCACCGTCGCGGTGCCGTGCTGGATGACACCTTCGAGCATGGACGTGACCTGGTAGGCGGTCATCGGGTCGAGCACCTGCTCGCTCTTGTCGATGAGCCTCGGCTCGTCCTGGCCATGCCAGGAATCCGCGTTGCAGCCCTGGCAGACCCGCTCGTCATGCTTGTAGATGGTGCGGCCCCAGCGATCCTGGATGCGGTCGATCAGGGTCGGCTTCAACAGGCGGCCGCCATTGGCGATCATGCCGTAGCCCGTCACCATGCGCAGCACCGTGGTGCCGCCGGCGCCGAGCGCCATCGAAAGATAGGGCGGCAGATCGTCGTAGACGCCGAAGCGACGCGCATATTCGGCGATCAGCGGCATGCCCATGTCCTGCGCCAGCCGCACGGTCATGACGTTGCGCGAATATTCGAGTCCGAAGCGCAGCGTCTGCGGGCCGTAGAAGCGGCCGCCATAATTCTCGGGGCGCCACGCGCCCTGGCCGTTGCCCTGGTCCACCTCGATCGGCGCATCCATGACCACCGAGGCCGGCGTATAGCCATTGTCCAGAGCGGCGGCATAGATGAACGGCTTGAAGGAGGAGCCGGGCTGGCGGATGGCCTGCGTCGCCCGGTTGAACTCGCTCTGGTCGTAGGAGAAGCCTCCGACCATGGCGAGCACGCGACCGGTATAGGGATCCTCCACCACCATGGCGCCGGAAATCTCCGGGATCTGGCGCAGGCGAAAACGCCCGTCGGGCTTGGGCTCGACATAGACGACGTCACCCGGCTTCAGCACCTGGCTCACACGGGTGACGGCCCGGCCCCTGAGCGGCCCGGTCGCCCAGCGGGCCCATTTGACGCCGTCGAGATCGACGACCCCCGTCGGCCGGTCGGCGGAAAGGGCGCCGAACTTGTCCAGCGGCGGCTGCAGGCCGATGCGCGCCGTCGCGTCGCCCGATTCCAGCACGATGGCGACCTGCCAGGGCTGGATGTCGGTCATCCGCTTCTCGCCGGCGACGGCCTGGCCCCAGTCGTCCCCCGGCGGCACGTTCCGGATCGGCCCCCGGAAGCCGCCGCGCTCGTCGAAGTGGACGAGCCCGTCGATCATCGCCTTGCGCGCCTCGCGCTGCAGCTTCGGATCGAGCGTGGTGCGGACGGAAAGACCGCCCTCGTAAAGCTTGTCCTCGCCGTAGCGCTCCGCGATCTCGCGGCGAACCTCCTCGGTGAAATAGCTCGCCGCGTAGCTCTGCGAGGCATCCACCTGGCGCGGCGTGATGGTGAGGGGTTCGGCCTGCGCCTTTTCGCCGTCGGCCTTGCTGACATAGCCGTTCTCGACCATCTGGCCGATCACCCAGTTGCGGCGGGTGACGGCGGCATCGTGCTGGCGGATCGGATTGTAGTTGTTGGGTCCCTTGGGCAGGGCCGCGAGGTAGGCGGCCTGCGCGACGGTGAGTTCGTCGACCGACTTGCCGAAATAGTTCAGCGCGGCGGCGGCCACACCGTAATTGCTCATGCCGAGATAGATCTCGTTCAGATAGAGCTCGAGGATCTTGTCCTTCGAATAGGTCTGCTCCAGGCGTAGCGCCAGGATCGCTTCCTTGATCTTGCGCACGATGCTCTGGTCGGGCGCGAGGAAGAAGTTCTTGGCCACCTGCTGGGTGATCGTCGAAGCGCCCTGCGGCCGGCGGCCGGATCCGTGATGCTGGATGTTCAGCCAGATCGCGCGCATCACGCCTTCCGGATCGATGCCGATATGCGAATAGAAATTCTTGTCCTCGGCCGAGATGAAGGCGTGAATCAGCAGGGGCGGCACCACTTCGATCGGCAGGTACAGGCGGCGCTGGCGCGCATATTCGGCAAGCAACGTTCCGTCCCCGGCATGGACGCGCGTCATCACCGGCGGCTCGTAGTTCTCCAACTGTGTATAATCAGGCAGATCGAGTGTATTGGCGCGCACGTAATAAGCTGCCACGCCTCCCCCGACGAGGAACGTCAGCGACGCCGTTGTGAAAAGAAATCCAAGAAATCGAGCCAGCAATCTCATCACAACGCTTTCATCGGCCTATTCTTGCGCGTGCGGGCGATACCCTCGGTCATGGGGAACCGCCGCCAGCGCACCTGCGGCGCTCTTTACCACGCCGGAGCGATGGAACCCAAGCTTGGCAGGACTTCGGTAACGCTTTTGCGCCGGGTTTGTGGAAAAACTGCGACTCGTGTCCGCCGTCAGGGCAGCGCCTGCGTCGTGCCGCGCCTGCGTTCGGCGAAGAAGGCGTCGACGGCGGTCAGCACCGCGTCAGCCGCATGGTCGCGCCATCCGTCCGACGTCAGCAGCTTCACGTCGTCCCGGCTCGAGAGATAGCCGAGCTCCAGCAGCACCGAGGGAATGTCGGGGGCGGTGAGAACGAGGAATCCGGCCGACCGGTGCGGATTCTTGTTGAGCGTGGCGGCAGAGCGGAATTCGTCGATCAGCACATTGGCGAAACGGTTGGAGAAGGATTTGGTCTCGCGGCGGGTGAGATCAATCAGGATGTCGGCGACGTCGCCCGGTTCGGATGCCAGATCCACGCCGGCGATCGCGTCGGCCTTGTTCTCCTTCTCGGCATAACGGGCCGATTCGGTATCCGAAGCCTTGTCGGACAGGGTGTAGATGGTCGCTCCCCTCACGCCGAAGGGATCGTGAAGCGTGTCGGCATGGACCGAGATGAAGAGCGAGGCCTTGTTGGCGCGGGCGAACTGGATGCGGCCCATCAAGGTGATGAAGGTGTCGTCGTCCCGCGTCAGCACGGCGCGGTACCGGCCGGTATCGTTGATCTTTCTCGCCAGGATCTTGGCAAAGGCGAGGACGATGTTCTTCTCCTGCGCGCCGTCGCGCGAGGTCGCGCCGGCGTCGATGCCGCCATGCCCGGGGTCGACCACCACGACGGGGAGGCCGGGCTGGCTCTCGGGCAGCAGGTTCGTCGGCGGCGACGGCGAACCGGCATTCGGCGTGACTTCGGAGCCCTGCTGCGTCGCCACGGTGTGCATGAAGGTGGCGCGGTCGGTCTTCACGAGATCGATGACCAGCCGGGCCGGCTGCCCGTCGGCGGCGTCGAGCAGAAAGGACTTGTCCACCGAGACGGGCGCGTTGGCGTCCAGCACGATGCGGGAACGGGCGACGGCGATCAGCCCGAACCGATAGGCGCTGACGAGCCCGCGCGCATGCTTGCCGGCATCCTGAGGGATGTCGAACGCGATTTCCGGGAGATCGACGACGACGCGATAGGGGTCCGCGAGGACGAAGGCGTGGAAGTTGAGATCGGCGGTCGGGCCGGTGAGATCGACGATGAGACGCGTCCGCTTCTCGTCGCCGACGAGACGCGCGTCCGTCGCCGTGAAGGCGGCCTGGGCCCCCGCCGCCGGCGCCTGCGGACCGGTGGCGGGCGGCGGAGCCGGCGCCGGCATGACGGGCACGCTCTGTGCAGGCAGGGCCGCGGTCGTTTGCAGGCCGGGCCGCCGGGCATCCGCGGCATGGGCGACCGCGCCGTACAGGCCTGCGGCCAATAACCCGATCGCGATTGCTGCACCCGGCTTCATTCTCGCCGCATTCTCCACGTTGTGGGCAGCGGGAAGCATAGCCCTGAGCATGTTGCCGGGCAGTTAACCCGGGCGGCGGCGGCAAAACAAGGGGAGCAGCCGTAAAACCCCCTCGGGCGCGCGCGACAGGGCGGGAATTAGTGCCTTTATTGCAACAGCCAATAGAAATCCTTGCCAAACCAAACAAGGAATCGATAAAACAATTTCGCTCTCGAATGGTTCTCCGACCATGCCGAATTCGAGCATCAGAATGGTCCCTGCAGACCGTGCACGCCTCATCGGGGCGTGACGTTCGTCTGCGGTGACGACCAAGCCGAAACATCGATGCGGCGGCTGATGTTACCTTAGAGGAAACGGAGGATCAGCGTGGCACGCGGATCGAGCGATCCGGATCGGCGCGAGCGCCGATTGGATATTCCGTCCTGTGTCGTCGACCGAGAGCACCGTTGCGAGACCCCCTCGTGACCTGAACCCGGTGATGGAGCGATGCAGGAACAAGCATCCCCCGGACGTCGTGACGCCAAGCAACGAGCAATCCCCGCAGGGATGGCGCGAACCCTTTCGCTTCCGCTTCCGAAACAAGCCAGCCGCTTCTCATCGAGCCCCCTCCCCGCCAACGGAACAAGCGCCCGCCTCCGCGGCATGGACGCGCCGGCCCCCCGTGCCGGCAGCCATTTGCGATCGCGTGCCCGCGCTTTTCAGAGAGACCATAATGGCCAACAAAATGCTGATAGACGCCGCCCACCCGGAAGAGACCCGGGTCGTGGTCGTGCGTGGAAATCGTGTCGAGGAATTTGATTTCGAGGCTGCCAACCGCAAGCAATTGCGCGGGAACATCTATCTCGCCAAGGTGACCAGGGTCGAGCCCTCCCTGCAGGCCGCCTTCGTGGAATATGGCGGCAATCGCCATGGCTTCCTCGCCTTTTCGGAGATCCATCCGGACTACTACCAAATTCCGGTCGCCGACCGCCTCGCGCTGCTCGCCGAGGAACAGCGCTCGCACCGCGACGAGGACGAGGAGGACGAGAACGGCGGCGAGGGACGCCGCAATCGGGATCGCCGCCGCGGCCGCAATCGCGGGCAGAACCGCAGCGAAGCCGCGGAGGCCGAATCGCATACGCGCTCATCCGCTGCGGAAGGCGACGAGAATGACGGCGGGAGCACCGACGAGACCTTCCGCGCCGACGGCGCGCGCGAGAGCGAGGATGCCGCTCCCGAGCGGCGGGGAAGCAGCTCCGAAGGCGGCGAGGAGGAGTCCTCGGGAGGCGCCATCGTCGAGGTGGGCTCGGGCAGCGACGAGGAGCATATCGAGGCGCTCGGCGGCGGCGATGCAGCGGATGACATTCCCGAGCGTGTCGTGCGCTCGCGCAAGCAGTACAAGATCCAGGAAGTGATCAAGCGGCGCCAGGTCCTCCTGGTGCAGGTGGTCAAGGAGGAGCGCGGCAACAAGGGGGCGGCGCTCACCACCTATCTTTCTCTCGCCGGACGCTATTCCGTCCTGATGCCCAACACGGCGCGCGGCGGCGGCATCAGCCGCAAGATCACCAATGCCATCGACCGCAAGCGCCTGAAGGCCGTCGCCGGAGAGCTGGACGTGCCGGACGGCATGGGCGTCATCCTGCGCACCGCCGGTGCCTCGCGCACCAAGGTCGAGATCAAGCGCGACTTCGAATATCTGCTGCGGCTGTGGGAGAACGTGCGCGACCTGACGCTGAAATCGGCGGCGCCCACCCTGGTCTACGAGGAAGGATCGCTGATCAAGCGCTCGATCCGCGATCTCTACAACAAGGACATCGACGAGGTCATCGTCGCCGGCGACGACGGCTATCGCGAAGCCAAGGACTTCATGCGCATGCTCATGCCGAGCCATGCCAAGAACGTCCAGGCCTATCGCGAGGCGGCACCGCTCTTCCAACGCTTCGGCGTCGAAGCGCAGCTCGACGCCATGTTCTCGCCCTCCGTCAGCCTGAAATCGGGCGGCTACATCGTCATCAACCAGACCGAAGCGCTGGTGTCGATCGACGTGAACTCCGGCCGGGCCACGCGCGAGCACAACATCGAGGACACCGCGCTCAAGACCAATATGGAAGCAGCCGAGGAAATCTCGCGGCAGCTTCGCCTGCGCGACCTCGCCGGCCTCATCGTGATCGACTTCATCGACATGGATGAGAGCCGCAACAACCGTTCGGTGGAGCGCAAGCTCAAGGATTGCCTCAAGAACGACCGCGCGCGCATCCAGGTCGGCCGCATCTCGCATTTCGGCCTGATGGAAATGTCGCGCCAGCGCATCCGCACCGGCGTGCTGGAATCCTCCACCGAGGTCTGCCCGCATTGCGGCGGCAGCGGCCATGTGCGGTCGGTCACCTCCGTCGCCCTGCACATCCTGCGCGCGCTGGAAGACCAGTTGCTCAAGAGCGCGACGCATAATCTGGTCCTGCGCACGCGCACGGCCACGGCTCTCTACGTCCTCAACCACAAGCGCGGCCATCTCTATGCCCTGGAGGCACGCTTCGGCGTTGCCATCATCGTCAGCGCCGACGAGAGCATCGTCGGCAGCCAGAACTACCTGATCGAACGTGGCGAGCTCGCGACCCCGCAGGAACCGCGCGTCGTTTCGACGACCGTGCAGGTCGATTCCTTCCCGCCGGTCGAAGAAGTGGCGGAAGTCGAGGAAGAGGTGGACGTCGCCGCGGACGAGGAAGAGGCGGAGACGCAGGCTTCCCCCCGTGCAGCGCGTCCGCAGGAAGGCGAGGCCGAGGGCGCAGATGGCGGACGCAAGCGTCGCCGTCGGCGTCGGCGTCGGCGTGGTCACGCCAACGGCCCGGATACCGAGAGCCAGGCCTCCGCGGAGGAGAGCGGCGACGACGCGGATGAAGGCGGTGACGTCACCCCGGCCGACAGCGTCGAGGTCGAGGTGCCGGGTGCCCCCGAAGCCGGCGAGATCACGCCGGCGGCCGAGGCTGCTCCGGCGAATGCCGAGGAGGTGAGCGCGGCCGAGGCCGACGACACCAAGCGGCGCCGCCGTGGACGCAGGGGCGGACGCCGCGCCGCCGGTGAGGACGAAGCGGCCCCGGCAGCAGCAGCAGCCGTCGAGGCAGCCGAGGCGGCCCCGGCCGCTGAAATCCCCGCAGAGCCGGCACCGGAAGCCGCACCCGCTCCCAAGGCGCGGCGACGCGGCCGCAAGCAGGTGCCGATCACGACCGAAGCAGCGCCGGCTCCGGAAGCCGTGACGCAGGCGCCGGCGGAAGCCGTATCCGCCCCGGCTGAAGCGGAACAGCCCTTTGCCGAGCAGGGACCGGAGCCCGCCGCCGGTCCGGCCGAGGAAGCCGCTCCTCCCGCTGCGGCTCAGGAACCCACCGCTTCGGCCGAGGCGGTGGAGCCCCCGGCCGCCGAGGCTCAGCCCGCGGCAGACGAGGCACTGTCCACGGAGCCGGAACCCGCCCCGCCAGCGCCGGCGATCCGCGAAGTCCTGGTGTCCAACCCGGACGCCTATGTCTATGTCGACGCCATCGATCCGGCCAAGCCGAAGAGGGCGGGCTGGTGGTCGAAGAAGTAACGAACTGACGACATTCCCCTTCCGGCGCCGCCGGAAGGGGTTTCGATGCGTCCTCATGCGCGGGCCGATTGCATCAAATGGCGAGATGCCCGGGCCGGCCGGCCTTCGGGCCGCAGCCTTCGGCTTTTGTGCCGGAGCCGATGGCGCCGCGGGGGCTTTCGCTATAGTGTCCCGCATGCTCAGCGGTGATTTCGCCGGAAGGTGATGCGGCTGCGGCCCGTTTTCACCGTGAATGCGTCTGATTTCCCGTGTCCAGCAAGCCCGTCTACAAGAACATCGCCTTCGTCTCCAGCACCACGCCGGCCGCCAGGAAAGCCATGAAATCCCTGGCTGAGCGCTACGGAAACGTGCCGCTCGCGGAAGCCGACATCATCGTCGCCCTCGGCGGCGACGGGCTGATGCTGCAGACCCTGCACAAGCTGCTGGGGCGCAAGATCCCGATCTACGGCATGAATCGGGGCTCCGTCGGCTTCCTCATGAACGAATTCCACGAGGACGATCTTCTCGATCGCCTTTCCAAGGCGCGGCGCAGCGTCGTACATCCCCTGTCGATGGAAGCCGAGGACATCCAGGGCAACCGCTCGCGCTCCTACGCGATCAACGAAGTGTCGCTGCTGCGCGCCAACTTCCAGGCGGCCAAGCTGCGCATCTCCATCGATCACCATGTCCGCATCGAGACGCTGATCTGCGACGGCGTCATCGTCGCCACGCCGGCCGGCTCCACGGCCTACAACCTTTCTGCCAACGGCCCCATCCTGCCGCTGGATGCGCCGCTCCTCGCGATGACGCCGATCTCGGCGTTCCGGCCGCGGCGGTGGCGCGGCGCGATCCTGCCGCAGAAGGCCCATGTCGCGATCGAGGTGCTCGAGCCGGCCAAGCGCCCGGTCAATGCCGTCGCCGACAACAACGAGGTCAAGGACGTGCGCCATGTCGAGATCGCCATGGATTTGTCGCAGGACCTCGTCATGCTCCACGATCCCGGGCATTCGCTCGACGAGCGGATCCTCCGCGAACAATTCGACTGGTAGAAAGCCGATGCGCCTCCTCCGATGCCTGTGCCTGGTTGCCTTTCTCGCCGCTCCTGCCGTGGCGTTGGCGGCGGATGAAGACCAGGTCAAGCTCACGGCTCCGATGATCGAGAACTTCATCACGGCCCATGCGGAGCTTGCCGCCCTCGCGGGCGATCTGACGAAGCAATATGGCGACCGTTCGGACACGCCGGGCGACGATCCGGTCGCGTCCCTGCCCGCCTACAGCGATATTGCCGAGGCCAAGGCGCGCATCGACGCGCTGCTGAGCAAATATGGCTACAAGGATTTCGACGAGTTGGAAGTCGTCACCGATTCCGTCATGCTCGCCTACCAGGCTGATATTCCCGACGGCGCGGATGACGACGCGCACGCTGCACCCGAGAAATCCCCGGCCGATCTCGATGCCGAAAAGGCGAAGGCCAAGGCCGACGTCGAGGCGGATGCCAGCCTGACGCCGGACAAGAAGAAGGAAGCCCTGCAGCAGATCGACGACCAATATGCCTCGCTGCAGGCCTTGACGCCCCTGCCCGGCAATGCAGACATCGTCAAGCCCTATCTCGACAGGCTCAAGCCGATCGCCGACGCGAACTGACCCGGGCCTCGGAACCGCTTCGAAGGGACCGTCTTTTCTCTGTCCCGGTGCTTTCCAGCAGGAAGAGCCGGCGCGCCATGGAGTTCGCATGAACCACGATGCCTATCCCGACAGCTACATCGCCGACATCCTACGCTCGACGCACAGCATCGCCATGGTCGGCGCTTCGGCCAACGAAGTCAGGCCCAGCTTCTTCGTGCTGAAATATCTCAAGCTGCGCGGCTATGAGATGTTCCCCATCAATCCGGGGCTCGCCGGCAAGACCATCCTCGATTTGCCCGTCCATGCCAGCCTTGCCGACCTTCCCGGCCCCGTGGACATGGTCGACATCTTCCGCAACTCGGAGGCGGCAGCGGCCGTGGTCGACGAGGCGCTGGCTCTCCCGGTGCCGCCCAAGGTCATCTGGATGCAGCTGACGGTGCGCAACGACGCGGCGGCGGCCAAGGCGGAGGCTGCCGGCATCAAGGTGGTGATGAACCGCTGCCCCAAGATCGAATATGGCCGCCTTTCCGGCGAGATCGGCTGGGCCGGCGTGAATTCGCGAGCCCTGTCGTCCAAGCGGGCGACGCGCGATCCGCGCGGATTCCAGCGCCTGGGGCTGCGCGACTGAGCCGGGCCTGCGCAACCGCACGTTGACAGGGCCGGGACGCTCCCTGAAAAGAGGCCCCGACAAGAACCACGAAGACCGCAGGAGGAAAGACCATGCCGCTTGATGAACAGCCCGGCTTTGCAACGCTCGCCGTCCATGCCGGTGCCCAACCGGATCCGACCACCGGGGCGCGGGCGACGCCGATCTACCAGACCACGTCCTTCGTCTTCGACGACGTCGACCACGCCGCGTCGCTCTTCGGCCTGCAGGCCTTCGGCAACATCTATTCGCGCATCGGCAACCCCACCAATGCGGTACTGGAGGAGCGCGTCGCCGCCCTCGAAGGGGGCACCGCCGCGCTCGCGGTGGCGTCCGGCCATGCCGCCCAGTTCCTCGTCCTGCATGCGCTTATGCAGCCGGGCGACGAGTTCATCGCGTCGAACAAGCTCTATGGCGGCTCGATCAACCAGTTCAACCACTCCTTCCGCTCCTTCGACTGGAACGTGCGCTGGGCCGACGCCAACGATCCCGGCAGCTTCGCCGCGGCAGTGACGCCGAAGACCAAGGCGATCTTCATCGAATCGATCGCCAATCCCGGCGGCATCGTCACCGACATCGCGGCGATCGCCGCCGTCGCCAGGAAGGCGGGCATCCCGCTCATCGTCGACAACACGCTGGCTTCGCCCTATCTGTGCCGCCCCTTCGAATTCGGTGCGGACATCATCGTCCATTCGGCGACCAAGTTCCTCGGCGGCCACGGCAATTCCATCGGCGGCGTCATCGTCGACGGCGGCAGGTTCGACTGGCTCGCCTCCGGCCGCTATCCCTTCCTGTCGGCGCCGCGCCCCGAATATGGCGGCATCGTCATCGGCGAGACCTTCGGCAATTTCGCCTTCGCCATCGCATTGAGGGTGCTCGGCCTGCGCGACCTCGGCCCGGCCCTTTCGCCCTTCAACGCCTTCATGATCCTCACGGGCATCGAGACGCTGCCGCTTCGCATGCAGAGGCATTCGGACAACGCTCTTGCCGTCGCGAAATTCCTGGCCGATCACGAGCAGGTGGCCTGGGTATCCTATCCCGGTCTCGATTCCGACCGCTACAATGCGCTGGCGCGCAAATACTGCCCGAAGGGCGCCGGGGCGGTGTTCACCTTCGGCCTGAAGGGCGGGCACGAAGCGGGCGTCAGGGTCGTCTCGAACGTCAAGCTGTTCTCGCATCTCGCCAATGTCGGCGATACGCGCTCGCTGATCATCCATCCCGCCTCGACCACGCACCGGCAATTGTCGGACGAGCAGAAGGTCACGGCGGGCGCCGGGCCGGACGTGGTGCGCCTGTCGGTCGGCATCGAGGACGTCAAGGACATCATCGCCGATCTCGACCAGGCCCTTTCGGCCGACTGATCAGACGGCGGCCGGCCGCGCTCCCGCCGGGAGCGCGGTTGCCGTGGTGGTGAGGCGCTGCGCGTGGACAGTGACGGCGGCAAGCAGCACGACGCCGCCCAGCTGGTGCAGGATGGCCGACCACAGCGGCACCACGAGAAGCAGGGTCATGATGCCGATGGCCGCCTGGCCGAGGGCGACGAGCCCGATCAGCACGGCGCGGTCGCGCGCCGCGCCACTGCCGTGCCGGATCGCCAGGAAAGCCTGGAAGAGAGCCAGCAGCACGATGAGATAGGCCACCATGCGATGCTGGAACTGCACGGTGAGCGCATTCTCGAAATGGTTCGCCCAGGCGGGAGCCATGATGTAGAGATTGCCCGTCGACGGCAGGAAATGCCCGTCCATCAGCGGCCACGTATTGTAGGAGAGGCCCGCCCTGAGGCCCGCCACCAGGCCGCCCATGAAGATCTGGACGAGAACCAGAGGAACGAGAAGGGCCGCGATGGCCTTCGCGAGGCGCGGCAGCGTGTCGCCATCGGCCCTGCGCGTCAGCGAAGCGGCGACCCAGACCGTGGCGGTGAAGATGATGCAGGCCAGCGTCATATGCATCGCGAGACGGTATTGCGAGACCTCGGTGCGGTTTTCGAGGCCCGAGGCGACCATCCACCAGCCGAGCAGGCCCTGGCTGCCGCCGAGCACGAGCAGGCCGACGAGCCGCCATGCCAGCGCCCTCGTCAGCCAGCCGCGGACCCAGAACACCATCAGCGGCACGAAGAAGACGAAGCCGATCAGCCGCCCGAGAAGGCGATGGCTCCACTCCCACCAATAGATGAACTTGAAGTCGTCGAGCGACATGCCGAGGTTGAGCTGGGTATATTGCGGAATGGTCCTGTATTGGGCGAACGCCGCGTCCCATTGCGTGTCGGTCAGGGGCGGAACGACGCCGGTGACCGGCTTCCACTCGACGATGGACAGGCCGGAATTGGTGAGGCGGGTGGCGCCGCCGACGACGACCATCGCGACGATCATCAGCGCGACGACGATCAGCCAGGCGCGGATGACGCCGTAATGATCCTGGTTGCCCGGCGCTGCCGCCACCGATCCGCTCGCGATTGCCGTCACGCCCTGTGCCTTTCCTGCCGGCCTCTTCGCACCGGCCCGATTATGCTCTAGAAGCGGGAACAGATATACAACACGTCAACCACGGGCAACGTGCACTCGCGTCGCAGTGCCCTGGTGCAGGAGAACGATATGCGCCCTCCTCTGCGCAAGCTGGTCGGGTCGGTCATGATGCTGGTCCTCGTGGTCGTCTACGCGCTCGTGGCGATGGCCCTCGCGGAAGGCCGCGTCAACGACACCCCCGTCTGGATCCAGCCGGTCCTCTATGCGGCCCTCGGCCTGGCCTGGGTGCTTCCGGCGATGCTCATCATCAAATGGATGGAAAAGCCGGCCCGCAAGGCGCCCGCCGACCGGCGGTGACATCTGCGGCTCGCCGGGTCCGACCGGGCGGCAGGTGCGGGACCGGCCTCGCGGACCCGCGATTCTCGGCCGGCAATGTGTAAGGGCGGACAGGATGTCCGCGCTCCCGGGAAGGGTCAGAGGCCTGCCGCCGCCAGCAACGCCGCGTGCAGCCCCCTGACGTCGCGCCGGCCGTCATAGCGCTGCCCGTTGACGAACAAGGTCGGCGTGGCGTTGACGCCGCTGTCGATGCCGCTGCGGAAATCCGCCTCGATACGATCGGCGAAGCGGTCGTTGAAGGCATCCGCCATCGCCGCTTCGCTCAAGCCGAGCCTGCGGCCATAGGCACGCAGCGAACGGTCGTCGAGCCTCTCCTGATTGTCGTAGAGGATGCGATGCATCGGCCAGAACCGGCCGATGTCATCGGCGGCTTCGGAGAACTCGGCGGCGCGATGGGCATGGGGATGCAGGCGCGTCACGGGAAAATGCCGGAACACATAGCGCAGCCGATCGCCCATGAGGTCGCGCACGGCGTCGATGACGCCCACCGTCTCCCCGCAATAGGGACATTCGAAATCGCCATATTCGACGAGCGTGACCGCCGCATCTGCGGGGCCCTGGGCGTGATCGCGCGGACCGACCGGCTGGGAAAGGGTGCTCACGCTCGACCTCCAGATCACGTGGGATAGGCTGGCGCCGGAAAGCGAGGGTTCGTGGCGGCGCCGTCGCCGGACGAGGCGCCGATCAGCCCCCTCGCCCGACCTCGACGGAGGCGGGACCGAAATCGAACAGCGTCTGGTAGAAGAGGTGGTGCGACACTACCACATAGACACAGGCAAAGAGAATGGCAGCGACAAGGGTCGTCAGGGCCGCCTTGCGCAGCAGCATCGGCCGCTGCGGAGCCGCCCCTTCGCTGCCGGGCACGACCTCGCCGGCCTCGAACTGGCTCTTGACGCCGAGCGGCAGGATGGCGAACAGCGTCATCCACCAGATGACGAAGAAGAGGGCGACCGAAAGCAGGGGCGACATGGCGTCCGTTTCTCAAGAAGTTGACCGCAAGGCCCTGGCACGACGTTGCCGAGGCCCTGCCTCGAATGCCCGCCGCGATGCGGCCAGCCCGAGCCTCGCCCATTTCAACGCCTGTTCGGGATCGTCGAGCGCTTCGTCCGGCAAGCTCCAATAGGGAAGGGTCACCGTTCGTGTCCTGCCCTGATAGGTGAACGGAGCGGAACCAGCCTGCTGGAACAGCGGGATGGTCTGCGCATCCGCCTTGATCCAGATCTGCTCGAAGGCGCCGAGCGCGAACACCCGTCCCTCCGAATAGAGCCCGACGCCGCCGAACAAGCGCCTGATGCTCAATTGCGGCAGGCCGGCGAAGAGATCACGCAGATGATCCGGATCCATCGTCGGCAAAGACCTCGATCGGCGGACCTCAGGGCGTCGCTTCCAACGCCGCGTCGGAAGCCGGCGTGATGGCGACCGATTCCCCGCAGCCGCAGGCGGATGTCTGGTTCGGATTGTTGAACACGAATTGCGCCGACAGCTTGTCGGTCTTGTAGTCCATCTCGGTGCCGAGCAGGAAAAGCACGGCCTTGGGGTCGATCAGGACCTTCACGCCCTTGTCCTCGACGATCTCGTCGAGAGGATGGACCGCCTCGGCATATTCCATCGTGTAGGACATGCCGGCACAACCGCCGTTCTTCACGCCGACCCGCACCCCTTCGAAGGGCCTGTCGGCGCCCGCCATGATGGACTTGATCTTCTCGGCCGCCGCATCCGTCAGCGACACGACTTTGAACTTGGGACGAATCTTGCTCACTTGCCACTCCAACAGCGCCGGGTTCAAGGCCCGGCCCTCGGACGATACGACCCCAATATAGGCTCGATTCCAGGACAATGCGAGGGCCTGGAGAATGCGAGCCCCTCGGCCCTCACCACATGTCGAGCGCCACGCGCGCCTCGTCCGACATGCGCGACTGGTCCCACGGCGGATCGAAGACCATGGTGACCTGCACGTCCGACACGCCGGGAACGCTCAGGACCGCGTTTTCGACCCAGCCGGGCATCTCCCCGGCGACGGGGCAGCCCGGCGCCGTCAGCGTCATGTCGATGGACACCTTGCGGTCATCCGCGATCTCGACGCGGTAGATCAGGCCGAGTTCATAGATGTCGGCGGGAATTTCGGGATCGTAGACCGTCTTCAGCGCCGCGACGATGCCATCGGTCAGCCGGTCTATCTCCTCGGGCGGCAGTGCGGTCGCACCGGCCACGGCGGGTTCATTGGGCCTGGTCTCGGCCAGATCTGCGTCGGCCATGAATGCCTCCGTCATGCAAAAAAGGTCTGCGCCTTGTTCAGCGCCTCGACGAGCATGTCGACCTCCTCGAGCGTATTGTAGAGCCCGAAGGAAGCACGGCATGTCGATGTCACGCCATATCGCGCCAAAAGCGGCTGGGCGCAATGCGTTCCCGCCCGCACCGCCACACCGTGGCGGTCGAGCACCGTGGCGACGTCATGCGCATGGGCGTTCTTCAGTTCGAACGATACGATGCCGCCCTTGCCCGGCGCCTCGCCGAAGATCCGGACCGAATTGAGCTTCGACAGCCGCTCACGGGCATAATGCAGCAGCTTCTCCTCATGTGCACGGATATTCTCGCGTCCGAGCGCCATCATGTAGTCCAGCGCCGCGCCGAGGCCGATGGCCTGGACGATGGGCGGCGTCCCCGCCTCGAAGCGATGCGGGGGAGCCGCATAGGTGACGTTGTCCTCGGTGACTTCGCCGATCATCTCGCCGCCGCCATTGAAAGGCGGCATCCGCTCGAGCCATTCCTTCTTGCCGTAGAGCACGCCGATGCCGGTCGGCCCGTAGACCTTGTGGCCGGTGAAGGCATAGAAATCGACATCGAGGTCCTGCACATCGACGTCGAGATGCACCGCGCCCTGGCTGCCGTCGGCGAGCACCGGGATGCCGCGGGCATGGGCCATCGCCACGATATCCTTGAGCGGCGTCACCGTGCCCAGCACATTCGACATATGGGTGATCGCCACGATCTTGGTGCGCGGCGTGAGCAGCCTTTCGAAGACTTCGAGGTCGAAGGAGCCGTCTTCGCGCACCGGCGCCCATTTCAGCACCGCGCCGGCCCGCTCGCGATGGAAATGCCAGGGCACCACGTTGGAATGATGCTCCATGATCGACAGCACGATCTCGTCGCCCTCGCCGATCTCCAGGAGGCGCCCCATCGAGGCGGCGACGAGATTGAGCGACTCCGTCGCCGAGCGCGAAAAGACGATCTGCTCGGTCGACGGCGCATTGAGAAACCGGCGCACGCTCTCGCGGCCCGCCTCATAGGCCTCGGTCGCCGCATTGGCGAGATAGTGCAGGCCGCGATGAACATTGGCATATTCATGCGTATAGGCGTGCATCATGCGGTCGAGCACGGCCTGCGGCTTTTGTGCGGACGCCCCGTTGTCGAGATAGACGAGCGGCTTGCCATAGATCTGCAGGGCCAGAGCGGGAAAATCGGCGCGGACCCTGGCGACGTCGTAGGGCATGGCGGCAACAGGCTTGTCCACGATCTATTCCTTCCCGAATTGCCATAAATCAAATAGTTACCGACGCATCTTCAAAAGATACATGAAATGCCGAATCCAAGGTGCGCGGGCGCCCCGCCACGCGCTACACCCGCTTCGCCAGCCACGCTTCGGTGACCGTCAGCAGACGCTCGCGCAGCGCCTCGTTCTCCACCGTCTCGACGGCTTCGCCTACGAAGGCCTGGACCAGGATGGCTTCCGCGGCGGCCTGGGGAATGCCGCGCGCCTTGCAGTAGAACAGCAGGTCCTCGTCGAGCGCGCCGCAGGTTGCACCATGGGCGCATTGCACGTCGTCGGCGAAGATCTCCAGTTCCGGCTTGGCATCTGCCTCCGCCCCTTCCGACAGGAGGAGGGACTGGCTCATCATCCGGCCATCGGTCTTCTGCGCCCCCGGCCGCACGACGATCTTGCCCTGGAACACAGAACGGGCCTCGCCGTCGATCACCGCCTTGAACAATTCGCGGCTTTCGCCGCCGAGCGCCGCGTGATCGACGACCAATGTAGTGTCGGCATGGCGCGTGCCGGCAAGCAGGGCGGCCCCCGCGATCATCGCCTTGGCGTTGTCGCCGGCATAGGTGACGAAGAGCTGGTTGCGCGCGAGCGCCGCCCCCGCCTCAAGCGCGAAGCTCTGCAGCGAAGCGCCCTTGCCGAGGGTCACGAAGAGAGAAGAAATCTGCTGCGCCTCAAGGGCTTGGCACTGAATGCTCACCCGATGGAGCCGCGCGCCGTCACCAATTTCGATCGCCAGCGCCGCATTGGTCTGGTGGGCGACGCCATCCGGACCTTCATAACTGTCGATCAGCGTCAAGCCGGCGCCTGCGCCGAGCGCGACCAGCGAGCGCGTGAAGGTCGCCTGCGCCGTCGGGGCGCTGTGCCGGGTCTCGATCGCCACGGGAACGTCGATGCGGACACCGGCGTCCACGGTGACGACCACGCCGTCGCTCATGAAGGCGGTGTTGAGGTCGAGCACCGCATTGTCGGGCGAACCCGCGCCCAAGGCCCGGATCAGCGCCTCGTCGCCCCGCGCAAGGGCGTCGGCGAGCGAGGTGACGTGCAGGCCCGGCGGGAGGGCCGAGACGGTCGACAGGCCTGGGGAAAACGCGCCGTCCAGCACGACCAGGCGGATATGCTCGATGCCGGCCAGGAAGGCTTCCGCCTTGCCCGGTTCGGCCGGCGCTCCCTCGCAACCGGTGGCGACCGGGTTGGCCTCGCGCATGAGGTTACGCAGGTCGGTATATTTCCATTCCTCGACCCGGCGGTGCGGCAGGCCCTTCTCGCGGAACTTCGCGATGGCGCCGTCGCGCAGGCTCAGGACGCCGCCGCCGCCCGGAAGCGTCTCACGCAGCCTGCCGAAGGCCTCGCCGAGCGCCGTTTCGGCCGGCGTCTTCACGGGGATGACATTGGCCATGGTCACGCCGCTTCCTGGTAGTCGCGATAGCCGTTGGCTTCCAGCTCGAGCGCCAGTTCCTTGCCGCCGGACTTGACGATGCGCCCCTTGGACAGGACGTGCACGCTGTCGGGCACGATATGGTCGAGCAGGCGCTGGTAATGGGTGATGACGATGAAGGAGCGCTTGGGCGAACGCAGTCCGTTGACGCCGTCGGCGACGATCTTCAACGCATCGATGTCGAGGCCGGAATCGGTCTCGTCGAGCACGGCCAGGCTCGGCTGCAGCAAGGCCATCTGCAGGATTTCCATGCGCTTCTTCTCGCCGCCCGAGAAGCCGACATTAAAGGCGCGGCGCAGCATTTCTCGTGGGATCTTAAGCGCATCGGCAGCGCCGTTCACGCGCTTGATGAACTCCGGCGTCGTCAGTTCCGCTTCGCCGCGCGCCTTGCGCTGGGCGTTCAGGGCTGCCTTCAGGAAGGTCATGGTGGCGACGCCCGGAATCTCCAGCGGATATTGGAAGGCGAGGAAGACGCCGCGGGCGGCGCGCTCCTCGACCGGCACGTCGAGAAGGCTCTCTCCGTCGAGCAGGATCTCACCGCCGGTGACGGTGTAGTCGCTCTTGCCGGCGAGGATGTAGGACAGCGTCGACTTGCCCGACCCGTTCGGCCCCATGATGGCGGCGACCTCACCGTCTGCCACCGAGAGGGTGAGGCCGTCGAGGATCTGCTTGCCGTCGATTTCGGCGCTGAGGTTCTTGATTTCGAGCATAGTTCCTGGTTTTCCCAAAATGGTTCGCCGCGACGGCGCTGAACAAGGCCGTCGGATCAGCCGACGCTGCCTTCGAGGCTGATCGAGATGAGTTTCTGCGCCTCGACCGCGAACTCCATCGGCAGATGCTGCAGCACTTCCTTGACGAAGCCGTTGACGATCAGCGCCGTCGCCTCCTCGGCCGAGAGGCCGCGCTGGAGGCAATAGAAGAGCTGGTCGTCGGAGATCTTCGAGGTGGTCGCCTCGTGTTCGAACACCGCGCTGGCATTCTTGGATTCGATATAGGGCACGGTATGCGCGCCGCAGTGCTCGCCGATCAGCAGCGAATCGCAATTGGTGAAATTGCGCGCGCCGGAAGCCTTGCGATGGGCGGAGACGAGGCCGCGATAGGTGTTGTTCGAACGGCCGGCCGAAATGCCCTTGGAGATGATCCGGCTCTTGGTGTTCTTGCCGAGATGGATCATCTTGGTGCCGGAATCGACCTGCTGGCGCCCGTTCGAGACGGCGATCGAATAGAACTCGCCCTGGGATCCCTCGCCCCTAAGGATGCAAGAGGGATATTTCCAGGTGATGGCCGATCCGGTCTCGACCTGGGTCCAGGAGATCTTCGAGCGCGCCCCGCGGCAATCGCCCCGCTTGGTGACGAAGTTGTAGATGCCACCCTTGCCCTCGGAATTGCCCGGATACCAGTTCTGCACGGTGGAATATTTGATCTCGGCGTCATCGAGGGCGATCAGCTCGACCACGGCGGCGTGAAGCTGGTTCTCGTCACGGCGCGGCGCCGTGCAGCCTTCGAGATAGGACACATAGGCGCCCTTGTCCGCGATGATCAGCGTACGCTCGAACTGGCCGGTCTTCTCCTCATTGATGCGGAAATAGGTCGACAGCTCCATCGGGCAGCGCACGCCCGGCGGCACATAGACGAAGGAGCCGTCGGAGAACACCGCGGCATTCAGCGTGGCGAAGAAATTGTCGGTCACCGGCACCACCGTGCCGAGATATTTGCGCACGAGTTCGGGATGCTCACGCAGAGCTTCCGAAATCGAGCAGAAGATCACGCCCGCCTTCCTCAATTCCTCCTTGAAGGTCGTCACCACCGAGACGGAATCGAAGACCGCGTCGACCGCGATGCGATTGGCCGGCACCACGCCTTCGATCATCTCGACTTCGCGCAGGGGGATACCGAGCTTCTCATAGGTCTTGAGGATCTCGGGGTCGATCTCGTCGAGCGACTTCGGCGCGCCGTTCTTCTTCGGCGCGGCGTAATAATAGAGATCCTGATAGTCGATCGACGGATATTCGACGCGGGCCCAGGTCGGCTCCTGCATGGTCTTCCAGCGCCTGTAGGCGTCCAGACGCCACTCCGTCATCCAGGCCGGCTCGCCCTTCTTGTCCGAGATATAGCGCACAATGTCCTCGGAAAGGCCCTTGGGGGCCAGTTCCATCTCGACGTCGGTCGCGAAGCCGTATTTGTATTGGTCGACATCGATCGCGCGGACTTGGGCGACGGTTTCCTGGACTGCAGGCATTTAAATCTCCTGTGCCGTCTCGCGACGGCAAATTTTACATTTCCTTCAGGCGATTAAGCGGCCCGATGCTGTTTCCTGTCATGTAAGCTCTTGCGCAGCCTTGTCCAGACCGCGACGAAAAACTCGACCTCTTCTGCCAATGTTTCCCGCCCCAGAGAGACGCGGAGGGCACAGGCGGCAAGGTCCGGCGGCACACCCATCGCCGTCAGCACATGGCTGACCTTGACCTTGCCGGACGAGCAGGCCGAGCCCGAGGACACGGAAATGCCTTCGAGGTCGAGCGCGATCAGCGCCGTCTCGGCGGCGATGCCGGGTTCGGCGAAGCATAGCGTGTTGGGCAGGCGCGGCGCGCCCTCGCCGAAGATGACGGCCTCCGGCGCAATCGCACGCACCCCCTCTTCCAGCACCGCCAGCAAGGCACGGCAGCGCTCGGCATCGGCGGTGAGATCGCGCGCCGCGGCAGCCGCGGCCGCGCCGAAGCCGGCGATGGCGGGGACATTCTCCGTCCCTGCCCGCCATCCCCGCTCCTGGCCGCCGCCGCGCAGCAGCGGGTTCGGCAGATGCAGCGCCTCGCTCGCCATCACGAGCGCGCCCGCACCAAGGGGGCCGCCGAGCTTGTGGCTCGAAATCGTGATAAGATCCACCCCGAGATCCCTGATATCAAGGGGAATTTTTCCGGCGGCCTGGGCGGCATCGCAATGCAGGATCCCGCCGGCCGCGTGCACCCGCTCGGCGAGCGCGGCCACCGGCTGCAGGACGCCCGTCTCGTTGTTCGCGAGCATCACCGAAACCAGTCCGGCAATTCCTTCGGCCCGCCAGCGCTCCAGCAAGGCGGAAGCGCCGGCGAGGTCGACCATGCCGCGGGCATCGACGGGAAGCAGAGCGAGGCGATCGGCGGGGATGCGGCCGCCGCTCAGCACGCTCGCATGTTCGACGGCCGAGACGGCGGCGCGTCCCAGGGGAGCGGCCCGCCCGCGCTGCCAGTCGAGGCAAAGCGCGAGATTGTTGGCTTCGGTCGCCGACGAACAGAACACGACGTTGCGGGCCGGCGCGCCGACGAGCGCGGCGACGTCATGGCGTGCCGTTTCGACCAGCTTGCGCATGGCGCGCCCGTCCCCATGTATGGAGGACGGCGCGCCGCACCGCTCGAGCGCCGTCAGCATCGCCGCACGGGCTTCGGACCGCATCGGCGTCGTTGCGTTGTGATCGAGATAGGTGCGTGCCGTGGCCAAACGTCAAATCCGTCGTTCTCGTCGATGCGGAAAAGCTTGCAAAGCGCCCTACTCTTCATGTTAAGAAGCGCAACCCGAACGCGGGCTGGGTGCATTGCGTCTTGACGGCGCAGGAACCGAAACGCATCGCTGCAGAGATGAACTCTTTAGAATAATTCTAAAGAAGTTACTCCGTCCGATCCCGGTCGTCAAGGCCAGTTTCGGAGCCGCCGCACGGGTTCAAAGCTTACAAAAAGGCAATCCATTTATGCCCGAGGTCACGTTCACCGGTCCCGCAGGCCGCATCGAAGGCCGCTTCCAGCCGTCCAAGCAGCGCGGAGCGCCGATCGCCATCGTCCTGCATCCGCATCCGCAGTTCGGCGGAACGATGAACAACAAGATCGTTTACGATCTCTTCTACGCTTTCGTCCAGCGCGGATTCTCGGCGTTGCGCTTCAATTTCCGCGGCGTCGGCCGCAGCCAGGGCTCGTTCGACCACGGCGCCGGCGAATTGTCCGATGCCGCCTCGGCGCTGGACTGGGTGCAGGCCGTCACGCCGGAAGCCAAATCCTGCTGGATCGCGGGCGTTTCCTTCGGCGCCTGGATCGGCATGCAGCTTCTGATGCGCCGTCCGGAAATCGAGGGCTTCATTTCGGTGGCACCGCCCGCCAACCGCTTCGACTTCTCCTTCCTCGCGCCCTGCCCGTCCTCCGGCCTGATCGTGCATGGCGATGCGGACCGCGTGGCGCCGCTGAAGGATGTCGAGACGCTGGTGTCGAAGCTGAAGACGCAGAAGGGCATCGTCATCGAGCAGTCGGTGATCTCCGGCGCCAATCACTTCTTCGACAACAAGACGGACGAGTTGATCGCCTCCTGCTCGTCCTATCTCGACAAGCGCCTCGGCCTCGCCGGCCTCGAAGCCGTGTAAGCTCGCAAAGGGCCGATCCGAGGATCGGCCCTGACGTCGTCATACCCGGTCCGACAATTCCAGCGCCGCTTCGGCGATGCGGTCGAGCAGTTCCTGCTTGCGGGTCTCGGCGGAATCGGCGGGAATGACGAGGCAGAGCGTGGCGACCGCGACGCCGCGCCGGTCGCGGATGGGGGCCGCCAGGCACGAGGTGAAGCGGTCCGACAGGCTGGTGGTGATGCAGCGCCCTTGCTGCCGTGCCAGGGCGACGGCGGCCACGAATTCGTCGACGTCGAGGATGCGGCCGTCCGGCAAGGTGTAGTCTTCGGGCGGCACGAAAGCCCTGACCTCGTCGGCGCTCATGTGATCCAGCAGCAGCCGGCCCGACGCCGTCCAGGGCAGAGGCACCTCCACGCCGATATCCGTGGTGATGCGGAACAGCCCGGAGCCGTCGCAGGAATCCACCACGACATATTTGTGGCCGCGGAGCGCGCAGAGCTGCGCGGTGGCGCTGGTCTCCTGCGCGAGCTTGTCGAGCATGGCCCGGCAGCGCCGGTGGAGGGGGTTGGCCTCGGCATAGGCCCGCCCATAGAGATGCAGCGCCTTGCCGAAATAGATATAGCCATCCTCGCCGACCGGTTCGAGGATTTCCGCTTCGACCAGCCTGTTGACGAGGGCATAGAGCGTCGAGCGCGGCGCCCCGATCCGCCGGGCGAGGTCGCCCACCTTCGTCGGCGCGCGCAGGCGCAGCAGCGCATCGAGCACATCGATGACGCGGTCGATGCCGCGCTGACGCTCGGTCGGCTGCGGCATCAGCGCCGATTGGTCCACCCGCTCATTCATCGTCCGCAATCCATATTCGCCAAGGGCCTGTCGCATTCCAAGGGCCTGTCGCAGTCCGTCTCATCGCGCGAATTGGAGGCCGCCCCTGCACCGCGCTTCGGGACAGCGGCGATCGACCACGTTCCCTCCGCCCCTCTTGACACAAATTTGGCAGGCCGTATAGCGTCGCCCCTGTCTTCGGGAGAAGACTAGTGTCTCAAATAAGAGACACCATAAGCCGGGATGACAACAGAGGGAATTAAACGATGAAATTGGCCAAGGTCCTTGTCGCCGGGCTGGGGGCGATCGCGCTTTCCATAGCCACCATCGGCGGCGCCCAGGCGGACGGCAAGCTCCAGGAAGTCCTGGCTCGCGGCAAGCTGATCGTCGGCACGGGCAGCACCAACCCGCCCTGGCATTTCCAGGACGACAAGGGCGAACTCGCCGGCTTCGACATCGATATCGGCCGCATCATCGCCAAGGGCCTGTTCAACGATCCGACCAAGGTCGAGTTCGTGACCCAGTCGTCGGATGCGCGCATCCCGAACATCACCACCGGACAGGTCGACATCACCTGCCAGGCGATGACCGTCACGGCACCCCGCGCCCAACAGGTCGCCTTCACCGTGCCCTATTATCGGGAAGGCGTCGGCCTCCTGATGACCAAGAACGGCAAATATGCCGACTACGCCGCCCTCAAGGCCGCCGGCGCCGACGTCACCGTCTCGGTGCTGCAGAACGTCTATGCCGAGGACATGGTGCATCAGGCCTTGCCGCAGGCGAAGGTCGACCAGTATGACAGCGTCGACCTGATGTATCAGGCCCTCAACTCCGGCCGCGCGGCGGCTGCAGCGACGGACATGTCGTCCCTGCGCTGGTTCATGAAGAAGAACCCCGACAGGTATGTCGACGCCGGCTATGGCTGGAACCCGCAGACCTATTCCTGTGCCGTCAAGCAGGGTGACCAGGACTGGCTCAACTTCGTCAACACGGCCCTCCGCGAAGCGATGACCGGTGTCGACTTCGCCGATTACAAGAAATCCTTCGAGACCTGGTTCGGCGAGACGCCGCCGGAGCCGAAGCCCGGCTTCCCGGCCGAAATGCGCTGACACGCATGAGCGGCAGGCGGGACATCGCCTGCCGTTCCGACGAAGACCGGTGACGGCCCGGCGGGCTGGAGGATCGAGTGGGCTACACGCTGAATTTTGCGACCGTCTGGGCCAATTTCGACAAATTGCTGGGGGGGCTGGGACTCGGGCTGCTACTGGCGCTGGCCTCCGTTTCCCTCGGCTCGATCATCGGCCTGGTGTGCGGTTTTGCCAGCGTGAGCTCGTCGCGAACCGTGCGAAGCCTGGTCTCGGTCTATGTGACGATCATCCGCAATGAGCCGATCTATATCATCGTCCTCATGATCTTCTTCGCACTGCCGGATGCCGGCCTCAAGCTGAACCAGTCCGCGAGCTTCATCACCGCCCTCACCGTCTATTCCGGCGCCTACCTCAGCGAGGTATTCCGCGCCGGCTTGATCTCGGTGCCGAAGGGTGTCGTGGAAGCAGCCCGCGCCATCGGGCTGACGCGGCTGCAGACCAGCCTCTACGTCGTCACCCCGATCATGCTGCGCAACGCCCTGCCGGCGCTCGGCAGCACCTTCATCTCCCTGTTCAAGGACACCTCGATCGCGGCGACCATCGCCATTCCTGAGCTGACCTACCAGGCGCGCAAGATCAACATCGAGAGCTTCCGCATCGTCGAGACCTGGACGGTGGCGAGCGCGCTCTACATCGCCACCTGCCTGCTGATGGCGGCCGCGCTACGCGGCCTCGAGCGGCGTTTCCCGAAATTCTGACCAGCGGTGGCCCCCATGTCGTCCTTCCTCAATGAAGTGTGGATCGCCCGCTACCCGCTCCTCAGCGGGCTCATGCAGACGATCGGCAGTTCGGTCGCCTCGATCGTCCTCGGTACGCTGCTCGGCACCGTTGTCGGCCTGCTCATCGTCTATGGGCCGCTGGCGGTGCGGTGGATCTGCCGCATCTATATCGACATCCTGCGGGGAACGCCGGTGCTGGTGCTGATCCTGACGACCTTCTACATGCCGGCCGTCATCGGGCTGAAGCTCGGTACCTTCTTCGCCGGCATCATCGCCCTGACGCTGTTCTGCGGTGCCCATGTCGCCGAGATCCTGCGCGGGGCGCTGCAATCCATTCCGCGCGGACAGACCGAAGGCGCCCGCTCCATCGGCCTCACCTTCCCGCAGACCCTCGCCTATGTACTGCTGCCGCAGGCGATGCGCTCCATCCTGCCGACATGGATCAATACCGGCGTCGAACTGGTCAAAGCCTCCACGCTGCTTTCGGTGATCGGCGTCGGCGAACTGCTGCTCAAGACGCAGGAGGTGATCAGCCGCAACTTCATGTCGATGCAGTTCTATCTTTTTGCGGGTGCCGTCTATTTCGTCCTGAATTTCGGCATCGAGCGCCTCGGCAAGGCGATCGAGCGCCGCGTCGCGTTTCGCTAAGGAGACGACCATGCCACCGCTTCTGCAGATCCGGGCGCTTCATAAGCATTTCGGCAAGACCGAGGTGCTCAAGGGCGTGGATCTCGACGTGCAGGAAAAGGAAGTCGTCTCGATCATCGGATCGAGCGGTTCCGGCAAGACCACGCTGCTGCGTTGCGTGAACCTGATGGAGGAGTTCGAAGACGGCGAGGTGCTGCTGGACGGCGAGTCCATCGGCTATCGCGTCTCCGGCGGCAGGCGCCACCGCCTCGGCGACCGTGAGCTTTCCCGCCAGCGTTCGATGACCGGCATGGTGTTCCAGAGCTTCAACCTCTTTCCGCATCTCAGCGCCATCGGCAACGTCATGCTGGGCCTGCGCAAGGTGAAGCGTCTTCCGAAGGACGAGGCGCGCTCGATCGCCGAGAGCTGGCTGCGCCGTGTCGGCCTCGGCGAGCGCATGGACAATCACCCGAGCCAGCTGTCCGGCGGCCAGCAGCAGCGCGTCGCCATCGCTCGCGCCCTCGCGATGAACCCGAAGCTGGTCCTGCTCGACGAGATCACCTCGGCCCTCGACCCGGAGCTGGTGCAGGAGGTGCTGGCGACGGTGAAAAGCCTGGCGAGCGAAGGAGCGACCCTGCTTCTCGTCACGCATGAAATGCGGTTTGCCCGCGACGTCTCCCACCGCATCGTCTTCATGGAGAAGGGACGCATCGCCGAACAGGGCACGCCGGCCGAGATCTTCGGCAGCCCCAAGAGCGCGCGGCTCACCGAATTCCTCGGCAATGCGCGTGGTTAGATGCGGATCCCGAACCTTTCCTGCAGGCGCGACACTTCGAGACACGGACATCGGCGGCGCCATAAGGGCATAAGCTTGCGTCTCCCGTTCACGAGAAGGGGATCGCGCTATTCTTGATTGAGCGGCCTGGACAGGATGTCCGCACTCCCGTTTCAACTCGGATCCGAGCATTCGTTCAGGATCCACCGGCAACAAGGACAGAGAATCATCATGACAATCGAACGGTTTGGGTCCGCGGGAAGCGGCGCCGGCGGCAAGAGCCTGCCCTTCGTCAAGGCCGTGCGCGCCGGCGATTTCGTCTTCATATCCGGCCAGGTCGCGATGGGGCCGGATGGCGAGATCGTTTCCGGCGGCATCGTCGAGCAGACGACGGTCACCATCGAGAATGTGAAGGCGGCGCTGGCCGTCGCAGGGCTGGACCTGTCGCATGTCGTCAAGGTCACCGCCTGGCTGGCCGATACCCGCGATTTCTGGAGCTTCAACCGCGTCTATGCCGAGTATTTCGGCGAAGCCCTGCCGGCCCGCTCCTGCGTTCGCGCCGACATGATGGTCGATTGCAAGGTGGAGATCGAGGCGATCGCCTACGCGCCCGCCAAGGGCTGATCACCCGGGAGTGCGGACATCCTGTCCGCCCCTTCCTGCCCCCACGGCGCCCCCACGAGCGAATGTCCGCGCTGCCGGTTCAGTGCTCGTTGGCGGCGAGCACCGCCTCGACGCGGATCTCTTCCGTCAGGCGTCGCTTCAGCTCGGAAAATTCCGGGCTCGTCTTGAGCGTGTAATGGCGCGGATGCGGCAGGTCGACCGGCACGATCGCCTTGATCCGCCCGGGCCGCGCCGACATCACCACCACGCGCGAGCCGAGGAAGATCGCCTCCTCGATGTCGTGCGTGACGAACAGGATCGTCTTGCGCTCGCGCTCCCAGATGCCGAGCAGCAATTCCTGCATCAGGCTGCGCGTCTGGTTGTCGAGGGCTCCGAACGGCTCGTCGAGGAGCAGCATGTCCGGGTTGTTGGCCAGCGCCCGCGCGATGGCCGTGCGCTGCTGCATGCCGCCGGAAAGCTGCTTGGGATAATGGTCGGCGAAGCTGCGCAGCCCGACCCTGTCGAGCCAGACCGCCACCGTGGCCCGGCGGTCCGCCGCCGGCACGCCGCTCTCGCGCAGGCCGAAGCCGACATTCTCGGCGACCGTGAGCCAGGGAAACAGCGTGTAGGACTGGAACACCATGCCCCTGTCGCGGCCCGGGCCAGTCACCCCCCGCCCATTGATGGCGACGGTGCCGATCGTCGGCCGGTCGAGGCCGGCGACGATGCGCAGCAGGGTCGACTTGCCGCAGCCGGACGGCCCGAGAATGGTGATGAAATCGTTGCGGGCGACGGAGAGGTCGATCGGCTCCAGCGCCTTGACCGCCCCCCCGCCCCGCTGTGCCGGAAAGCTGCGCGAGACCCCGTCGATGCGGACCATGCTCATGCGAGCCTCCAGGCGAAGAGACGGCGGTTCAACATCTTGAACAGGAAATCGGAAACCATGCCGATGAGGCCGATGATGATGATGCCGAAGATGATCTGGCCGGTGGCGAGCCGGGACTGGCTGTTGATGATCATGTAGCCGATGCCGGAGGAGGCGCCGATCAGTTCCGCCACGATGACATAGGTCCAGGCCCAGCCGAGAACGAGGCGCAGGATCTCGGCGATGTCCGGCGCGTTGGCGGGAATGATGACGCGCCGCACGATGCCGCCGCTGCTCGATCCCAGCGTGTAGGCGGCCTCCACCAGATCCCGCCGCGTATTGCCGACGGAAACCGCCACCATGAGCACGATCTGGAACACGGACCCCAGGAAGATGACGAGCAGTTTCTCCAGTTCTTCCGTACCCGCCCACAGGATCAGCAAAGGAATGAAGGCGGATGCCGGCAGATAGCGCGCGAAGGAGATGAACGGCTCGAGGAAGGCCTCCACGGGCTTCCACGCCCCCATCATGATGCCGACCGGCACGGCGACGACGGCAGCCAGCGCGAAACCGCCGGCCACGCGCCAGATGGTGATGAGGATGTCGACGAGGAAATTGTCCTCGACGATCAGGCGCCAGCCATCCCGAAGCATGCTCAGCGGGTCGGCCAGGAAGATGCGCGCGACATGCCCTCCGAAGGTGAGCCACGCCCACCCCGCGATGAAGAGGACGAAGAAGGAGACGCCGAGCGCCACGCGCAGCGCCGGACTTACGGGTTCGAGCGGTCGCGGCATCGAAGTCCTGTCGGTAGCAGGGCATTTCCCGGAGAGCCGATGGGCCTTTCGATAGAAATGCGTCAAAACAACATGTTGGCTCGAAGTCGATCGGCCCCGGACATGCGGGGGCGAGGACGGCGGCGCGATCCTGGCGGGCGCCGCCGTCTCCGAAACGCTCAGTTCACGAAACGCGTGTCGGCGAGGGTGGAGACGTCGGGCGCCGACTTGATCAGGCCCATCTGCAGCAGAAGATCGCCGGCCGTCTTGGAGAAGCTCTGGAATTCGTCGTTGAAGAACTTCTTGTTGTCGTCCTTGTCGGCCCAGAGCAGATATTTGGCGGAATCGGCGAATTCCGCAGCCGACTGCTTGACGTCGGCGCCCATCAGCGCGTTCGCCTTGTCGGGGCTGGCCTTGATCATGTCCAGCGCCTCGAAATAGCTGTCGGCCAGGGCCTTGGCGGCATCCGGATGGGCATCGAGGAAGGCCGGCGTGCAGCCGACGGTGTCGAGCACCATCGGATAGTCGAGCGTCGTCGCCAGGATATGACCCTGGTCGGGCTTGTCGCGCACCGCGGACAGATAGGGCTCATAGCTGACGGCGGCATCGTTCTGCCCGGCGAGGAAGGCCTGCGCAGCGGCATCCGGCTCCAGATTGACGACCGTGACGTCCTTGGTGGTAAGCCCGCTCTTGGCGAGGACCCAGGCGAGCATGAAGAAGGGCGAGGTTCCCGGCGCCGACGCGGCGACACGCTTGCCCTTGAGGTCGGTGACGGTCTTGATGTCGGCGCGTGCAACGATGCCGTCGGCGCCGTAGGATTTGTCGAGCTGGAAGATCTGCTTGGCGGCGACGCCGTTGGCATTCCAGACGAGCCAGGTCTCGACGGTGGTGGCGGCGCATTGGAGGTCGCCGCTGGCGATCGCCAGGGGCCTCGTCGCCTGCGGAACCTTCTTCAGGGTCACGTCGAGGCCGTGCTTCTCGAAGATTCCCGCCACCTTGGCCAGGGTCAGCGGTGCGAAACCCGTCCAGCCGCTGATGCCGATCGCAACGGATGTCGCCGCCATGGCCGGGACGGCGAAGCCGAGGGACAGCGCCAGGGCCGCGCCGAACAATGTCTTCTTCACGGGAATTCTCCTCATTGGATGGAGCCGGCGCCAAAGCGTCGCCAGGGCTTCACGAAATCTGGAAACGGGTGGGATCAAGCGTGTGAGACACGCTCCCGCCTTCGATGTGCGGGCTCCTCGTTCTCGCATGGATTCGAAAGCGCTGTCAAAGGCTTGCCATCAGCCGGGGTTGCGCCTTTATCGCGCAACCAACCGCCACGGTGCTACCCCCGAACGCCGCATCCTCACACGAAAAAACGAACCGGCGGACATTTCAGGCGGGGCACATCCGCGCGAGGCAGGACGCCGGGTGCAGCCGCGCTTGCATCACGAGGCCGAACGTGGTCGCCGCCGGATGTCACGGCCGAGGGCGGACCGGTTTCCACAAAGCGTGTGAGACGGGACCATCCTGCGTGTGATGCGCGGCGTCGGCTCGGCGATATTTCGTGTGAACCTGCATCGCCGGACGCACACGGATCAGCGTCGCTGAGGATGTTTTCGTCCAAATCGCCTGTCATTCGCCAAAGGCAGGGCGAAAGGCGCCCGAGGCTGGGCGATCGCTTCCAGCAAACGCCGAGGATGCGGGAGCGAAGGGGGTCGACCGGTGATCGACCCTCCAGGAACGCGTTGGTCCCGAGCATCGGGGAATATTCCCGGCCGCAGGGCCGGGAAGTCGCCTCGCCTCAGTCGTAGTCGGGCACCTGGCGGACGGCACCGCGGGCGGCGCTCGTCGCCATTGCCGCATAGGCGCGCAATGCGGTCGTGACCTTGCGCTTGCGCGGTGCGGCCGGCTTCCAGCCCGCCTCGTCGGCGGCGGCGCGGCGGGCGGCGAGTTCCTCAGCGGGCACGGCCAGCGAGATCGTGCGGTTGGGGATGTCGATCTCGATCCGGTCGCCGGTCCGCACCAGTCCGATGGCGCCGCCTTCCGCCGCTTCCGGCGAGACATGGCCGATGGAAAGCCCGGACGAGCCGCCCGAGAAGCGCCCGTCCGTGACGAGGGCACAGACCTTGCCGAGGCCCTTCGACTTCAGATAGCTGGTCGGATACAGCATTTCCTGCATGCCCGGCCCGCCCCGCGGCCCCTCATAGCGGATGACGACGACGTCTCCAGCCTTGACCTTGCCGTTGAGGATGCCGTCGACCGCCGAGTCCTGGCTTTCGAAGACGATGGCCGGACCGGCGAATTTGAGGATCGATTCGTCGACGCCCGCGGTCTTCACGATGCAGCCGTCCAGCGCCAGATTGCCGGTGAGGACCGCGAGGCCGCCATCCTTCGAATAGGCGTGCTCGGCGTCGCGGATGACACCGGCCTCGCGGTCGAGGTCGACATCGTCCCAGCGGCGATCCTGGCTGAACGCCACCTGCGTCGGCACCCCGCCGGGGGCGGCCATGTAGAAATTGCGGACGGACTCGCTCTTGGTGCGGCTGATATCCCAGCGGTCGAGCGCATCGGCAAGCGATTTGGCATGCACCGTCGGCAGGTCGCGGTTGATCAACCCGGCACGGTCGAGCTCGCCCAGGATGGCCATGATGCCGCCGGCCCGGTGCACGTCTTCCATATGCACGTTCGCGACGGCGGGCGCGACCTTGCAGAGCACCGGAACGCGGCGGGAAAGCCGGTCGATGTCGTCCATGGTGAAGGGAATGCCGCCCTCATGCGCGGCCGCCAGGATGTGCAGCACGGTATTGGTCGAGCCGCCCATGGCGATATCGAGCGTCATCGCGTTCTCGAACGCGCCGAAGCTGGCGACATTGCGCGGCAGCACGCTCTCGTCCTCCTGCTCGTAATAGCGGCGGGCGATATCGACGATGAGGTGCCCCGCTTCGACGAAGAGGCGCTTGCGGTCCGCATGGGTGGCGAGCGTCGAACCATTGCCCGGCAGCGACAGGCCGAGGGCCTCGGTCAGGCAATTCATCGAATTGGCGGTGAACATGCCGGAGCAGGAGCCGCAGGTCGGGCAGGCGGAGCGCTCGATGGCCTTGACGTCGGCATCCGACACCCGGTCGTCCGCAGCCGCAACCATGGCGTCGACGAGATCCAGCGCCTTCTCCTTGCCGGCGAGGATGACCTTGCCGGCCTCCATCGGGCCGCCCGAGACGAACACCGTGGGGATGTTGAGGCGGAGCGATGCCATCAGCATGCCGGGCGTGATCTTGTCGCAGTTGGAGATGCACACCATGGCGTCGGCGCAATGGGCGTTCACCATATATTCGACGGAATCGGCGATGAGCTCGCGCGACGGCAGGCTGTAGAGCATGCCGTCATGGCCCATGGCGATGCCGTCATCGACGGCGATGGTGTTGAACTCCTTGGCGACGCCGCCGGCCGCCTCGATCTCGCGGGCGACGAGCTGGCCGAGATCCTTCAGATGCACGTGGCCCGGCACGAACTGCGTGAAGGAGTTTACCACCGCGATAATCGGCTTGCCGAAATCCCCGTCCTTCATTCCGGTCGCGCGCCAGAGACCGCGGGCACCGGCCATGTTGCGGCCATGGGTGGTCGTGCGGGAACGATAGGCAGGCATGGGCTTTCTCTGATCTTTGATCGAAATCGATGGATGCAAGCCACCGTATATGGGCCCCCCGGGACGGGATGGCAAGTATCAGATGCCCAGCATCAGATGTCCCGGGAAAGCCCTATTGCGCACGGGTCAGGGGGGCATGCTCGGCGCCGTCAGACCACCAGCACGATGACGTGGCATACCGGCTTCTTGCCCCAGACCGCATTCACGGCCGAACGCACCGCCCGCTCGACCGCGACCTCGACGGCGTCGGGATCGCGGCGCTTGGTCTTGTTGAGGCTCTCCAGGACGAGGAGGGCCGCATCGGCGATGACGTCGTCCATGCTGCGGCCGTCGGCCGTACGCATCGGCAACCCCGCAAACTTGACGTCGGGCTCGCTCACGATCTCGCCCTTCTCCGACAGGGCCAGGGCGATCGACACCGAGCCCGACCAGGAAAGGCGGCGCCGCTGCGGCACCGTCTCGTCCGCCGCATTGATGAGGATGTCGCCGTCGATGAGCAGCCGCCCGGTCGGCGCCTCGTCAACGACCTTGGCGTCTCCCGCCTTCAGCGAGATGATCTCGCCGTCGCCGGCCGCTACCACCTCGGGGACACCGAGCGAACGGGCGAGCGCCGCATGCTCCGACAGGTGCCAGGCCTCGCCATGGACGGGAATGGCGATCTTCGGCCGCACCCATGCATACATGTCGGTGAGTTCTCCGCGGCGCGGATGGCCGGAGACATGCACGAGCTGGTTGCGGTCGGTGACGATGTCCGCACCCTGCCTGACGAGGCCGTTGATGATGCCGCCGACGGCCTTCTCATTGCCCGGAATGGTGCGGGAGGAGAAGATCACGGTATCGCCCTTGGCCAGCGTCACCTCGGGGTGTTCGCCCCGCGCGATGCGGGACAGGGCCGCCCGCGGCTCGCCCTGGCTGCCCGTCAGCACCGCCACCACCTTTTCACGCGGCAGGAAACCGTAATTCTCCGGGCTGAGGAAGTCGGGAATGCCGTCGAGAAGGCCGCATTCGCGCGCGACCTGGCATACGCGCTCCATGGCCCGGCCGACGACGATGACGCTGCGGTCATTCTCCATGGCGGCTTCCGCGATCGAACGGATGCGGCTGACATTGGAGGCGAAGGTGGTGATCGCCACCCTGCCCTTCTTGGCGGCGATGATCTCCGCCAGGCTCTTGGCGACGTCGCGTTCCGACGGCGAGCGGCCCTCGCGGATGGCATTGGTGGAATCGCAGACCAGCGCGAGCACGCCCTCGTCGCCGATCGCCGTCAGCCGTTCGCGATTGGTCACCGGCGGAATGACCGGCGTCTCGTCGATCTTCCAGTCGCCGGTGTGCACGATGGTTCCGGCCGGCGTCCGCAGGGCCAGGGCATTCGATTCGGGAATCGAATGGGCGACGTCGATCAACTCGATGTCGAAGGCGCCGAGCGTGAAGCGGGCGCCGGAGGGGATGATCCGCAGATCGATCTTCGGCGCATCCGGCTCGTGCAGGCGCTTGGCCTCGAGCAGCGCCGCCGTGAAGCGGGTGGCATAGACCGGCACCTGCAGGCGCGGCCACAGATGGATGAGCGCCCCGAAATGATCCTCGTGGGCATGGGTGATCACGATGCCGAGGAGATTGCGGCGCTGCGATTCGATGAAGCGCGTATCGGGCATCACCAGATCGATGCCCGGCAGGTCCTCCCCGGCGAAGCTGACGCCGCAATCGACCATCAGCCATTGCCGCTTGGCGGCCGGCCCATAACCGTAGAGCGCCATGTTCATGCCGATCTCACCTATGCCCCCCAGGGCGCAAAAGACGAGATCGGCGTTGTCGCGTGCCATATGAGGCTCCTATCGGGCGCGTACGCGCCGTTCAGTCATTGCTGCAATCATTGCAGGGAATGCGTTGTCCGGTCGTGATTTCTCACGCCAACCGGCAATACTTCATGAGAATGCACCTGGTTCCCGTCACCATTCGGGTCCACTCGGCACGAAACCGGGAAAAAACACCTCGCCGGCGGCCACCGGCCGGCGCCGGCCGGCGTCGTCCCGCAGGACCAGGGCCCCCTCGTCGTCGAGCGCCTCGAACACCCCATCGAGATCGCCGGAGGGCAGCCTGACGACGATGCGCCGTCCGAGGCCCGCCGCACGGCCCAGCCAGTCCCGGCGGATCGTCGCGAAGCCCTCGCCCCGGTCCCAGGCCGCCAGGCGCCGCGCGAAGGCATCCGACAGCGCTGCGAAATAGGATACCACGTCGACGGCAGCATCGCTGCCAGCGAGATGGGTCACCGGATATGGCGTGCCTTCCGGATGGCTGGCGATATTGACGCCGCACCCGATGACCGCGGAGAATCGCCCGCCGTCATGCGCGCCCTCGATCAGGATGCCCGCCGCCTTCGCCCCGTTGACGAGCACGTCGTTCGGCCATTTGAGGGCAAGGCCGGTCGCAGCACGGGGAGCGGTCGCATAGATCGCATCGCTTACGGCGAGCGCGGCGACGAAACACAGATCCGCCGCCCGCTGGGGAGAGGCCGGATCGACCAGCAGAAGCGAGGCGTAGAGATTGCCGGCAGGCGACGCCCAGGCCCGCCCGCGCCGCCCCTTGCCGGCCGATTGGCGGCCGGCCGTGACCCATAGCCGGTCCTGCCCCCGTGCCAGGGCCTCGACATTGGTCGAGCCGACATCGTCGAGATGGAGATGACGGAAGCCTGCCGCCTGTGCCCCTGTACCGAGTTTCATCGACCCGATGGTATCAGCCGGCCGGCCACAGCGACGCCGCGGCCGAGGCCGCAGGTCCGCTGATGAGCGTTGGGAAGACCACGAAGAAGGCGGTGACGATCGTCGCCAGCACCAGCACCGTCTTGAGCGATCCCGACATCGGCTCCAGCGTCTCCGCCGGCTCGTCGAAGAACATGACCTTGACGATACGCAGGTAATAGAACGCCCCCACGACGCTGGACAAGACGCCGAGGACGGCGAGCCAGTAGAGCCCGCCATGCACGGCGGCGACGAAAACGTACCACTTGGCCCAGAACCCCGAGAGCGGCGGAATGCCGGCCATCGAGAACATCAGGGCCGCCAGGGAATAGGCCATCATCGGATGGGTACGCGAGAGGCCGGCGAGATCGCTGACATTCTCCACATAGCCGCCGCGGCGCTTCATCGCCAGGATGCAGGCGAAGGTGCCGAGCGTCATGGCGAGATAGAGCGCCAGATAGACCAGGACGCCGAGCACGCCCTCCTGCGAGCCCGCGGCGAGGCCGACGAGAACGAAGCCCATATGGCCGATCGAGGAATAGGCCATCAGGCGCTTGATGTTGCTCTGCCCGATCGCCGCGAAGGAACCCAGCGCCATCGAGGCGATCGAAACGAAGACGACGATCTGCTGCCACTGGTCGAGTGCGGCGGGGAAAGAGGTGATGATCACCCGCACCATCAGGCCCATCGCCGCCATCTTCGGCGCACCGGCCAACAGCGCCGTGACGGGGGTCGGCGATCCCTCATAGACGTCCGGCGTCCACATATGGAAGGGAACGGCGGAGATCTTGAAGGCGAGCCCCGCGAACAGGAAGACGATGCCGAAGACGAGGCCCAGCCCGACATGGCCCTTCACCGCATCGGCGATGCCGTGGAACGAGACCGTGCCGGTGAAGCCGTAGATCAGCGAAGCGCCATAGAGCAGCATGCCGGAAGACAGGGCGCCGAGGACGAAATATTTGAGGCCGGCTTCGGTGGACTTCAGGTCGTCGCGATGGATCGAGGCGATGACATAGAGGGCAAGCGACTGAAGTTCGAGCCCGATATAGAGCCCGATAAGGTCGTTGGCCGACAGCATCAGCATCATGCCGGTGGTCGCCAGCAGGATCATCACGGGGTATTCGAACTTCTCGATCTGCTTGGCCCTGAGGAACTCGCCCGACATCAGGATCGCCGCCGCCGAACCGATCAGCACGAGGATCTTGGTGAACCGCGCGAAGGCATCGACGACGAAGGAACCGTAGAAGGCGCTACCGTCATGCCCGGTCGCCACCAGCACCATGACGACCAGCAGAAGCAGGACGGCGAGGTTGGTGACCAGACCGGCCCCGCGCGGGGCCGAAAAGACCCCCAGCATCAGCAACGCGATCGCACCGAGGACGAGAACGATCTCGGGAAGGGCCGTTGCAAGTTCGGAAACAGACAGCATCGCTCGCCTTCGGATCAGTTGAGTGCAACAGCAGCGGCCTTGGCCGACTGGATGAGATGGGCGACGGCCGCCTCGCTCATGTTGAGGACTGGCTTCGGATAGACGCCGAAATAGATCGTCAGCACGACGAGGGGCGTCAGCACCGCGAATTCGCGCCAGGTCAGGTCGGCGATGCCGGCCAGGCTCGGCTTCTCCAGCGCACCATAGACGACGCGCCTGTAGAGCCACAGCGCATAGGCCGCCGAGAGGATCACGCCGAAGGTGGCGAAGAAGGCGACCCAGGTGTTGGCGCTGAACGCACCCATCAGCGTCAGGAATTCGCCGATGAAGCCGGACGTGCCGGGCAGGCCGACATTGGCCATGGTGAACACCAGCAGCGCCAGGGCATACCAGGGCATGCGGTTGACGAGGCCGCCATAGGCCGCGATCTCGCGGGTATGCATGCGGTCATACACCACGCCGACGCACAGGAAGAGCGCTCCCGAGACGATGCCGTGCGAGATCATCTGGAACATCGCGCCCTGCACGCCCTGCTCCGTCATGGAAAACAGCCCCATGGTGACGAAGCCCATATGGGCGACGGAGGAGTAGGCGATCAGCTTCTTCATGTCCTCCTGCATCAACGCCACCAGCGAGGTGTAGACGATGGCGACGACGGAGAGGGTGAAGACCAGTGGAGCGAAATATTCCGAGGCGGCGGGGAACATCGGCAGCGAGAAGCGGATGAAGCCGTAGCCGCCCATCTTCAGGAGAATGCCCGCCAGGACGACTGAACCCGCCGTCGGCGCCTCGACATGGGCGTCCGGCAGCCAGGTATGCACCGGCCACATCGGCATCTTCACCGCGAAGGAGGCGAAGAAGGCGAGCCACAGATAGGTCTGCATCTGGGCGGGGAAGTTGTGCTTCAACAGCACGGCGATGTCTGTCGTCCCCGCCTGCCAGTACATCGCCATGATCGCGATGAGCATCAGCACAGAGCCGAGCAGCGTATAGAGGAAGAACTTGAAGCTCGCATAGATGCGGCGCTGCCCGCCCCAGACGCCGATGATCAGGAACATCGGGATCAGGCCGCCCTCGAAGAAGAGGTAGAACAGCACGATATCCTGCGCGCAGAACACGCCGATCATCAGCGTCTCCAGCACGAGGAAGGCGATCATGTACTCGCGCACGCGGTTCTGGATCGAGCGCCAGCTGGCAAGGATGCAGAACGGCATCAGGAAGGTAGTGAGCACGACGAAGGGCAGCGAGATGCCATCGACGCCCATGCGGTAGCTGATGGCCGAGGAGCCCGAACCGCCCAGCCACTGCGCCGTCTCGACGAACTGGAACTGCGCATTCGACGGATCGAAGGCGAAGAGGGGGAACAGCGACACGACGAAGGTCGCGATCGTCGTCCATAACGAGATGACGCGCGCATTGCGCTTGACCACCTCGGCATCGCCGCGCAGGGCGATCAGAAGCACCACGCCGACCAGCGGCAGGAATGTCGTTACGGAGAGAACGGGCCAGGACATCAGTGCGTGCCTCCGAACATGGACCAGGTGAACAAGGCCGCGACGCCGATCAGCATGGCGAAGGCGTAGTGATAGAGATAGCCCGACTGCAGCTTGACCACGCCGCGCGTAATGTCGACGACACGGGCGGATACCCCGTCTGGACCAAGCCCGTCGATCGTCGCGCCATCGCCCTGCTTCCACAGGAAGCGGCCGATCCGCTTCGCCGGGCGTACGAACGCCCAGTCGTAGATCTCGTCGAAATACCACTTGTTGAGCAGGAACTTGTAGAGCAGCGGATTGGCGTTCGCGACCGCGGCGGGCACGCCGGGCGCCACGATATACATGTAGAAGGCAATGAGGAAGCCGACCGCCATCATGGTGAACGGGGCGAGATGCACGAGCGCGGGCACGCTCTCCATGCCTTCCAGCACCTTGCTGCCGTCGCCGAGGGAAACGGCGCCGTGCCAGAACCGTTCAAGGCCTTCGCTGGTGGCGAAATCATTATGGAACACCATGCCCGCCAGGACGGCGCCAACCGAGAGGACCCCGAGCGGGATCATCATCGTCAGCGGCGATTCATGCGCATGGCCATAGGTATGGGCATCCGCCCTCGTCTGCCCATGGAAGGTCATGAAGATGAGGCGCCACGAGTAGAAGGAGGTCATCAGTGCCGCGATCACCGTCATGAAGAAGGCATAGAGGGGAACGAAGCCGCCGCTCTCGCCATAGCTCGCATAGGCCGCCTCGATGATGGCGTCCTTCGAGTTGAAGCCGGCGAAGCCGATCTGGGTGAAGGGCAGGCCGACGCCGGTCAGCGCCAGCGTGCCGATCACCATCGCCAGATAGGTCAGCGGGATCCTGGCCCGAAGTCCGCCCATCTTCCGCATGTCCTGCTCGTGATGCATGGCATGGATCACCGAGCCGGCGCCGAGGAACAGCAGCGCCTTGAAGAAGGCGTGGGTGAAGAGATGGAACACGCCGACATTATAGGCGCCCACGCCCAGCGCGACGAACATGTAGCCGAGCTGCGAGCAGGTGGAATAGGCGATGACGCGCTTGATGTCGTTCTGCACGAGGCCGACCGTCGCGGCGAAGAAGGCCGTGGTCGCGCCGATGAAGGTGACGAAGGTCAGCGCATGGGGGGCGTGCTGGAACAAAGGCGACAGGCGCGCCACCATGACGACGCCGGCCGTGACCATGGTCGCGGCGTGGATGAGGGCGGAGACCGGCGTCGGGCCCTCCATGGCGTCGGGCAGCCAAGTGTGGAGCAGGAACTGGGCCGATTTGCCCATGGCGCCCATGAAGAGCAGGAAGCAGGCGACCTCGAGGGCCGGCAGGTCGTGGCCGAGGAAATGGAGGTTGGTCGCCGCCTTGTCGCCGGCCGCGGCGAAGATCTCCTCGAAGCCCACCGAACGGAAGATGGCGAAGACGGCGAAGATGCCGAGGGCGAAGCCGAAATCACCGACGCGGTTGACGACGAAGGCCTTGATCGCCGCCGCATTGGCGGAGGGCCGCTTGTACCAGAAACCGATGAGGAGGTAGGAGGCGAGGCCGACGCCTTCCCAGCCGAAGAACATCTGCACCAGATTGTCGGCCGTCACCAGCGCGAGCATCGCGAAAGTGAAGAGCGACAGATAGGCGAAGAAGCGCGGGCGGGACGGATCCTCCGCCATATAGCCGATGGAATAGAGATGGACGAGCGACGACACGGTGGTGACCACCACCAGCATGACCGCCGTCAGCGTATCGATGCGCAGCGACCAGTCGACCTGCAGCGCGCCGACATGGATCCATTCGAGCACGGGCACGGTCGTCGCCGCTCCGCCGAAGCCGACCTGGATGAAGGCGACCCATGACAGCACGCAGGACAGGAACAGGAAGCCGGTGGTCACATATTCGGCAAAGCGGATCTTGCCGGGCGAATGCGGGGAGACCTCCACCTCGTGATGGTCGTCATGACCGCCATGGCCATGATCCTCATGCGCATCGTGGTGGCCGTGGTCATGCCCATGCGAAGTGGCCTCGGCGGCATTCGCCGGCGCGAGATGCCATGTCAGCATGTTGGCGATGCCGGCGATCAGGAAGCCGAGGAGCGGCAGGAAGACAATTGCGTTGTACACGCCCTCAGCCCTTCATCACGTTGATGTCTTCGACGGCGATCGATCCGCGGTTGCGGTAGAAAGCCACGAGAATAGCCAGGCCGATCGCCGCTTCGGCGGCCGCGACGGTCAGGATCAGGAGGGAGAAGACCTGGCCCGTGATGTCGTGCAGCGCCGCCGAAAAGGCGACCATATTGATATTCACCGACAGCAGGATGAGCTCCACCGACATCAGGATGACGATGACGTTCTTGCGGTTGATGAAGATGCCGAACACGCCGATGGTGAAGAGGATGGCGGCGACGGCGAGGAAGTTGGAAAGACTGACGGCCATTGTCAGATACCCTGCCCTGGCTGAACCTTGACGACCTCGACGGACTGCGCCTTGGTGCGCGCCGACTGCAGCGCCGGATTTTGGCGCTTGACGCCCTGCTTGTGGCGCAGGGTCAGCACGATGGCGCCGATCATGGCCACCAGCAGCACGAGCCCGGCCGTCTCGAAGAAGAAGGCATAGTGCGTATAGAGGACGCCCCCGAGCGCCTGCGTGTTGGTGAGGGAGGGATCGATCTGCATGGCCGGGTTCGCCACGACGCCCGGCGAGATCACCCAGCCGATCACCACCATCAGGAGCTCGATCAGCACGATCACACCCACGACGAAGCCGATCGGCATATATTGCAGGAAGCCCTGCCGAAGCTCCGTGAAGTCGACGTCGAGCATCATTACGACGAAGAGGAAGAGAACCGCCACCGCGCCGACATAGACGACGATGAGGATCAAGGCGAGGAACTCGGCACCCGCCAGCATGAACAGGCCGGCCGCGTTGACGAAGGCCAGGATCAGATAGAGCACCGAATGCACAGGGTTGCGCGACAGGATGACCATCAAGGCCGATGCCACGCAAACAAAGGCGAACAGGTAAAAAAAGGCTGTCGCCACGTTCATGTCCAAACCCCTCTCCGGTCCGTCTCCGGGCCGTCCACTTCCGTTCCTCATCCCCGCGCAGGATCGCCTTCACCAGGAAGGACGATCAGGCACAGGGGCTTACGCGCCGTCCGCCATCAGCGATAGGGCGCATCCAGTGCGATATTCTTGGCGATCTCGCGCTCCCAGCGGTCTCCGTTCGCCAGGAGGCGATCCTTGTCGTAGAACAGTTCCTCGCGCGTCTCGACCGCAAACTCGAAGTTCGGTCCTTCGACGATCGCGTCGACCGGGCAGGCTTCCTGGCAGAAGCCGCAATAGATGCACTTCACCATGTCGATGTCGTAGCGCGTCGTGCGGCGCGTGCCGTCATTGCCGCGCGGCCCAGCCTCGATGGTGATGGCCTGCGCAGGGCAGATCGCCTCGCACAATTTGCAGGCGATGCAGCGCTCCTCACCGTTTGGATAGCGGCGAAGCACGTGCTCGCCGCGAAACCGCGGCGACAGGCGTCCCTTCTCGAAGGGATAGTTCAGCGTCGCCTTCGGCTTGAAGAAATAGCGCATCGACAGGAAGAAGGCCGACACGAACTCCTTCAGGAACAGCGCCTTGGCAGCCTGGTCGAGCCCGATGCCGGGGCGCCTGATATTGGCGGCAGTCATGGTGCCCATCCCGTAATTTGCAGGAAGCCTGCGACGATCACGACCATGGCGATCGACAGCGGCAAAAAGACCTTCCAGCCGAGACGCATCAGCTGGTCGTAGCGGTAGCGCGGCACGAAGGCCTTCACCATCGCGAACATGAAGAAAGCCAGCGACACCTTGATCAGGAACCAGATGATGCCGGGCACCCAGGTGAAGGGCGGCAGGTCGATCGGCGCCGTCCATCCTCCGAGGAAGAGGATGGTGAGCAGGGCGCACATGGTCATGATCGCCACATATTCGCCGAGCATGAACAGAAGGTAGGGCGTCGAGGCGTATTCGACCATGAAGCCGGCCACGAGTTCGGACTCCGCTTCCGCCAGGTCGAAGGGCGGGCGGTTCGTCTCGGCCAGCGCCGAGATGAAGAAGATCACGAACATCGGCAGCAACGGCAGCCAGTACCAGTTCAGGATGGTGAGCCAGGGCACGCCGAGCAGGCTGGCGAGGCCGCGGCTGTGCTGCGCCTCGACGATCGCGGTGAGGTTCAGGGAACCGGCGCAGAGCAGCACCGTGATGATGACGAAACCGATCGAGACTTCGTAGGACACCATCTGCGCGGCGGCACGCAGCGCCGACAGGAACGGATATTTCGAATTGGACGCCCAGCCGGCCATGATGGTGCCGTAGACGCCGAGCGAGGAGATCGCAAAGACGTAGAGAATGCCGACATTGATGTCGGCGATCACCCAGCCCGCGGTGAGCGGCAGCACTGCCCAGCCCGCCAAGGCGAGCACGCAGGTGACGAGGGGGGCGAGAAGGAAGACACCCTTGTTGGCGCCGGCCGGAATCACCGGCTCCTTGAGGACGAATTTGAGGAGGTCCGCGAAGGACTGGAAGAGGCCGAACGGCCCGACGACGTTCGGACCGCGACGGAGCTGCACCGCCGCCCAGATCTTGCGGTCCGCCAGAAGATAAAAGGCGATGAAGACCAGCAGGCAGACAAGCAGCACAAGGCTCTCAACGATCGGCAGACCGACCTTCCAGAGCAAAGTATCCCAAATCGTCATGGCCCCTGCCCTTATTCTGCTGCCAGCGGCAGCCCGCCCCGGGCCAGCTGCGAACACTGCGCCATCACTGCCGAAGCGCGCGCGATGGGATTGGTCAAATAGAAATCGGCGATCGGCGCCACGAAAGCATCCTTGGCCGGCGTCCCGCCCTTGCCGGCAAGCAGCGCGATGGCGGCCGGGTCGGCCGGGACGATATGGTCCACCGCCCCGAAATGCGGGAAGGCGGCCGTCAGCGTCCGGCGCAGCGCAGCAAGCGAATCATAGCCGAGCTTGACGCCGAGAACCTCCGACAGGGCGCGCAGGATCGCCCAGTCCTCGCGCGCCTCGCCCGGCGGGAAGGCCGCACGGTTGGCGAACTGCACGCGTCCTTCGGTGTTGACGTAGAGGCCCGAACGTTCGGGATAGGCCGCCGCCGGCAGGATCACGTCGGCGCGGTGGGCACCGCGATCGCCATGGCTGCCCTGATAGACGACGAAGGCGCCGGGCGCGACCGTCACCTCGTCCGCGCCGAGCAGGAAGAGGACGTCGAGGGCGCCCGCAGCGGCCATGCCGGCTGCGTCGAGGCCGCCCTCGCCCGGCACGAAGCCGAGGTCGAGGGCGCCGACGCGCGAGGCCGCGTTGTGCAGCACGCCGAAGCCGTTCCAGCCGTCCTTGACCGCGCCGAGATCCCGCGCCGCCCTGGCGGCCAGAGAGAGCAGCGCCGCACCGTCCTCTCGGGCATAGACGCCGCCGCCGACGATGATGATCGGCTTCTGCGCACCCTTGAGCACGTCGGCGAACGCGCCCCTGCCCGCCGCGAGATCGGCGAGCGTATCGGCGCCAGCGCCGAGATAGTCATAGGAATAAGTGAGATCGACCTTCTCGCCGATCAGCGCGACCCTGGTGCCCCGGAGCCACCGCTTGCGGATACGGGCGTTGAGAACCGCCGCTTCCTTGCGCGGATTGGTGCCGACGAGGAGGATGGCGTCGGCCTCCTCGATGCCGGCGATGGTCGGATTGAACAGATAGGAAGCGCGGCCGAGCGAGGGGTCGATCCTGGCGCCGTCCTGGCGGGCATCGAGGTTCTTCGAACCCAGCCGGGCGATCAGGTCCTTGAGCGCGTAGAGTTCCTCCACGGCGGCAAGATCGCCCGCGATGGCGCCGATGCGCTCGGGCCTGGCCGCCTTGACCTTGGCCGCGATGGCGGCGAACGCCTCCTGCCAGCCGACCGCCTTCAGACGGCCGTCGACGCGCAGATAGGGCTTGTCGAGCCGCTGCGTGCGCAGGCCGTCCCACACGAAGCGGGTCTTGTCCGAAATCCACTCCTCGTTCACCGCCTCGTTGGTGCGGGGCATGATCCGCATCACCTCGCGGCCGCGGGCGTCGATGCGGATGGCCGATCCGACGGCGTCCATGACGTCGATCGATTCGGTCTTCGACAGTTCCCACGGACGGGCATGAAACTCGTAGGGCTTGGACGTCAGCGCGCCGACCGGGCAGAGATCGATGACATTGCCCTGCAATTCGGAGCTCATCGCCTTTTCGAGATAGGTCGTGATCTCCATGTCCTCGCCGCGGCCGATCGCGCCAAGATCGGAGACGCCGGCGACTTCCGTGGTGAAGCGGACGCAACGCGTGCAGTGGATGCAGCGGTTCATCACCGTCTTGACGAGCGGCCCGATATATTTGTCCTCGACCGCCCGCTTGTTCTCGGCGTAGCGGTTCTTGTCGGCGCCATAGGCCATCGCCTGGTCCTGCAGATCGCACTCGCCGCCCTGATCGCAGATCGGGCAATCCAGCGGATGGTTGATGAGCAGGAACTCCATGACGCCCTCGCGGGCCTTCTTGACCATGGGGCTCTTGGTGAGCACCACCGGCGGCTCGCCCTTCGGGCCAGGCCGGAGATCGCGTACCGCCATGGCGCAGGATGCCGTCGGCTTGGGCGGTCCGCCCTTCACCTCGACCAGGCACATGCGGCAGTTGCCGGCAATCGACAGGCGCTCGTGAAAGCAAAAACGCGGGATCTCAGCTCCCGCAGCTTCGCAGGCCTGGAGGAGCGTATACTCCGCCGGGACTTCGATTTCCTGTCCGTCGACGATCAGCTTGGCCATGGATAACCTTGACGATCAGGCCCGGAGCGCGACACGCAATCCAGACTCTTTCCAAACTCGACTTCGCAAAATTCCGCGCCGCGATCAACTGCTGCGATGCGAAAAAGAAGCGCTGTGAAGCGGCGGGGACGTTGTGTCGCCCCCGCCGCAGAATGACTTGCAACCGGCGGCTGCCGGCGGCCTATTCCGCCGCCTGCAGAACGGGATCGGAATGCGGATTGGCGGCATATTGATCGATCCGCGCTTCGATCTCGTGACGGAAATGGGCGATCAGCCCCTGGATCGGCCAGGCCGCGGCATCGCCGAGCGCACAGATCGTATGGCCCTCCACCTGCTTGGTGACGTCGAGCAGCATGTCGATCTCGCGCTTCTGGGCACGGCCTTCGGCCATGCGGGTCATCACCCGCCACATCCAGCCGGTGCCCTCGCGGCACGGCGTGCACTGGCCGCAGCTCTCATGCTTGTAGAAATAAGCGAGGCGGGCGATGGCGCGGATGACGTCGGTGGACTTGTCCATCACGATGACGGCCGCGGTGCCGAGACCGGAGCGGAGCTTGGAAAGCGAGTCGAAGTCCATCGGCGTGTCGATGATCTGTTCGGCCGGCACCATGCGCACGGACGATCCGCCGGGGATGACCGCCTTCAGGTTTTCCCACCCGCCGCGGACGCCGCCGCAATGGCGCTCGATCAGCTCGCGGAACGGAATACCCATCGCCTCTTCGACGTTGCACGGCTTGTTGACGTGGCCGGAGACGCAGAAAAGCTTGGTGCCGACATTGTTGGGATTGCCGATGCCGGCAAACCAGCCGGCACCGCGGCGCAGGATGGTCGGCGCGACGGCGATCGATTCCACATTGTTGACGGTGGTCGGGCAGCCATACAGGCCCATATTGGCCGGGAAGGGCGGCTTCATGCGCGGCATGCCCTTCTTGCCTTCGAGGCTCTCGAGCAGCGCCGTTTCCTCGCCGCAGATATAGGCACCGGCGCCGTGATGCACGTAGAGATCGAATTCCCAGCCATGCTTGTTGTTCTTGCCGATGAGGCCGGCCTCGTAGGCCTCGTCGACGGCTGCCTGCAGCGCCTCGCGCTCGCGCACATATTCGCCGCGTATATAAATGTAGCAGGCATGGGCGTTCATCGCGAAGGAGGCGATCAGGCAGCCTTCCACCAGATGATGCGGATCATGCCGCATGATCTCGCGGTCCTTGCAGGTGCCCGGCTCCGACTCGTCGGCGTTGACGACCAGATAGCTCGGCCGGCCGTCCGACTTCTTCGGCATGAAGGACCATTTGAGGCCGGTCGGAAAGCCCGCTCCGCCGCGTCCGCGCAGGCCCGAAGCCTTCATCTCATTGATGATCCAGTCCTGGCCCATCTCGAGAATCTGCTTGGTGCCGTCCCACGAGCCCCGCTTGATCGCGGCCTGCAGGCCGGGCGAGTGAAACCCGTAGAGATTGGTGAAGATACGGTCGCGATCAGCAAGCATGGCGGACCTGAAAATCTGAGAGCGGAAAATATTTCGTCGAACCACGCCCGGCGAAAGAACCTGTCGTCGAAGGGCGGATCATGCGAAGCCGCCCTCCCCTTTCGCCGTCACGCCGGCTTGACCGGAGCCGCCGCCGAAGCTTTGGCCGCCTCCGCAGCCTTGGCCGCTTCGGCCGCCTTGGCGGCAGCCTGCTTCTCCTTCTCCTCGGCGAAGCGCTTCTGCCAGGAACCGACGACGGAGCCGTCATAAAGGGCGGGGTCGCTCAGCGTCTCCGCGCCGCCTTCCGGCTCCGAGGAGAAACGCCCGTTCTGCGGCCCGGGCTTCACCGGCCGGCCGGCGGCCAGGTCGTCGAGCACCTTGGTGATGCTCTCCGCGGTGAGGTCCTCATAGAAGTCGTAATTGATCTGCACCATCGGTGCATTGCAGCAGGCGCCGAGGCACTCCACCTCGAGCCAGGAGAAATTGCCGTCCGCGGACACGTGATGCTCCGGACCGACGCGCTTCCGGACCGCATCCTTGATCGCTTCGGCGCCACGCAGCATGCAGGGCGTGGTTCCGCACAGCTGGATGAAATATTTGCCGACGGGCGCCAGGTTGAACATCGTGTAGAAGGTGGCGATCTCCAGCACCCGGATCCGCGCCATGCCGAGCCTGGCCGCGATCGCCTCGATCGCCGCCTGCGACACCCAGCCGCCGGCCTGCTCCTGCGCCCGCCACAACAGCGGAATCACCGCCGAGGCCTCACGGCCTGGCGGATATTTGGCGATCTGCTGGTCGATCCAGGCCTCGTTTTCAGCCGTGAAGGCGAAGGATGCCGGCTGGAGTTCCTGGGGCGCGAGCCTGCGAACGGACATGCGCTCAATCCTCTTTCCTGATGCCGCCGGCCGGACTACGATCCGCCGTCGGCAAACATACGATACTCAACGATCGACCTCGCCGAACACGATGTCGAGCGAGCCGAGAATGGCCGAAACGTCGGCCAGCATGTAGCCGCGGCACAGCCAGTCCATCGACTGCAGATGGGCGAAGCCGGGCGCCCGGATCTTGCAGCGATAAGGCTTGTTGCCGCCATCCGAGACGAGATAGACGCCGAATTCGCCCTTGGGAGCCTCCACCGCCGCATAAACCTCGCCGGCCGGCACGTGGTAGCCTTCCGTATAGAGCTTGAAGTGGTGGATGAGGGCTTCCATCGAGCGCTTCATTTCGCCGCGCTTGGGCGGCACGATCTTGTTGTCCACCGTCGAAACCGGGCCCGGTGTCTTCCTGAGCAGCGCGATGCACTGCCTCATGATGCGGACCGACTGCCGCATTTCTTCCATGCGGATGCAATAGCGGTCGAAATTGTCGCCGTTCCTGCCGATGGGGATGTCGAAATCGAGCTCGGCATAGCATTCGTAGGGCTGCGACTTGCGCAGGTCCCAGGCGGCGCCGGAGCCGCGCACCATCACGCCCGAATAGCCCCAGGCCCAGGCGTCGTCGAGCGCGACGATACCGATGTCGACATTGCGCTGCTTGAAGATGCGGTTGTCGGTCAGCAGGCCCTCGAGGTCGTCGCACACCTTCAGGAAGGGGTCGCAGAAGGCCTCGATGTCGTTGATGAGGTCGGGCGGCAGGTCCTGATGCACCCCGCCGGCGCGGAAATAGGCGGCGTGCATGCGGCTTCCCGATGCCCGCTCGTAGAAGATCATCAGCTTCTCGCGCTCCTCGAAGCCCCACAGCGGCGGCGTCAGGGCGCCGACGTCCATGGCCTGCGTCGTCACGTTGAGAAGATGCGACAGCAGCCGGCCGATCTCGCAATAGAGCACACGGATCAGCTGGCCGCGCCGGGGCACCTCGATGCCGAGCAGACGCTCGATCGCCAGGCAATAAGCGTGCTCCTGGTTCATCGGGGCGACATAGTCCAGGCGATCGAAATAGGGGATCGCCTGCATGAAGGTCTTGGCTTCGATCAGCTTCTCGGTACCGCGATGGAGCAGGCCGATATGCGGGTCGACCCTCTCGACCACCTCGCCGTCCAGCTCCATGACGAGACGCAGCACACCATGGGCCGCGGGGTGCTGCGGGCCGAAATTGATCGCGAAATTACGCAGGTGTGGTTGGTCGTTCATCGCGTTCCCAAATGCTCCAGCGCGCCGGAAGCCCCTCCGGCCCGAAGTTCCATCGGCGCCGGCTCCACGCTCCAGGCGGGAAACCGGCCAGCCTCAAATCATCGTCCGGTTCAGCCGGCCTTCGCCTTTTCATCGCCCGGCAGCACGTAGTCCGTGCCTTCCCAGGGCGAAAGAAAGTCGAAATTCCGGAACTCCTGATTGAGCCGTACCGGCTCGTAGACCACCCGCTTGGCCTCGTCGTCCCAGCGCACCTCGACGAAGCCGGTGAGCGGAAAATCCTTGCGCAGCGGATAGCCGTCGAAACCGTAATCGGTCAGCAGGCGTCGCAGATCCGGATGGCCGGTGAAGAGGATGCCGTAGAGATCATAGGCCTCGCGTTCGAACCAAAGCGCGCCGGAGAACACGCCCACCGCGGACGGCACCGGCGTCGCCTCGTCGGTCTCGACCTTGATGCGGATGCGCGCATTCTTCGTCGGCGACAGCAGATGATAGACGACGTCGAAACGCTTCTCCCGGGCGGGGTAGTCCGCACCGCAGATGTCGATGAACGATACGAAGCGGCAGCCCGCATCATCGCGCAGATAGGTCAGCACCGCCAGGATATCGTCCGGACCGGTGGTGACCGTGAGCTCGTCGAAGGCGTGGACGACGCCGGTCACGGCGCCGGGAAACGCCTGCTGAACCGCCTCGCCGATCGACTGCAGGACTTCGGTCTTTGCCATGTCGGGCCCGCTCAACGTTCGATTGTGCCGGTGCGGCGGATTTTCTTCTGCAGCAGAAGGACGCCATACAGCAGCGCTTCAGCCGTGGGCGGGCAGCCGGGTACGTAGATGTCGACCGGGACGATCCGGTCGCAGCCGCGCACCACCGCATAGGAATAGTGATAATAGCCGCCGCCATTGGCGCAGGAGCCCATGGAGATGACGTAGCGCGGCTCCGGCATCTGGTCATAGACCTTGCGCAGCGCAGGAGCCATCTTGTTGGTCAGCGTGCCCGCGACGATCATCACGTCCGACTGGCGCGGCGAGGCGCGGGGCGCAAAGCCGAACCGCTCGACGTCGTAGCGCGGCATCGAAACCTGCATCATCTCGACGGCGCAGCAGGCCAGGCCGAACGTCATCCACATCAGCGAGCCGGTGCGGGCCCAGTTGATGAGGTTGTCGGCCGTGGTCACCAGGAAGCCGCGATCGGCCAGCTCATTGTTGATTTCGACGAAGAAGGGATCCGTCGAGCCGACCGGCATGCCGGTGTTCGGGTCGATGATCCCGCGCGGAGCCGGCGCCGTCAGCGTGCGGCCCCGAACGCCGGAGGTTGGAGCGTCGAGATTCAATCCCATTCGAGCGCGCCTTTCTTCCATTCATAGACAAAGCCGATGGTCAGCACGGCCAGGAAAATCATCATCGAGGTGAAGCCGAACAGCCCGACATGCTTGAAGGTGATCGCCCAGGGAAAAAGAAACGCCACTTCCAGGTCGAAAATGATGAAGAGGATCGAAACCAGATAAAAGCGCACGTCGAATTTCATACGCGCGTCGTCAAAGGCATTGAACCCGCATTCATAAGCGGAGAGCTTTTCCGGATCCGGGCTCTGGAACGCCACGATGAAGGGCGCCACCAGCAGAGCCAGACCGATCACGGCCGAGACCCCCACGAAGATGATGAGCGGCAGATAGCCGGCGAGAAGAGTGTCCATCGGCAGAACCCTGGCTGCGGCAGCCCTGCGAAAACGCTGCGGCGACCGCTATTTGGACGATATAGGCACGGCGGTCCCGAACGGAAGAGCGCACGCCCATGCGGGCCGCCCAGGTTTCCGGGCGCGGAAATTCTGTCCCGCGCCGAATGGTGGGCCGCCTGCTGCGAGCCTTAAACCACGGCCATGACAGGCGCAAGCTTGGAAGCGTTCCAGCCAGTCAGATTCATACCGCACTGCGGCAAAGGGAACTACCCTTGCGGGAGGGCGCCTCCCGGCGTCGCGCCGCGCGTTCGGGAATCCGGTGCGCGGGCCGCCGTCTTTTTCACAGCCCGGCACCGACGCCCCGGGCGAGCGTCAAGCGATTCGACGCCCCGCCTGCACAGGCCGGGCACGGGCCGGCGGTCGGTGCAACCGGAACAAGTTCCTCCCGCCTCAGTTGTGTTCCCATCATCCCTCCAAGGAGCTCATCCTTATGCCCAGCGAAAAGAACCTTAACGAACTGTTCATCGAAACGCTGAAAGACATCTATTACGCGGAGAAGCAGATCCTGCGGGCTCTGCCCAAGATGGCACGGGAAGCCACGTCGCCGGAACTCAAGAAGGCGTTCGAGACCCATCGCGACGAGACCGAAGGCCATGTCGAGCGGCTGCAGCAGATCTTCGAGCAGATCGGCAAGCCGGCGCGCGGCAAGACCTGCGACGCCATCGTCGGCATCATCGAGGAAGCCAAGGAAGTGATGGAGGAATTCAAGGGCGCCTCCGCGCTCGATGCCGGCCTGACGGCATCGGCCCAGGCGGTCGAGCATTACGAGATCGCCCGTTACGGCACGCTCAAGACATGGGCCGGACAGCTCGGCATGAACGATGCCGTGAAGCTGCTCGACCTGACGCTGCAGGAGGAGATCAAGACGGACAAGCTGCTGTCGCAGCTCGCCAACACCACCGTCAACCGCAAGGCTGCCTGATCGCTCGGAAGACAAGCCGCGGAGGCTGGGGCTCCAGCCTCCGTACGCGGCCTTGACGATCCTGTCGTCGACCATGTCGCGCCGTAGCGCGGCATCAGGCAAGGCGCCTTAGATAGGCCTCCAGGGCATCCCAATCGCCGGGCGGCGCGGACAAGCCGATATAGCCATCGGGCCGGACTGCCAGCAGGCGGTCCGGCCCGACGGCTTTTCGGGGGGCATCCAAGAGTTGCGGATAGCGGGCGGCGACGGCAGTACCGCGCCGGACATCGTCCGTGAACAGCAGGAAGCGCGGCGTCCCGCCGCTGCCCGGTGCGGAGCCGCCATAATGCTCCGGTACCACTCTCGCGCCGGCCCCATGGCCGACCGACAGAGGGCTGCCGGCATAGCCGATCTCGACCTCCCCCATCATATTGGCGAGCCGATCCTGCACGGTGTGCAGGCTGAGAAGGAGGCGCAGCGCGACATTGCGCGCCGCCTGCGCCGCAGGAGCGGACAGCGTCGCGATATCGGTCAGCCGGGTCGCGTTGCGAAGCACCATGTCGCCCACGGCACTGCGCTCGGGGCTGTAGCTGTCGAGCAGCGCCGCCGCGCCCTGCCCCCGCACCACCATCGCGAGCTTCCAGGCCAGGTTGAACGCATCCTGCATGCCGGTGTTCATGCCCTGCCCGCCGGCCGGACTGTGCACATGGGCGGCATCCCCCGCCAGGAATACCCGACCGCGGCCATAGCGGGCGACCTTGCGCTCATTGATGCGGAAGCGGCTGAGCCATGCCGGATCCGCGACGCGCATGTCGCCCCCGCAGCGCCTGTCCACCAGGGCCTGGACGTCCGAAAGGCTCGGGTCCGGCCTTGCACCGCCGGGGTCGGCCTTCCCGACGGTGGCGACGACCCTCGCCCGCCCGCCCGGCATCGGAAAGGCCACCAGCGGACCGTCACGGTGGAGAAAGATCGAGACCTCGTCGGGGGCAGGCCTGTCCCTTCCTTCGAAGCGGATGTCGGCAAGCAGCCAGTCATCCTCCTGCGCCGAGCCTCGGAATTCGAAGCCGAGGCCGTGCCTGACCGCGCTGTGGGCGCCGTCGCAGCCGATGAGCCAGGGGGCATGGACCCGTTCCTCGCGTCCGTCCGGATGGCGGAGGCGCGCTTCGACGCCATCGGGCCCCTCGGCGAAGGCAGCGAGTTCCACCTGGCGCTCGACCTCGACGCCCAGAGACCGCAGGTGGAGGGACAACAGACGTTCCGTGTCGCGCTGCGGAAGCATCAGGGCAAAATTGTAGGGGCTGCGGATGTCGTCGAAGCGGGCTCGCCCGAGCAGCGTGGTGCCGCTACGCATCGCGGCGGCGTGAGCGCGCAACCCTGCGTCGAGAAAAGCGGGCGTGCAGCCCATGCGGTCCATGAGCTCGAGGGTGCGGCTCCAGACCACCAGCGCCTTCGACGTCTGGGTGGCCTGCGCCGCACGGTCGACGATGCGCACGGGCACGCCATAGCGGGCCAGTTCGGCTGCCATGGTCAGGCCGACGGGCCCGGCACCGACGATCAGGATATCCGCCATGTCGACACTGCCTCGGGTCGATCCCCCGCCGGCCACGATAGGATAGTTCCCGGCGTTCCGCCATGCCGCGGCTCGCCCGGCCGAGGCGTCACGTCGGCGTGGCTGACACCGATGAAACAGCACTCATCCGGAGGTCGTGGCGCGCCATGAGCCGCATGCGTGCGGTCGCCTATCGGACGGTGCCGATGCCGGCCAGGATGAGGTCGATGCCGGCGAGGAACTGCTCGCGGTCGTCGTGCTCGCGCATCGGCGTCGCCACCTGGCGCAGGAACGGGTACTTCGCAGGGTCGAGCTGGGCCCACCGTGCGGCGACGGTCGAGAGGAAGGCCGATCGATCCGTCTCGCGCGTGTGGCGGGCGTTCGCGGCGTTCTGTCCGGCGACCCCGAGAATGTAGTTCACCAGCGCTGACCACGAGTCGAACTGCGCTCGTTCGGGAACGCCGAGCGCCTGAAGCCGGCCGCCGATGCCTTCGAAGATCTGCAGCATCGCGGGCTGCAACGGTTCGCGCGAAAGCTGGCTGCCTACCCAGGGGTGCAGGTCGATCGCGTCGAACACCCCCAGCGCAATGGCCCGGATCGTCTCCCGTGGCTCCGTACCGCCGACCATGTCGGTCGTGGCTCGGGTGATCACGTCCTCGATGGCCGCCGCGAGCAGCTCGTTCTTGTCGGCGACGTGCCAGTAGATCGCCCCGCTCCCCGTTGTCAGCCGAGCCGCGAGCGCGCGGAAGGTCAGGGCGCTCTCGCCGTCATTGTCGAGGATCTCGATCGCCGCCTCGACGATCCGCTCCTTCGAGAGTGCGTCCGTGCGCCGTTCGGTCCGTCGAGTCCTGATCCCCATAGCTTCACCTTGACATTTCTGGAACGCCGTTCCAATACCTATTTATGGAACGTTGTTCCAGTCTAATTCTGAAAGGAATACGATGACGACACCGATCACCATCGTCGGTGCAGGTCTCGGCGGCCTCACCCTCGCACGCGTCCTGCACGTCCATGGCATCCCCGCAACGATTTACGAGGCGGAGCCTTCGGCGGAGGCGCGTGAGCAGGGCGGCCAGCTCGACATCCACGAGCGCGACGGGCAGCTCGCGCTCGAAGTCGCCGGCCTTGCCGACGCGTTCCGCGCGATCATCCACGAGGGCGGCCAGGCCTCGCGCGTGCTCGACCGGCACGGCACGCTGTTGCTCGACGAGCCCGACGACGGCACCGGTGGACGCCCCGAGGTGCTTCGGGGCGATCTGCGACGGCTCCTCCTCGACTCCCTGCCTGCTGGGACGATCCGATGGGGAAAGAAACTCACCGGCGTCGTGGCGTTCGGCGACGGCCGGCACGAGCTCGCGTTCGCCGACGGGTGCACCGTCCGCACCGAACTCCTCGTGGGTGCCGACGGCGCCTGGTCGAAGGTCCGCCCGCGGCTTTCGGACGCGAGGCCCGAATATGTCGGCACGACCTTCATCGAAACCTACCTGTACGACGCCGACGAGCGGCACGCGGCGGCTGCCGAAGCGGTCGGCGGCGGCGCATTGTTCGCGCCCTCTCCGGGAAAGGGGATCTTCGCGCACCGGGAGGCGGGGAACGTTCTTCACGCCTATGTCGCGCTGAAGCGCCCCGCCGAGTGGATCGCCGGCATCGACTTCACCGATGCGGCCGCCGCGACCGCTCGCATCGCGGCCGAGTTCGACGGGTGGGCGCCGGCGCTCACCGCGCTGATCACCGACGGCGAAACCGCACCGATCCCGCGTCCGATCCACGCCCTCCCGAACGGACACCGATGGGACCACGTGCCGGGGGTGACGCTCCTCGGGGACTCCGCGCACCTGGCGCCGCCGGCCGGCGAGGGCGCGAACCTTGCGATGTTCGACGGGGCCGAACTCGGCAAGGCGATCGCTGCGCACCCCGACAACCTCGACACGGCTCTGACCGCCTACGAGGAGGCGCTGTTCCCGCGCAGCGAGTCGGCTGCCGCCGACGCGCAGATGATCCTGGAGCTCTGCCTCGACGACCGCGCACCATTCGGACTGATCGACTTCTTCACCGGCGCTCGCGGAAAGCATCGATGACCGTGCCGTCTCGATCCACGCCGTCGGCCATCCCAGTGCGATTGCGGACGGAACGCGGCGTGCCGCGCCTCTCAGACCTTTTGATTCAAGGCATTTGCTAAAACGAAAAGTCCGTCAGCTTTTCTGGGAAACGCTCCAGGAACCTTGGGGCGAGCCGACGGTATCGGCCATCGCCGCACCGCGGGTGCCCATCGGCTCCGGGCGGCCTACCGTGGTGTCGCGCGCCGTCTGGTGCTCCGTCTCGGCATTGAGTTCGGCGCCGATCAGAATCACGATCGCCGACAGCCAGATCCAGATCATGAAGCCGATGATGCTGCCGAGGGACCCGTAGGTCTGGTCATAGCTGCCGAAATTCGCGGCATACCAGGAAAAGAGCATTGACGCGGCCAGCCAGCCGAAGGTGGCGAAGGCGCTGCCCCAGGTGATCCAGCGCCACCGCGGCTCGTCGCGGCTGGGGCCATAGCGATAGAGGACGGCGATCGCGGTCGCCACCACCAGGAACAGCGCCGGCCACCGTCCGACCCGGAGGAGCATTTCCGTGACGGCGTGCAGCCCGATAAAGGTCAGCGCGACCGGAAGAAGGACGAGGGCACCGATCGCGGCGAGAACGAAGAGGATGGCTGCCACGGTGAAGGCGAGCGAAATCGCGTTGAGCTTCGCGAAGCCCCGCTTCTCCTCCTCGTCATAGACGACGTTCAGCGCGTCGAAGAGCGCCTTCATGCCCGCATTCGCACTCCAGAGCGCGGTGACGAGGCCGATGGCGAATGTCAGCCCGAGCGTGCCGCCGCCATGGGACGACACCCTGGTCATCTGGTCGCGCATCACCTCGATGGCTCCCCCCGGCAACAGGCCGGAGAGCTGGTCGGTCTGCACGGCGATCGTGCCGGGATCGGTGAACAGGCCATAGACCGAAACCAGGGCGGCAATCGCGGGGAAGATCGCGAGAATGGCATAGAACGTCACCCCGGCCGCAATTGCCGGGATGCGGTGGGCGGCAATATTGCCGTAGGCGCGCAGGACGATGTCCTTCCAGCCGCGGACCGGGATTTCCGACGGCGAGGCGGCCAGCCTTCCCCGCCCCTCGTCGCGCAGCGGATCGGCGGGGAGATCGGGAAATTGGCCGGGCCCCGCCGAAGCCGCACTCCTGGCCGCCGCGTGCGGGCTGCGCAAGAGCCACCAGGCGGCCAGCACGATCATCGCGCCCGCGATCCAGGACGGGCTGACATCCTCCCGGCGGGAAGCGGGTCGCTGCCCGGCGTCAGCGGATGACAGGGTTGTTTGCATGCTCGGCCTCCTCCGCCCTCCCCCGCCGGAATGCGGTCATGCCCAGCAAACCTGCGGCCCTCGCGAGTGTTCCCTGACGGAACCTTCGTTCGAGCGGAGCGGCGCGAAAGGCCGCAGAGGGCTCGTCCGCGGAAACATGCCGGGGCATCCGCCGATCGGCGCGAATCGACGGGATGCGTTTCCAGGACGGAAACCATCATGCGGCATCATGGCCGGACTTGCCGTCAACGATCGCGGCAGATCCGCGAGCCCGCGTCGCTTGCGCAGGATCGCGATCGTCCCCATCCTTCCGCCCAAACGTGGAGAACATCATGCGTATCTGGATTGCCGCGTTGCTTGCCGGCCTCGGATGTTCGCCGGCGCTCGCCCAGGAGGCCGCGCACAGGTCGACCGTGGCCGCCATGAACACCTATTCCGGCGAGGCGAAGCTGAAGGCCAGCTTCAAGGCCGGCGACTGCCGGCCGGCGGAGGCCGGAAGCTTCGCCTGCACCGTCACCGTGAAGGGCTCGACCCTGAGCCAGCCTTACGGCTTTGCGGCGATCTATCGCCGCAAGAACGGATCGGCTGCCCAGTTCAGCCTGCCCATCGCGGACACCGACCAGGTCGCCGGCGCCGCGCTCGGCACCGCCGTGGGCGCATCGATCCTGACGAGCGAGGTCTTCGACGTCGCGCAGGTCTCCGCCTTCCTCGCCCAGGAGATGCAGGCGGCGATTTCCCAGCAGCACGCCCAGTCCCAGCAGGTGAACGGCGTGAAGTTCACGGTTTCGAAGGCCGGCGATTTCGGATTCCAGGTCGTGATCGAAAAGGCGGCGAAGTCGAAATGACGGCTGCCCGCCCATGAAGGTCGCCACCTTCAACGTCAACGGCGTCAACGGGCGCCTGCCGGTGCTGCTGCGCTGGCTTGCGCAGGCTCGGCCGGACATCGTCTGCCTGCAGGAACTGAAGGCGCCGGACGAAAAATTCCCCGCCGACGCCCTGGAGAAGGCCGGCTACGGCGCCATCTGGCACGGGCAGAAGAGCTGGAACGGCGTTGCGATCCTCGCCCGGGACGGTGCGCCGGTGGAGACGAGGCGCGGCCTGCCCGGCGATGCCGAGGACGGGCATAGCCGCTATATCGAAGCCGCCGTGCATGGCATCCTCGTCGGCTGCCTCTATCTGCCGAACGGCAATCCCACGCCCGGCCCGAAATTCGACGGCAAGCTTCGCTGGTTCGAACGGCTGGGCGCCCATGCCGCCGACCTGCTCAAACGGTGTGCCGGTCGTGCTCGCCGGCGACTACAACGTGATGCCGACCGATCTCGACGTCTACAAGCCCGAACGCTGGCTCGACGACGCCCTGTTCAGGCCGGAGGTCCGCGGCGCCTTCGCACGTCTCGTCGCTCAGGGCTGGACCGATGCGTTGCGGGCGCTGCACCCGGAGGAGCGCATCTATACGTTCTGGGATTATTTCCGGAATGCCTGGGGACGCGATGCAGGCCTGCGCATCGACCACCTCCTGCTGGGTCCCTCGCTTGCCGATCGTCTCGCCGCCGCCGGGGTCGACCGCGAGGTCCGTGGCTGGGAGAAAGCGAGCGACCACGCGCCCGCGTGGGTGGAGCTCCGCGACTGAAACCATCGCGAACCGGACGCCAAATAAATGAGTGAAGGGGAAGCCCGCAGGGTGAACCTCCCCCGCAGGGGAGTTCACTAAGTCATTGGCAAGACTGGCGAGGATGACCGGACTTGAACCGGCGACCTTCGGCGTGACAGGCCGACGCTCTAACCAACTGAGCTACACCCCCGTCTTGCCCCGCGGCGAACCGCGTTGACGTGGCGCTGATAGCGTGGCGGCTTGCGAAGTGTCAAGCTCAATTCCGCGAGCCCGGCGAAATCAGGGAGCAATTGTTGCCAGCCGAAAGCGTGTGAGATCGTCCGGCGTCAGAATGCGCAGGCCACCGGCCCCATATTGTTCGGCAAGATCGACCAAAGCGGGGTCTACCCCCATCTGCTCGGCGTAATTGCGCACCATCTGGGTGATCTGGGGAAAACGCCGCTGGCTTCTCAGAACGGATATCGGATCATTGCCCGTGCTGCCCGGCAGCAGTTCACGGTGAATGCCGACCCGCGAGCCCGGCATCACGAATCGTTTGCTGCCGCCCATCAGAGCGTAGACGCAGGCCGACATGCACGAGCCGTTGAAGGCGACGTTTCCCCCGCCCTGCTGGCCCACGCGCCCGACGAAAATGCTGATGCCCAGGCTGCGCAGCATGAAGCCGAGCTTCATTCCCTCGATCAGATGGCCGCCGGGCGAATCGATGATCAACATCTTGCTCGCGCCTCGGGCGGCTGCCTTCTGCGAGAAGTCGAGAAAAGCGTCCGCCGTCCCGAGGTCCATATCGCCGGTCGCAACCATCACCTCGGGGCAGCGCGGCCGGCATTGCTCGCCACGGGACAATCTCACGAGATTGAAATCCATGGCCGCAGCCGGGCCCGGTGAGGCGAGGCAGGCCACTCCGGCAAACGCAAGCGACACAAACAAGAACAGGGCCTTCAATCGATGGGCCATACAACTCCCCGGGGGGCCGGCCGGCATGTCGCCGACATTACGTGGCTGCGCCCGCAGTAGAGGGGCCGCAGCCGATATTTGCAACCGGCGCCCGGACGATACCGGCCGTCTCCAGCGCCCACGCGGCGCGCAGGGCGAGGTCTTCCCGCCAGGCCGGCGCGACGATCTGCACGCCGATCGGCAGGTCTTCGCCGTCCTCCCACACCGGGACGGTGACGACGGGGACACCGACAAGGGAGATCGGCTGCGTATAGATCCCCAGGCTGGCGCCCACCGGCCTGCTCTCCCCGGCGATGTCGATGACGCTCTGGCCGAGCCGGGGGGCACGGCAGGGTGTCGCCGGCGCGAGGATCAGGTCGATCCGCTCGAAGAGGCGGCGCATCTCCGCCGCGAACCAGTTGCGGAATTTATAGGCCTGGGCCGCCCAGGTAGCCGGCACCATGTTTCCCGCGATCAGCCTGTCGCGCACCGCGGGATCGAAATCGCCGGCGCGCTGCCGCAGCCTCTCGCGGTGCAGCGCCCCCGCCTCGGTGGAGGTGACGATATAGGCAGCGGCGCGGGCGATGACCGCCTGCGGCAGATCGACGATCTCCGTGGCGTCCAACCCTCTCGCGCATCGTTCCACCGCCCGGAAGGCCTCGCTGTTGCCGCCGCCGGCGAAATAGCCGGTGGCGACCGCGATGCGAAGGCCCTCTATGCCTCGCCCGAGTTCGAACAGGACCGGCTGGGCGGGACGCTCGGCGCAGCTGGGATCATCGGGATCGGGCCCCTGCATCACGTCATAGGCGAGGGCGAGATCGCGAGCCGAACGCGTGAGCGGCCCGAGATGGTCGAGGCTGGCAACGAAAGGAAAGGTTCGCGCCCGGCTCAGCCGGCCCAAGGTGGGCTTCAGGCTGAAGAGGCCGCAGAACGAGGCGGGGACGCGGATCGAACCGTTGGTGTCCGAGGCAAGCGACAGCGGCACGAAGCCGGCGGCGACGGAACTCGCCGAACCGCCCGACGAGCCGCCGGCCATATGACCGAGAGCGTGCGGGTTGCGCGCCGGCCCGTCATGGATGTTCTCGCCGGTGAAATCATAGGCGAACTCGCCCATGTTGAGGGCGCCGAGGCAGATGGCGCCCTGCCCTTCCAGCCTTTCGATCAGGGTCGCGTCGCGGGTGGCGGGCGGATTGTCCCGGTTGATGCGGGATCCCGCCCGCGTGACCAGGCCGGCGATGTCGAAGAGGTTCTTGGCCGCGAAGGGAACGCCCGCCAGCGCACCGACCGGCTTGCCCGCCGCATGCCGCGCATCGATGGCGTCGGCCCGCGCCAGAGCCCGCTCCGAGATGACCGCGGTGAAGGCGCCGACCTCGCCGTCGAGGCGCGCGATACGTGCGAGCGCATGCTCCACCATGGATCGAGCGGTAAATCGGCCGCTGCGCACGGCGGTCGAGATGTCCAGGATGCCCAGGCCCGGCGAGCAGCCGGCATCGAGTATGCCGCTCATGCTTCGAACGCCGGCGCCGGCTCGTCGCGGCCGTCGAGCGGAAAGGCGAACAGCAGCGCCGCGAAATCGGCCATGACCCGCAGATAATCGCCGATGCCGTCGCGATCGTCCGGCGCGATGTCGATACCGATCAGCGGCCCCATCGCATCGATGACGGCCTGCGCATCGAAGTTCGGTCCACCGTCCATGCCATAGCCTTTCGAAAGGATACGCACCACAAGATCAGGTTGCCCAACCCCTCGCCATACGGCCGTCCAGCCATGTCAGCTTCGGTCTTTCCGGTCCCGAAGACAAGCGGAATGATCGGATCGGCGGCTTCAGCGCCTGTCGCGGCGGCGTCGCCTTTCGATGTGCTTGCTCACGCGCAGCCAGCGGAAATAGGCGAAGTTGATCGCCGTCGACACCCCATAGAGGCCACGCACGAAGTGACGCCGCCCGATATAGGCCTTGACGAAGGCGAGAGGAAATTCGGTGAGCACGCGCCATTCGTTCAGCCTCTTGCCCCGCATGTCGAGGTCGTCGGCCTGCTGCTCGGAGTAGGAATTGAGCTTGGCGATCTGGTCGCCCAGCGAGCGCACCGAAAAATGGTGGATGATGCCCTTCAGCCGGGCGATGCGCGGCTCGCGCTCGAAATGGACGCGGTCGTGCACGGTCGAATCGACGTAGCGGCCGCGGTCGCGCCTGTAGAGGCGCACCGGCGCCAGCGTATAGCCCCAGGGATGCGGCCTCTTCTCTCCCGGGAAGATCTCGGCGATCCGGATCTCATAGCCGTCCGCCTGCGGTTCTTTCCCCGCGAACAGGCCCCCGATCTCCTCGGCGAGATCGGGCGGCACCACCTCGTCGGCATCGAGGTTCAGGAGCCAGTTATGCCGGCATTGATCCTCGGCGAAGCGTTTCTGCGGCCCGTAGCCCGGCCATTCGTTGACGATGACCCGCGCGCCCAGTTCCTCCGCGACCTCGCGCGTCCCGTCGGTCGAGCCGGAATCGACGACGATGAGGTCGTCCGTCAGGGCTCGCACGGCACGGATCGTGGCGCCGATGCGGTCGGCTTCGTTGAAGGCGATGATGAAGATGGAGAGCGGCGGTACTGGCATGGCGACGATCTAATCCGAACCGCGGGGGATGGCTAGAGCAAAACGCGTTTACGGCGGAGCCGCGCTTTGCCCTAACTCCTTGTTCCCAATGTGTCTTTGCGAATCCCGCCGATTCGGTGGGGAGCGCAGCGCGTCTCGGAGCGCCCCGCCCGGAGCCGTTACACCGGCAGGAGGGTGCGGTACTGGATGAAGCCCGACCGCGCGGAGATGCGGTCATAGACCGCCTGCGCTTCGCGATTGCTCTCCTGCGTGAGCCAGTGGACCCGTCCTGCGCCGAGGCGGGCCGCCTCCCCGTAGACCCATTCGATCAGCGTGCTGGCGACGCCGCGGCGCCGCGCCCACTCGGCGGTGAACAGGTCCTGCAGATAACAGTAGGGCGATGCCGTCCAGGTCGAACGGTGCAGGATGAGGTGGGTGATCCCCGCCAGACGGCCGTCGATGAAGGCCCCGTAGGCATGCATCGGTTCGGCCGGGTCGTGGAAGCGGGCCCAGGTCAGCGCCGTGAGGTCGTCGGTGACCGATGTCTGGTAGAAGGCGAGATAGCCTTGCCAGAGCGGTTCCCATGCGGCGCGATCGTCGGGGACGAGGCTGCGGATTTCCATCATGCGTCCGTCAGTCGAGGTTGAATTTCGACATCTGGCGATGCTCGCCATGGATGCGGCGCACGGTCCCGTTGAGGGAACGGTAGATCAGCGTCTCCGTGGTGATCACCGGTCCGCGGAATTTGACGCCCTGCAGCAGCGCTCCGTCGGTGACCCCGGTCGCCGCGACGATGACGTCGCCCGAGGCGAGCTCCTCCATGCGGTATTTCTTGTTGGGATCGGCGACGCCCATCTTGGCGGCGCGTTCGCGCTTGGCCTCGGTATCGAGGATCAGCCTGCCCTGCATCTGGCCGCCGACGCAGCGCAGCGCCGCCGCGGCCAGCACGCCTTCCGGCGCGCCGCCGGTGCCGAGATAGATGTCGATGCCGGTCTCATAGGCGTTGGCGGTGAAGATCACGCCCGCGACGTCGCCGTCGGTGATGACGCGGATGGAGGAGCCGACCTTGCGGATCGCCTCGATGATCGGGGCGTGGCGCGGGCGGTCGAGCACCAGGGCGGTGAGCTGGTGCGGCTTGACGCCCTTGGCCCTGGCGAGGGCGTTGAGGTTCTCCTCCACGCTCGCGTCGAGGTCGACGATGCCTTCCGGGTAGCCCGGCCCGATGGCGATCTTGTCCATATAGACGTCCGGCGCGTTGAGGAGCGAGCCGGCGGAGGCCATCGCCATCACCGCGATCGAGCCCGGCATGTCCTTGGCGCACAGCGTCGTGCCCTCGAGCGGGTCGACGGCGATATCGACCTTCGGTCCGAGGCCGTTGCCGACGCGCTCGCCGATGAACAGCATCGGCGCCTCGTCGCGCTCGCCCTCGCCGATGACGATGGTGCCGTCGATCGGCATCTTGTTCAGTTCGCGACGCATCGCGTCGACGGCCGCCTTGTCGGCGGCCTTCTCGTCGCCCCTGCCGCGCAGCAGAGCCGAGGCGACCGCCGCCCGCTCCGTGACCCGCACCAGCTCCAGCGAAAGAATGCGTTCGATGACGTCCTTGGGTTTGACCTGAATGATGTCCGACATCGCTTTCTCCAATTCCATCGCTGACAATGATCTATTCGCGTTCGATGCGGATGAGCTGGGGCGGCTCGACGATATAGCCGTCGGCCACCATGGCTTCGAGCGCCAGGCGTATGTGCGCTTCCGTCGTGGCGTAGGTGATGAGCACGACGGGCACCGAGCCGGCAACCTTGCTCGGATCGTCCCCGCCATAGACCCGGCCGCCACGATGCTTCTGCACGATCGATTCGAGCGAGATGCCCCTTTCGGCCATGCGTGTGGCGATGCCGGCCGCCGCGCCGGGGCGGTCGACGACCGAAAGGCGGACGTAATAGCCGCCCTTATGCGCCTGCATCGCCGCATGCGGCAGCGGTGTCAATTCGCCGCTGGGGCGGCCGAACGGCGCCATGACCTGGCCGCGCGCGATGTCGGCGAGATCGCCGACCACAGCGGAAGCCGTCGCCTCCCCCCCGGCGCCGGGGCCGACGAGGGTGAGTTCGGGGATGGCATCCGCGTCGATCGCCACGGCATTGGTCACGCCGTCGACCTGCGCGATCGGCGTCGACCGCGGCACCATCGTCGGGTGCACGCGCTGCTCGACGCCGCTTTCGGAGCGCGTGGCGACACCGAGCAGCTTGATGCGGTAGCCGAGCTCGGCCGCGGCCGCCAGATCCTCGGTGGTGATCCGCTCGATGCCCTCGACATGAATGGCCTCGGCGTCGACCTGGGTACCGAAGGCGAGGCTGGTGAGAAGGGCGAGCTTGTGCGCGGTGTCGAAGCCGCCGATGTCGAAGGTCGGATCGGCCTCGGCATAGCCGAGCCGCTGGGCTTCCGCGAGGCAGGCGCCGAAGGACAGGCCTTCGGCTTCCATCCTGGTCAGGATGTAGTTGCAGGTCCCGTTCAGGATGCCGTAGACGCGGTCGATATTGTTGCCGACGAGCGCCTCGCGCAACGTCTTGATGATCGGGACGCCGCCGGCGACGGCGGCCTCGAAATTCAGGGCCACGCCCGCTTTCTCGGCACGGCGGGCGAGATCGACGCCGTGGCGGGCAAGCAGCGCCTTGTTCGCGGTGACCACCGGCGTTCCCATGTCGAGCGCAGCGCGTACCGCCTCATGCGCTGGCCCTTCGTCGCCGCCCATCAGCTCGACGAACACGTCGATGCCGGGATCGCGCGCGAGGGCGACGGGATCGTCGAACCAGCGATAGCGCTCGATCGAAATGCCGCGATCGCGGCTGCGCGAACGGGCCGAGACGGCGGCAACGGTGATCGCACGGCCGCAACTTGCAGCCAGCGCATTGGCACGGCGGTCCAGCAGCCGGATGGTCGAGGTACCGACGGTACCAAGCCCGGCAATGCCAATTCTGAGAGGGTCAGCCATAGTCAGTCCGAAAAAGAGGGTCGGCTCTTGTGCAATGGCACGCGCCAAGGATCAAGACGCGAGGCGAGCGATTTCCAAGATGTATCCGCGCCCGGCCGCCTTTCCCGCCCGGGACCGCGGCGCGCGAGGGAGCACCGCCGCCCGGATGATAGGGCTTCCTCGCATCGGTATTGCGACGCGCCGGTCATCCGCCCGGCCGGTTCGCCAGACGTGCGAAGAAGGCGAGGCTGCGCGCGGTCTCCTGGGGGATGGCGGTGAAATGGTCGCCCGGCACCGAGATGCTGTCGACCTCCAGGCCTGCCGACCGGGCACGGCGCGTCGTCAGGTCCGCGGATCCGTCCATCTGCCTCTCCGCCGCGCCGTGCAGCATCAGCACGGGGCTTTTGAAGCTGGTCGCGTAGCACACCGCCGAGCGCATCTCGAATTCGCGGATATCGCCCGCATCGAAGCGGATATCCTTGGGAAAGCGCCGGAAGAAGGCGAACGCGCTGGGATTGCCGGAGAAGGAGGCGGCTCCCCGGAACATCGGGCTCGTCATCGCCGCCAGCAGCGTCAGCACGCCGCCGACGCTGTGCCCCGCCAGGAAGAGCCTGTGGGGATCCACGTCCGGTTGCGCCGCGAGCGCCCGGCCGGCGGCGAGCACGTCGTCGGTTTCGTCATAGAAGCCCGAAAACGCGCCGGGCAGCCCGTTCTCGGCCCGCAGGGCGGGCACCATCGCCACATAGCCGGCGCGGATATAGGGCTGCACCAGATCCCAATGCCCGTCACCAAGGGCGTTGCCGCCATGCAGGAAGAGCACCGCGGGGCGCCTGCCGCCCTCCGGCACCGAACGCCACGCGGCAAGCTGCAATCCTCCGGAGCGATAGGTCAGCAGGCGCGCGCCGTCCGGCGGGGTCAGCGGATCGCCTTCGTCCGGCGCCGGGCCGCGCCGCAGAAGACGGGTGCGGAAACCCTCGCGGTCGATCGCATAGTCCCGGGCGATGAGCGGCGGCGGATCGGGCGAGGCGAAGGCGTGGGCTGTTCCAGGGGCGATTGCGGCCGAGGAGGCGAGCCCCGCCAGGAGGGTGCGGCGGCTGAGGAGACGATCCGGATGGTGCATGAGCGATCCCGTTCGGCGGAGCGCCCAGTCAACTCGGCGATCATGGCAATTTCACAGGGCGCGCGGACATCTCGTCCGCGTCCTTTTCCGCCTGCGGTTTCCCGCCCGCCGGCCTATGCCTTGCGGCGAAAGCCGGTCGCCAGCACGTACATCTCGCTGGATCCGGAACGGCTTGCCGCCGGCTTGACGTGTTTCACCACGGTGAAATCGCGCTTGAGCAAGGCGAGGAGCTCGCCTTCCGTGCCGCCCTGGAAGACCTTGGCGAGGAAGGCGCCCCCTGGCGCCAGAACCTCGACGGCGAAATGCGCAGCCGCCTCCACCAGGGCGACGATGCGCAAATGGTCCGTCGCACGGTGGCCGACGGTGTTGGCCGCCATGTCGGAGAGGACGAGATCGGCCGGGCCGCCCAGCATGGCCTTGAGGCGCTCCGGCGCGGCATCGTCCATGAAGTCCATCTGGATGAAATCGACGCCGGGTATCGGATCGACCGGCAGCAGGTCGATCGCCACCACCGTGCCGCGGCCGGCGACCGCATCGGTGCGCTCGGCGGCGAGCTGCGACCACCCCCCCGGAGCGGCACCGAGGTCGAGCACGCGCTGGCCCGGCTTGAACAGCCTGGCCTTCTCCTCGATCTCGAGCAGCTTGTAGATGGCGCGCGAGCGATAACCCTCACGCTTGGCACGGACCACATAGGGATCGTTGAGCTGGCGCTCGAGCCAGAGCTGCGAGGAATGGGTGCGGCCGCGCGCCGTCTTCAGGCGCACGCCCATCTCGCGGGCGCCGCTGCCGCGCCCGGAACTGTTCTTGCCCGAGCCGCCCTTGCCGCTGCCAGCGCTCACGGATGCCGTCCCGCGCCGTTGCGCCGCCAGACGTGGTCCTTCTGCATCATCTGCACCAGCAGTCCTTCCCGAAGACCACGATCGGCGACACGCAACCGCTCGCAGGGGAAAGCCCGGCGGATCGCCTCGAAGATCGCGCAGCCGGCCATGACGAGGTCGGCCCGTTCCGGCCCGATGCATGCATTGGCCACGCGCTGCTCATAGGTCATCGCCAGCAGCCCTTCAAGCACCTCATCGACATCGCCCCGTCGCATCCAGAGACCGTCGACCCGGCGCCGGTCATAGCGCGGCAGGCCGAGATGGATGCCCGCCATGGTGGTGACGGTGCCCGACGTGCCGAGGAGATGCAGCCGCCCGACGCGCTCGGCGATCGCCTGGCGATGCTCGAAGGGGTCGAGCATCGCGGCGACGTCATCGACCATCCTCTCGAAGCTCTCGCGGGTGACGCGCACGCCGCCATGGCGCTCGGAGAGCGTGACGACGCCCACGGGCAGCGAGATCCAGCCTTTCACCACTGGCTGACGCGCCGGATCTGCCGGATCGATGTCGAGCCAGACGACCTCGGACGAGCCGCCGCCGATATCGAACAGCACCACGCCGTCCATGTGGCGATCGATCAGGGGAATGCAGCCCGCCGCGGCAAGGCGCGCCTCGGTCTCGCGGTCGACGATCTCGAGGTCGAGGCCGGTCTCGCGCAGGACCCGCTCGACGAAAAGAAGACCGTTGTCGGCGGCACGGCAGGCCTCGGTGGCGATGAGGCGGGCGCGGTCGACGCGCCGGTCGTGCATCTTCTGGGCGCAGACGGCCAGCGCGTCGACGGCGCGCCTCATCGCGTTGACGTGGAGGCTGCCGGTCGCGCCGAGCCCTTCGCCGAGACGGACGATGCGCGAAAAGGCGTCGATGACACGGAAACCGTCGCCGGCGGGGCGCGCGACCAGCAGCCGGCAATTGTTGGTGCCGAGGTCGAGCGCGGCATAGGTATGGTGGCGGCGGGCATGCTCCGCCTGGTGCATCTTGGGCACCGCGGCATTTCCACCGTCACTCGACCAGGGGGCCTGACCCTCCAAACTGCGATCCACCAAAATCTGACCTTGACTTTGCCCGGTCGCAGTTTTCACGCGCCGCAGGCATTCCGCCACTTCGTATATGAGTGTAACAAGTTCCGCGTCCGTGGCGAGAGAGAATTGTGAACATAACCGTGTTATCCGGCCTGACTCGCCGCATTGCTTCGCCGCCGGCGACACGCCGGGCCAGTGTATTGTGATACCCATGTCTCCAGGCGCCGCGACCCCGCCGAAATCCGTCGCCGTTCTCGTCGTCGCCGCCGGGCGCGGATCGCGAGTCGGCGGCGACGTTCCCAAGCAATACCGGCTGCTGGGCGGCCGGACCGTTCTGGCGCGCACGCTCGCTTTGTTCGAGCGGCATCCGTCCGTCGGCAGCATCGTCGTGGCGATCGGGCCGGACGACGAGCCGCTGTTCCGCCCGAGCGCCCGCGGGATCGGCAAGCTTGCGGGCGTCGTGGTCGGCGGCAGGACGCGGCAGGCATCCTGCCTGGCGGGGCTGCAGGCGCTGGCGCCGGCCAAACCCGACATCGTCCTGCTGCACGATGCCGCCCGCCCCTTCGCCTCCGCCGGCCTGATCGACCGGGCCATCGAGGCGGCGCTTCTCCACGGCGCCGCCGTCCCCGGCCTGGCGGTGACCGATACCGTCAAGCGCATCGATGCGGACGGGCGGGTCGTCGATACGCCCGAGCGGGCGCTCCTGCGCTCGGTGCAGACGCCGCAGGCCTTCGCGTTCGGCCTCATCCATGACGCCCATCTGCGCGCCGCTTCCGCCGGCATCGAGACGCTGACCGACGACGGCGCCGTCGTCGAATGGGCCGGACATCCCCTTTTCGTGTTTGAAGGCGAGGCAACCAACATGAAGCTCACCACCGAAGCCGATTTCCAGCGTGCCGAACAGGCCGTCTCGCCGCTCGCCGCCCTCGGCGACGTCCGCACCGGCACGGGCTTCGACGTCCACGCCTTCACGGACGGCGACCATGTCTGGCTGAACGGCGTCAGGATCCCGCATGAGCAGGCGCTGAAGGGGCATTCGGACGCCGATGTCGGCCTGCACGCCCTCACGGATGCGATCCTCGGGGCGATCGGCGACGGCGATATCGGTTCGCATTTTCCGCCGTCCGATCCGCAATGGAAGGGCGCCTCGTCCGACCGCTTCCTCGCCCATGCCGCCGGCCTCGTCGCCCGCCGCGGGGGCGCCATCGCGCATCTCGACGTGACGATCCTGTGCGAGGCGCCGAAGATCGGGCCTCACCGCGAGGCGATGCGGGCCCGCATCGCGGACATCGCCGCCATTCCCGTCGATCGCGTCGGCGTGAAGGCGACGACGACGGAAAGCCTCGGCTTCACCGGGCGGCGCGAGGGCATCGCCGCGATGGCCTCCGCCACCGTGCGCCTGCCCTGGAACTGACGGCGCTCGCGGCACAGGCGGGAAAACGACCATGGAGCGGCTCATGAACGACGACATCTTCTTCCGGCAGGCCGAAGCGGTCCTCGCGGCCTGCCGCGGCAAGGGCCTGACGGTCGCCACGGCGGAATCCTGCACCGGAGGCCTCGTCGCCGGCGCCCTCACCGCGGTGCCCGGCTCGTCCGACGTGGTCGACCGCGGCTTCGTCACCTATTCGAACGAGGCCAAGATCGAGATGCTCGGCGTTCCCCGGGCGCTGATCGAGCGGGACGGCGCGGTGAGCGAAAGCGTCGCCTTCGCCATGGCGGAGGGCGCCGTAGGCCATTCGCGGGCCGGCCTTTCGGTGGCGATCACCGGCGTTGCCGGTCCGGGCGGTGGCACCGCGGCAAAGCCGGTCGGGCTGGTGCATTTCGCGGCCTGGAGCCGCCGGGGCCCCCGCCTCCACGTCGAGCGGCGATTCGGCGAACTCACGCGCTCCGAGATCCGCAAGCGGTCGGTCGAGCAGGCGCTGGACCTGCTGCTGCAGCTGGCCGGCGAGATCACGGTCCTGGCCTGACGCCTTGCCGGACATGCCGCAGCGCTCCGGGAGGCCCGCCGCACGGAAGCGGGCTGTGGCGCTACGCCGTACCGAGCGCCTTGCGGCCGTATATGACGTCGGCACGCTTTTCGAAGGCGTCGGCGAAACGCCGGAACGCCGCATCGAACATGGTGCCCATCAGCATGCCCAGCATGCGGGACCGGAAGCTGTAGTCGATGAAGAATTCGACGATGCAGCCGCCGGCGCCGTCATCCTTGAAGCTCCAGCGGTTCTCGAGATGGCTGAACGGGCCGTCGAGATATTCGACCAGGATTTCCAGCCGGTCCCTGTTCATGGTGACGCGGCTGCCGAAGGTCTCGCGGATGAGCTTGTAGGCCACCGTCATGTCCGCGATCATGATCAGCCGGCCGTCCGCCTGAGGCTGGCGGCTGCGCACGCGCAACGCCGCGCACAGCGGCACGAAAAGCGGGTATTTTTCCACGTCGGCAACGAGAGCGAACATCTCGTCTGGCGAATGCCTGACACGGCGGGAAGTGCGGAAAGACGGCATGAACAGAACTCCGATGCCCTCATATAGGCATCGGCGCAGGGGCGGAATAGCCTTCCGCCTCGTCTCGGTGCGCCTGCGATGCAGAAAACACGCGGCGGCCTCCTGCGCCCCGCCGCTTCTCCTCACCGTCCCAGTTTGGCGGCGCGGTTGGTCTTGAGCTTGGCGAAGTCGTCCCCCGCATGATGGGAAGACCGCGTCAGCGGCGAGGCGGAAACCATCAGGAAGCCCTTGGCATAGGCCACCGTCTCGTAGCTCTTGAACTCGTCGGGCGTGACATAGGCCACGACCGGATGATGCTTGCGGGACGGCGCGAGATATTGGCCGATGGTGATGAAGTCGACATCGGCGGAACGCAGATCGTCCATCAGTTGCAGGACCTCGTTCCGCTTCTCGCCGAGCCCGACCATGATGCCGGATTTGGTGAAGATCGACGCATCGATTTCCTTGACGCGCTGCAAGAGCCGCATCGAATGGAAATAGCGCGCGCCCGGCCGCACGGTGAGGTAGTTCGAGGCGACGGTTTCGAGATTGTGGTTGAACACGTCGGGGCGGGCCGCCACCACCGTCTCCAGGGCCCCGTCCTTGCGCAGGAAGTCGGGCGTCAGCACCTCGATCGTCGTGCCCGGCGCGTGCCGGCGGATGGCACGGATGACCTCCGCGAAGTGCTGCGCACCGCCGTCGGCGAGATCGTCCCGGTCGACGGAGGTGATCACCACATGGTTGAGGCCGAGCTTGGCCACGGCGATGCCGGTGTGCTCCGGCTCGTTCGGGTCGAGCGGCCCGGGAAGCCCGGTCCGCACGTTGCAGAAGGCGCAGGCCCGCGTGCAGGTGTCGCCCATGATCATGAAGGTCGCGTGCTTCTTGTCCCAGCACTCGCCGATATTGGGGCAGCCCGCCTCCTCGCAGACGGTGACGAGCTTGTTCTCCTTCACGATCGCCTGCGTGTCGCGCCAGCCCGGGGAGCCCGGCGCCTTGACCCGGATCCATTCCGGCTTGCGCAGCATCGGCTGGTCCGGCCGATGGGCCTTTTCGGGATGGCGGGGACGGCTGTCGTTGTTCAGGAGGTCGACGACAACGGGCATGGCGGACCTTTCGGTTGAGGCGGGGCGGCCGGCTTCGCGCGAAGCGGCCGCCGCAGGATCATATATGGATAGCGCGGCCGTAGGCGTCCAGAACGCTTTCATGCATCGTCTCCGACAATGTCGGATGCGGGAACACCGCGTGCATGAGATCCTCTTCCGTGGTCTCCAGGTTCATGGCGATGACGAAGCCCTGGATCAGTTCGGTGACTTCGGCGCCGACCAGATGGGCACCGAGGAGCTTTCCGGTCTTGGCGTCGAACACCGTCTTCACCAGTCCCTCGGGCTCGCCGAGCGCGATCGCCTTGCCGTTGCCGATGAAGGGGAAGCGGCCGACCTTGACGGTGTAACCGGCCTCCCTGGCCTTCTTCTCTGTCAGGCCGACGCTGGCGATCTGCGGCGTGCAATAGGTGCAGCCGGGGATCTTGTCCTTTTCGAGCGGATGGGGGTGCTGCCCGGCGATCGCCTCGATGCAGACCACGCCTTCATGCTCGGCCTTGTGGGCCAGCATCGGCGGCCCGGCGACATCGCCGATGGCGTAGATGCCCGCGACGTTCGTCTTGCCGTAGCCGTCGATGACGACGCAGCCGCGATCGGTCTTCACGCCGAGCTTCTCGAGCCCGAGATTCTCGATGTTGCCGACCACGCCGACCGCCGAGATCAGCCTGTCCGCCTCGATCACCTGCGTCTTGCCGTCGGCGGTCTCGACCGTCGCCTTGAGCGAGTTCTCGCCCTTGTCGACCTTGACGACCTTGGCGCTCGACAGGATCCTGATGCCCGCCTTCTCGAAGCGCTTGCGGGCGTGGGCGGCGATCTCCTCGTCCTCGACGGGGAGGATCTGCGGCAGCACCTCCACCACCGTCACCTCGGCGCCCATGGTGCGGTAGAAGGAGGCGAATTCGATGCCGATGGCGCCCGAGCCGACCACGAGGAGCTTCTTGGGCATGACCGCCGGCACCATGGCGTCGAAATAGGTCCAGATCAGCTTGCCGTCGGGTTCGAGGCCAGGCAGCACGCGCGGACGCGCGCCGGTGGCGACGATGATGTGCTTGGCCTGGTAGATGCCGGGCGCCTGCGCGCCCTTCGGCGCGGCGACCGGCGGCCCCTGTACCGACCGGGTCGACGGGATGACGTTGATCTCGCCGGGCTTGGTCACCGTCGCCACGCCCCAGATCACATCGACCTTGTTCTTCTTGAGGAGGAAGCCAACGCCGGTGTTGAGCTGGTTGGCAACGCCGCGCGAGCGCTTGACCACCGCCGCCGTGTCCGGCCTGATCGTACCGTCGAGCACGAGGCCGTAATCCCCCGCATGCTCGGCATAGTGAAGGATCTCGGCCGAGCGCAGCAGCGCCTTGGTGGGAATGCAGCCCCAGTTGAGGCAGATGCCGCCGAGATGCTCGCGCTCGACGATCGCCGTCTTCAGCCCGAGCTGCGCCGCCCGGATGGCCGTGACATAGCCGCCGGGTCCCGAGCCGATGATGATCACGTCGTAGGAAGTCATGAAACGTCTCCAGAAAGGCTCGGCTGTTGGCTAGAGGAGCGCGACGCTCGGGCCTCCCCTCCCCCTCGCGGGGAGGGGTAAGGGGTGGGGGGCGACGGGTGAAGTGCGGCGAAGATCGTGTCGACGACAGACCGGGTCGCCCTCATGACGTCATGGTTCGAGAAGCGAAGCACCTCGAAGCCGGCATTGGCCAGATATGCATCGCGTTTCTCGTCGTGCCTCGCTTGTCTTTCGAAACCGTGCTGGTTGCCGTCGACTTCGACAATGAGACGCGCGCCCAGATGGACAAAATCTGCGACATAGGGACCGATCGCCACCTGACGCCGAAAATGACTACCGTCTTCAGGTAGGTCCTTTCTCAGGGATCGCCAGAGCCTGCGCTCAGGATCCGTCATGTTCCGGCGCTGGTCGACAGCCAGCGCCTTGGCGCGAAATGTTGCGCCGACATGTGAAGGCGTGCGTGCCCATTTTCCCGCGGGCGGCATCAGCTGTCACGCCTCCCACCCCTTACCCCTCCCTGCAAGAGGGAGGGGAGATCCAAGCGTTGCGTCTCGTTGATGGCGCCAAAGGCATCCATCGCCATACCTCACACCAGCATGCCCAGCGGCTTTTCGATGTAGCCCCGGATCGCCTGCATCAGTTCGGCGCCGAGGGCGCCGTCGACGGCGCGGTGGTCGGTGGAGAGCGTCAGCGACATCAGCGTGGCGATCTTGATCTCGCCGCCGCGCACCACCGGCTGCTGGATGCCGGCGCCGACCGCGAGGATCGTCGCATGCGGCGGGTTGATGACGGCGGAGAACGCCTTGATGCCGAACATGCCGAGATTGGAGACCGCGCCGGTGCCGCCCTGATATTCCTCCGGCTTGAGCTTGCGGCTCTTGGCACGGGCCGCGAGATCCTTCATCTCGCCGGAGATGGCGGACAACGTCTTGTTGCCGGCATCGCGGATGATCGGCGTGATCAGGCCGCCGGGAATGGAGACGGCAACGCCGACATCGGCCTGGCGATGCTTGAGCATGGCGCCCTCGGTCCAGGAGACGTTGGCGTCCGGCACGGCGCGCAGCGCCAGCGCATAGGCCTTGATCACCATGTCGTTGACGGAGATCTTGAAGGACGGCTTGCCGTCCTTCGTCAGCGGCGCGCCATGGTTGATCTGCTCGCGCAAGGCGAGAAGGGCGTCGATATCGACGTCCACCGTCAGGTAGAAATGCGGAATGGTGGACTTGGCCTCCACGAGGCGGCGCGCGATCGTCTTGCGCATGCCGTCATGGGGAACCTCCTCGTAGGAGCCGGGCGCGAACAGTTTCCTGACGGCCTCGTCCGAGGCCGCGGCGGGCACGGGCGCCGCCGCCTTGGCGGGCGCGGCCGGTGCAGGCGCAGCGGCCGCCGGCCTGGCACCGCCGCCGGCGACAGCCGCCTGGATATCGCGCTCGACGATCCGGCCATGCGGCCCGGAGCCGGCCACGGCGGAAAGATCGAGGCCCGCCTCCTTGGCGAGACGCCTGGCCAGCGGCGAGGCGAAGACGCGCGAGTCGCTCCGCGCCGGTGCGGAGGCCACCGCGGGCGGCGCGGCGGCGGGCGGCGCGGCGGCGGGCGCCGCTGCCGGCCTCGAAGCTTCCACAGGCTTGACCTCTTCGGAAGGCTTGGGAGCTTCGGAAGGCTTAGGAGCCTCCTTCGCCGGCGCTGCGCCGGCCCCGGCGGCCACGGCCTTAGCGTCCTCGCCCTCCGAGGCGATCACCGCGATCAGCTCGTTGACGGGAACGTCCGTCGTTCCTTCGGGCACCACGATCCTGGCGAGCACGCCCTCGTCGATCGCCTCGACTTCCATCGTCGCCTTGTCCGTCTCGATCTCGGCGAGGACGTCGCCGGACTTGACGGCGTCGCCTTCCTTCTTCAGCCATTTGGTGAGGTTGCCCTTCTCCATCGTCGGCGAAAGGGCGGGCATCAGGACGTTCGCAGGCATGGTGCGCTCCTCAGCGATAGAGGACGGCCTTGGCCGCCTCGACGACTTCGGCCGCGTTCGGCAAAGCCAGCTTTTCCAGATTGGCCGCATACGGCATCGGCACGTCCTTGCCCGAAACCCGGGCAACCGGCGCGTCGAGATAGTCGAAGGCCTGCTCGTGGATGCGGGCGGCGACTTCGGCCGCGACACCGGACTGTTGCCAGCCCTCCTCGACGACGACGCAGCGGCCGGTCTTCTTCACCGAGGCGACCACGGTCGCCGAATCGAGCGGACGCAGGGTACGCAGGTCGATGATCTCGGCCTCGATCCCCTCGGCGGCCAGCAATTCGGCGGCCTTGAGCACATAGGTCATGCCGATCGACCAGGCGACCAGCGTGACGTGGCGGCCCGGCTTGACCACCTTGGCCTTGCCGATCGGTAGGGTGAAGTCGTCGAGCTTCGGAACGGGATTGCTGTGGCCGTACAGGATCTCGTTTTCGAGGAAGACGACCGGGTTCGGGTTGCGGATCGCCGATTTCAGCAGGCCCTTGGCGTCGGCCGCCGAATAGGGCGCGATCACGGTCAGGCCCGGAATATGCGAATACCAGGCGCTGTAGTCCTGGCTGTGCTGGGCGGCGACGCGGGCCGCCGCGCCGTTGGGGCCGCGGAACACGATCGGGCATCCCATCTGCCCGCCGGACATATAGAGCGTCTTGGCGGCCGAATTGATGATCTGGTCCATCGCCTGCATGGCGAAGTTGAAGGTCATGAACTCGACGATCGGACGCAGCCCGGCCATCGCGGCACCGATGCCGAGACCGGCGAAGCCATGCTCGGTGATCGGCGTATCGACGACGCGGCGGGCACCGAATTCCTGCAGGAGGCCCTGCGTGATCTTGTAGGCGCCCTGATATTCGGCGACCTCCTCGCCCATGACGAAGACCTTGTCGTCGCGGCGCATTTCCTCGGCCATCGCATCGCGCAACGCCTCGCGCACCGTCATGGTGACGAATTCGGTGCCGGCCGGAATCTCTCCCGAAGCGTCATGCGCCTCGGCGGCGGGCGGGACGTCCCTGGCCACGGCGGGGGCGGCGACGGCGGGCGTCACGGCCGGAGCGGCGGCTGCGGGAGCAGGCGCCTGGGCCGCGGGAGCCTCAGTGGCGGGAGCTTGAGCAGCCGGCGCCGGCTCGCTTTCGCCCTCGCCCTTGATGAACGCGATCTTGGTGTTGACCGCGACATTGTCCGTGCCTTCGGGGATGAGGATCTGTGACAGCACGCCCTCGTCGACCGCTTCGACCTCCATCGTCGCCTTGTCGGTCTCGATTTCGGCGATGACGTCACCCGATTTGATGGTGTCACCTTCCTTCTTGATCCATTTGGACAGTTTGCCCTGCTCCATCGTCGGGGAAAGGGCCGGCATCAATACGTCAGGCATAGGTGCCTCGAATTCTGGGATGGATTAACGCGGGAGCGGACGAACCGTGCAAGGCGGCCGACGACATCGTCACTTCAGGATGTCGGTCCACAGTTCCGAGGGATCCGGCTCCGGATCATGGGTGGCGAAATCGGCGGCATCGTTGATGATCTCCCGGATGTCGGAATCGATCTTCTTCAACTCCTCCTCCGCGAGGCCGTGCTCGTTCAGCAGCCGGGCCCGGCTCTGCTCGATCGGGTCATGCTCGGTCCGCATCTTCTGGACCTCGTCCTTCGTCCGGTATTTGGCCGGGTCGGACATCGAATGGCCGCGATAGCGGTAGGTCAGCATCTCCAGGATATAGGGACCCTTGCCGGACCGGGCATGCTCGATCGCCTTGAGGCCCGCGGCATGGACGGCGCGCACATCCATGCCGTCCACCTGCTCGCCGGGAATGTTGAAGGACAGGCCGCGGCGGGAAAAATCGGTCTGCGCCGAGGCGCGGTTCACCGAGGTGCCCATCGCATATTTGTTGTTCTCGATGACGTAGACCACCGGCAGCTTCCACAGCGCCGCCATGTTGAAGCTCTCATAGACCTGGCCCTGGTTGGCCGCGCCGTCGCCGAAATAGGTCAGGCTCACCGAGCCGTCCTGCCGGTAGGCGCCGGCGAAGGCGAGGCCGGTGCCGAGGGAGACCTGCGCGCCGACGATGCCGTGGCCGCCATAGAAGCCCTTCTCGACCGAGAACATGTGCATGGAGCCGCCCTTGCCGTGGGAATAGCCCCCGCGCCGGCCGGTCAGCTCGGCCATCACGCCGCGGGAAGCCATGCCCGTCGCCAGCATGTGGCCATGGTCACGATAGCCCGTGATGATCTTGTCGCCCTCACGCACGGCCTTCTGCATGCCGACGACCACGGCTTCCTGCCCGATATACAGGTGACAGAAGCCGCCGATCAGCCCCATGCCGTACATCTGGCCCGCCTTCTCCTCGAAGCGCCGGATCAGCAGCATCTCGCGATAGGCCTCGAGCTCCTGCGCCTTGTCGAACGCCGGCGACGCCGCGGCGCCCCTGCCGGCCGTGCGGGCAGGCTTGGACGCTTTGCTGGCGCTGGCGACGGCCTTGGTGGCTGTAGCGGCCATGGACCCTCCGAAAATATTGATGGCTTAGCTGACAGACAGCTAGCGCATCCAATACCAAAAAGCGAGGGGCAGGCGCCATGCTGCAGTGCAACATGTTGAATGCGCAACAGAATTGGTAATCAACCGGAATTCAATTAATTGAAGGATCAACTGAAATCGAATTAATTTCGTGACATGAATTCGTTGCAAAATCCGGGTCGGGAGCGGCGGCTGAAAGTAAACGTCGTTTCGCCTCGGCGGCAGCGCAACAAGCGGAAAGCCAAGCCTATTTCGGCAGAAACACAATTACGTCATTTGGATGGACGAAGCCGAGAAGCTCGCGGGATTTTTCTTCCAGCATGTCGGGGTCGATCGTGTCGGCGCGGAGGAGATTCACCCGGCGCTCGAGCGCGGCATGCTGGTCCTTCAGCGACGCCAGCTCGTCGCTCAATTTCTGCTTCTGCTGGTCAAATTGGCGCTGGGCCTGGATGCCGTGGTCCCCGTTGAAGGCCTGGAACGAGAAATAGGCGATTGCCGCCGCCGTCCCGACGAAGAGGGCGAGCTGGTTGAGGAAGGCACGAAGGCGTGTGCGGATGACCATGCCGCCATGATGGCGCGAGGTGGTTGATTTTGTGTTGAGACTTTATGCTGCACTGCAGCATCCAGCGCCCCGGGCGTGGCGAGCCATTCGCCTATCACAGGATCGCCATGCAAAAAGAAATGCCGGAAGGCAAGGTTGCTTTCCGGCATCGAAGTAAAGTGCCGACCGCTCCGTCGGGAGGCGGTGCGGAAAGCGTCAGGCGAGCGCCTTCAAGGCGGCGCGGCCGCCATACAGCGCCTGCGTTCCCAGGGCTTCCTCGATGCGCAGGAGCTGATTGTACTTCGCGGTACGGTCGGAGCGGGCCAGGGAGCCGGTCTTGATCTGTCCGCAATTGGTGGCGACGGCGAGATCGGCGATGGTCGAATCCTCGGTCTCGCCGGAGCGATGCGACATCACCGCGCGATAGCCCGCCTTGTGCGCCATCTCCACGGCGGCGAGCGTCTCGGTAAGGGTACCGATCTGGTTGACCTTGACGAGGATCGCATTGCCGAGGCCCTGCTTGATGCCCATGGAGAGGCGCTCGGTGTTGGTGACGAACAGGTCGTCGCCGACAAGCTGCACCTTGCTGCCGATCTTGTCGGTCAGGAGCTTCCAGCCCTCGAAATCATCCTCGGAAAGGCCGTCCTCGATCGATACGATCGGGTAGTCGGCGGCGAGCGAAGCCAGATAGTCGGCCTGGGCCGCGATGTCGCGCTTCACGCCTTCGCCGGTGTAGTCATAGACGCCGCCCTTGAAGAATTCGGTGGCCGCGCAGTCGAGCGCGAGCATGACGTCGCCGCCCGGCTCGTAGCCGGCCTCCTCGATCGCCGTCATGACGAAGTCCAGCGCCGCCTTGGCAGAAGGCAGGTTCGGGGCAAAGCCGCCCTCGTCGCCGACATTGGTGTTGTGGCCCGCCTTCTTCAACGCCTTCTTCAGCGTGTGGAAGATTTCGGCGCCCATGCGCAGGCCTTCGGCGAAGCTCTCGGCGCCCACCGGCATCACCATGAACTCCTGGAAGTCGATGGGATTGTCGGCATGGACGCCGCCATTGACGATGTTCATCATCGGGACCGGCAGGACGCGAGCCGAAGCGCCGCCGACATAGCGCCAGAGCGGCAGGCCGGAAGACTGCGCCGCGGCCTTCGCCACCGCCAGGGAAACGCCGAGAATGGCATTGGCGCCGAGACGCGCCTTGTTGGCGGTGCCGTCCAGATCGATCATCGTCTGGTCGATCTGGATCTGGTCCTCGGCGTCGAGCCCGCCCAGCGCGTCGTAGATTTCGCCATTGACGGCATCGACGGCCAGCTGGACGCCCTTGCCGCCATAGCGCTCGTCGCCGTCGCGCAGTTCGACCGCTTCATGGGCGCCCGTCGAGGCGCCCGAGGGAACCGCCGCGCGCCCCATCGATCCGTCTTCCAGCAGGACATCGACCTCGACCGTCGGATTGCCGCGGCTGTCGAGAATTTCGCGCGCGATGATGTCGCTGATGGCGGTCATGGGGCTGCTCCTGTTCGGTTGTGACGTCGGTCCGGCTCATAGCGGATGAGAGGAAGAGGCGGAAGAGTAAAACAATGTCATGGGAACGCCATCGATCGGAGCGCTCCCGGGTTGAAAGCGCCGGATTCCAGCGCCTCCCGTTTCGTATATCCCGTCATATCGGCCAGTCCATGGCCGCTGCAGAACGCAAAGCTTGCATCCGCCCCGGAAATGGCGGAATGGCTCGCCTCGACTCTAGCCTGCCATACGCGAAGCTTTCGCGACGGCCTTTTGACGCATGGCGGGATCCGGCCGCGTGCCGGGTCCCCACCATGCGAGCGAGGACCCATGACGTCTTTCGACCCTTCCACGCTGCAGCTGGGCAGCGCCGCCGCCATCCCCTCTTCGCCCAGGGAAGCCCGCCTCGACAGGGTGCCCAACCCGCAGGCGGACACGCTCTATCTCACGCGCTTCACCTGCCCGGAATTCACCTCGCTCTG